>JAZQSO010000076.1:0-42984 GCA_045630145.1 Candidatus Nanosyncoccaceae bacterium
TACTAGCGGCAAGTCTCCCGAGAGAGTTAAGCAGCGCAGCAAGAACGTCGTCGCTTTCACTCTCAAGGATGAGCCTGATGTAACTGCATCTGATGCCGCAAGACAGGCAGCTTTCAATGAGCTGAAGACAGAGGCAGCAAACATCAACAAGGCTATCAAGGCAGCTCAGGCTAACACCGGTGGCAACCAGCAGCAGAATCCTCCCTCCAAGGGCGGTCAGCAGCAGAGCCAGAACGGTCAGCAGCAGGGTCAGAACGGCCAGCAGCAGGGCCAGAACGGTCAGCAGCAGCAGAACCAGAACGGCCAGCAGCAGACTCCTACCAAGGGCGGTCAGCAGCAGGGCCAGAACGGTCAGCAGCAGAAGTTCGATAAGACCAAGGATGCATTCGGCCGTCCGCTGAAGCAGTCCTACCCCGGTCTTTTCTGGCCTAACATGACCCCTCAGGAAGAGGAAGCCGCTTGCGACGAATACTGGGCGATGGTTCGTCATGTGGATAAGGATATTTTCCACAAGGCGTAAAGTTTCGCCCCGCCTAGTCCGACTCTTTCATCCCCCAAAACCGCGACCCCCGCACGTACAGTGTGGGGGTTATTTCTTTCTCTTAAATATTTTACTTTTGCAACATTTATGGTATTTTTGTAAAATATCTTCATAAAAGGAGCTCATAAATGAGAAAAGTATTAGCATTTGATATCGATCAAACCCTTAATATCGCCAAGACGCCAATCCCAGACGAGATTGCCGACCTTCTTACGCAGTGTCTTGATCATTTCGAAATCTGCCCAATTTCCGGCCAGAAATTCGATCAATTCTTGATTCAAATTGTTAATCGTCTCGAAAAGGCTACTCCAGAACAGCTCTCTCATCTCCATCTCTTCGTCGCTCAGGGCACTCAGTATTATCGCTACAGCGCAGAAAAGAAAGACTGGGAACAGGTCTACAACTACCCACTTACCGACGAACAGGTTGCCAAGATCACCGAAGCCATCGAAACCGCTGCTCGCGAACTCGGCTACTGGGAAGAAGACAAGGTTGCTGAAGGCGACGAAATCATCGAAAACCGCCTCTCTCAGGTCACCTTCTCTGCTCTCGGTCAAAAAGCCGGCACCGATGTTAAGTATGCATGGGATCCAGACCACAAGAAACGCGATGCAATCGTTGCACGCGCAAAGGAACTCGCACCAGAATTCGAATATGAAGTTGGTGGCACCACATCTATCAACGCTTTCATTCCTGGCATGAACAAGGTCTTCGGTATGACCCACCTCATGGAAGAGCTCAAGGTCGAAAAGAAAGATATCCTTTACTTCGGCGATATGACTCAGCCTGGCGGTAACGATTATCCGGTCGTCCAAATGGGCATCGATACCATTACTGTCCGCAGTCACGAAGATACCGCTTACGCACTCCGCGGCATCCTTGGCCTCGTTGGCGAATAATTCTACAAGCGCAGCCCCTTAAAAGCTGCGCTTTTTGATGCCAAGAAAAACTATCATACTTATGCTAAAATATGCTTATGATGGCTAGAAAAACTTACATTATTGCAAACTGGAAAATGAACTTTACTCCTGGCGAGGCCAGCCTATACCTGCATCGCCTAGCAGACAAAATCCCTGCAATGCGCAATGTGCAAGTTGTTCTAGCCCCTTCTCTTATTTCCTTGCAGACACTTTCTCTGCAAATTAACCGCCGCCAGTTTAAACTCGCTGCACAGAATTTCTACTGGCGCGATTATGGCGCATTCACTGGCGAAGTTTCCGTCTCGCAAATTCGCGGCTTTGTAGATTACGCTATCGTTGGTCACTCTGAACGCCGCTACGTTTTCAACGAAACCGATAAAGATATCGCCCAAAAAGTCGCTGCCGCCATCCGCAACGGCCTTACTCCTGTGCTTTGCATCGGCGAAACCGCCCTCGAACGCCGCAACGGCGAAACGAATTCAGCTATCTATAGCCAGCTTCTCGGTGGACTCAGCGAAGTCAGCGAAGAAGATATCAGCAAAGTCATCATTGCTTACGAACCAGTTTGGGCAATTTCCAGCAACAAGAACGCTCGCCCAGCAAGCCCAGCAGACATCGAAGCTGCTCAGCTCGTCATTCGTCGCCAAATCGCCAAGCTTTATGGTGAATCCGTCGCTATGGATATCCCCGTTCTTTATGGTGGTTCAGTCAATAAAGATACCGCGCCTGGCTATCTAGATATTGCTGGTATCGACGGCTTGCTCATCGGAGGCGCAAGTTTGATAGCAGATTCATTTTGTGCTATCGTAGAATCAGCAAAAGGTAAATATAATGAGCGGTAAGATCGATTACGACGAACTAGATAGAGCAGTTTCAAGGGCTTCACAGTCGAGCCAAACCAAGACAAAAAGCACAGCTTCAAAAGATTTTATTGCCGAAAAACAGTCCTATACTCCACGTACACGCTACATGGACTTTATTGCCCGTCCTCGTAAAAAAGCTGCAGCTAAAACAGCCGAGCCAAAACCAATTCAGGTCAATACAAAGCCAGCACCAAACGCCGTTCAGCCACAGGCACCACGTCGCGTCGCTCGTTTTGCGCCCGCTTCTGCTGGTATGCCAAATTATCGCGTAGCAAGTTCGCATCCAGCAACAAAGCCGCATTCTATCCCAGCCAACCCTGTCGCACAGCCAGCACCAATTCCAGCCGTTAAGCCTGTTACGCGCATCACAAAGCCGGCCCCTATCGTTAAAACGCCTACGCAGCCTGTCGTTAAGCCAGTTGCGCATGTTGCCGCTGCTAAGCCAGTCGCAAAACCTGTCGCCAAGCCAGCCGCTGCACCAAAGACAGCTCTCAGCGAAGCCGAGAAAATTCAAGCAAAGAACACTGCCGCTGCTGCCGATGCCGCCGCAAAGGCTCTCGAAAAGGCTCCATCTTCACCAAATGCCAATAACTATTCCCTAGGCGTCCGTTCCCCATTCATTCGTAACGACGCAAAGGTCGAAAAGCGCCCACTCGGCTCTGGCAGTGAATATGTTCAGGATGACAAAGTCGGCAAAAATACCTATGAGCCAAAAGCTAAAGAAGAGCCAGCCAAGAGCAAAAAGGCTACCAAGGTTGCTAAAAACAAGGACAAAAAGAGTAATGGCTGGATCTGGCCACTCATCATCGTCTTAATCATTGCAGCAGGCGGCGGATTGGGCTATCTCGCCTATCGCGTACTCGAAAACGCATTCTAATTTAATCAAACTAGCGCTTCAAACGAAGCGCTTTTTGTTTCTCTTCTAAGTAGCCTTTGCCAAGACAGCTATTATCTGATATAATACTGAAGTATATATGGTGGGTATAGCTCAGCTGGTTAGAGCGTCGGTTTGTGGCACCGAAGGTCGGAGGTTCGAACCCTCTTACCCACCCCATATATGATATGAAAAGCCATATGCGAGTTTCATATAACGGTTATTATGTGAGTTTTCCAAACTCAACATGAGAGTTCGACTCTCTCAACTCGCACCAAGCGGAAAAAGAAGAATAAGAATCGACCAATAGGTCGCATTTTTTATTCTTCTTTTTCTGTTTAGTAGGAGTTGGGAGTGACGGCGAACTCGCAGAGTTCGCGCTTCGTAGGAGCCGAGTGAAAACCGAGAAATATTTATATTTCGGATTTTCCGAGGCGACGCCCGATGCAAGTGCCGCAAAGCGGCACGCTCACTCTCAACTCGCCGCATGAACCACTTTTGTTTATATATCTCGAAACATCATAAGCGAAACAAGATCGAAGGAAATAGTAATATAAGCTCCATTTGACATCTAACTCTAACGATGTTAAAATTACCGCATTACTCACGGGGACCAGCCCAAGAGTAAAATAAATCGTTCTTTTCAATCAAAGGAGGAAAAGCTATGTTAGTCATCGCTTCTTGTGGTCACATCGACGAGAACATCAAACTCTCGTTCGATAGCACCTGTGCAGTCCCGAAGGACTCCTTCTACATGGAGTTCAAACATTCGAAAATCGACTACGAAGACAAGTCCGTTCCCTGCTACGTCATCCTGCCCCACGAGCTCGTGTCCATTATTAATGGCGCTAGCGTAATCCTGATTACAGGCTACAAGCTTGAACAGCTTAGCTCTAATCATGCACAGTATCTGCTTTTCAAGGCAGTCCAGGACAATCTTGGCAGCAAAACCCTCAGCGTCATCGCCAACAACGAGATTCTGCTCAACTTCGAACACGAGCACGCACTCGAAATCGACGTCGCCGACGACTGGAAATTTGTTTGGCCTAAGGGTCAGCCCGCGCGCCTCAAGCACGATACTAGACAGCTGGTTTGCGGCGAACAGATTTCCGCAGAATACGAAGGTACACCTGCACAATGCTATCGTTTCACTCTGCCCTATCTGAACTTCGTTCATGCGCCGCAGTGCTGCGTCCGCTACTCTGAGTAACCTCCAACCAAAATCCCGCACCTATCGGTACGGGATTTTTTAATATCAATATTTCTTTAGGCCAAGTCGCTCGCTACGCGATTAACTTCGTCAATTGTCGTGATACCATTCAATGCCTTCAAGAAACCATCTTGACGCATTGTAACCGTACCCTTGAGCTTCGCTACATTCATAATATCTGCAGATGTAGCATGCGCAATAATCAACTTCTGAATATCTTCATCAACGGTAATCGTCTCATAAATACCTGCACGACCCTTGAAACCACCTGGTTGCTGATCAGAATCTTCGCCCTTCACCAATGTGTAACCCTGCTGGTTTGCAATCGGCAAATTCGTATAACCGAGATCATCACTGATTGGACCAACCTCAGAAGCACTCTTCGGCAAGAGCTGACCGATAGCAGCGTTAATTTCCTGAGTCTGCATATCACTAGATTTAATCGCATCGCGACGTTCGCCAACGCGGCGCACAAGACGCTGACCGATAACCGTATTCAAAGTCGAAGCAATAAGGAATGGCTCGATGCCCATATCGATAAGACGAGGCAAAATACCTGCCGCCGAGTTCGTGTGAAGTGTCGAGAACACCAAGTGGCCCGTCAAAGCTGCCTGAACTGCAAGACCCGCCGTTTCACCATCACGAATCTCACCCACGAGTACAACGTCAGGGTCCTGACGCAAAATCGAACGCAGGCCAGAAGCGAAAGTCAAACCAGCATCAACGTTAACCTGAATCTGGTTTACGCCATCCATCTTATACTCTACAGGGTCCTCGAGCGTAACAATATTAATTTCTTCGCTCTTAATCTTCTGAACAAGTGCATAAAGCGTCGTAGACTTACCAGAACCCGTAGGACCAGATGTCAAAATCATACCATTCGGCTTAGAAATACCGAGAGTAACATCACGCAAAGCGCGACCTGTCATACCCATAGACTCGACTTCCATAGCAGTACCAGTCTTATCCAAAAGACGAATGACTACCTGCTCACCCCAAACCACTGGAGAGATAGCAATACGAAGGTCAATCTCATTGTCATTCACAATAACCGTAAACTGACCGTCCTGAGGAATACGATGCTCGTCAATCTTGAGGCGAGACATAATCTTAATGCGCGAAACAAGCGCTGGCTCAATAGACTTTGGCAATTCCATAACCTTACGCAAAACACCATCAATACGACAGCGAATCACGAGAGATTTCTCAAGAGGCTCAATATGAATATCCGATGCCTTAGACTTTGCAGCATAATCCAAAATCGAAGACAAAGCCTTAGAAATTGGCGAATCCTGCGTAATAGTCTGGGCATCGCCACTATGATCCTTAGCTTCCTTCTCTTCTCGTTCAGCAGCACGGTCAACATCCTTAAGATCGGCCACATACTGCATGAGCGCATTATCAATACCAGCATCAGAAGTCATTACGACACGCACTGGCATATGAACAATGTTCGTAACGTAATCTACGCGCTGAATATTCGTAGGATCGAGTACGGCAACATTGAGCTGACCATCCTTAACATTGAGCGGGATTACGCGTGAGCGCTGAGCAACATCCTGAGGAATCCTCAAGAGCTCCTTCTTATCAAAGCGCATATTGCGAAGGTCAACATACGGCGAATTAACGACAATCGCTGTAGCATGCTGAATACAGTCATCTGTAGCAACACCGCGCGACTTCAAAGCCGCCAAAATCGGTTGCCCAGATTTTACAACCTCAGCATAGACCTTCTTCGCCGCATTGATATCCACAAGACCATAGTCAATGAGAACATCTACGATATTATCCTGTTGTTCCTTCGTTAATAACATGTTTTTCTATTTTAGATTATTCTTGGTTATCGCCCGAATTATCGGGATTCGTATTGTCTGTATTATCAGTATTGCCACCGTTATCGTCATCGGTAGAACCATTCATTTCTTTATCGTATTCTTCCTGCGTGACGCAACGCATACCATCATATATTTCACCATAGCCACATTTACCGCGGTAAACATCCTCGTTGAGGTTTAAAGCTGCAGTGTTAAATGTTTCTGCATCTGGCTCAGCAACGACACCAGAGATGTCATTGATAAAGTCGATTTTTTCGTATTTATCGCTTGGATCGCCCATCAAAGCATTCATGCCGAAGTATGAAATACCTACCGACACGATAGCGATGAAGATTATTAAAGCAACATCAGTACTTTTCATTTATACCCTTTCCTTTAATAACTAGTCGCATCACTGCCAGTTAGCATAGTTTGCGAACTAAAACCACCCTGGCCCTTTTCAACACTTTGATCGCCACCGGCAGCATGGCATTTTTCATTCTTTTCATCTGCGCAAATTACACGCTTCTGAACTTGTAAATCAACTGGATTTGTATAGTAAGCGTAATAGCTACCAGTAAAAGTGAAACCATTTTGACCATCATTGCCAGTTGGAATCTCGATTGTAGCACTCTGAAGATCATAGTTACGAATCGTTTTATCGATTGTAGCCAAGAATTCCTTCATCTTGCTAAGATCACCCTCGATATTCACATTAGCCTCAAGCATGCTATATGGCTCAAGAATTGAACCAGAGGTTGAGCTTGTCGAGCTACCAGAGTAACCAGTCTCTTCAACAGAAACCGCAGAATCGCTATCAGCGCTAAGATCGACACCTGCCTTATCCATAATAAGGTCTAGCTGAATACGAGTAGTTGTATCGACGTCATCCAAGCTAACTGTTTCAGAAGTTGCTGGCATAGCGTCAGGAATCACGCGAAGCGAAGAACAGCGACGGACCTTTTCAAGCTCTTCCTCGGTCTTAACGCCTTCGAGCGACATATCGACACCATAGTAGCCGCTACAATCTGTTACAGTGCGCGTACGAGCGACAGATTCAAGATTTTCGTTCTTAGTCAAAGCCGAAATCTGCCCAGCAAGCGTCGACAAGTTCGACTGGTCTTGCTTAAGTGCATCTACTACGTAACCCTTCTGGGTAAGCAGCTTACCCTGGAAAGAGATAATCTTTACAAAGTAAACTGCAAGTACAAATGTAACACCAACCGCGATTGAAGCAAGACAGACTGCTACAAACATTGTGCGCTGCGCTTTTGTAATCTTTAGCCTTTTTAGGACTGATGCGCCGTCAGCAGCGCTTACTTTATCAGCCATTATTTGCTCCCTTCGTTATTAGTATTGTCCAAAGAAGCGGTAAAGAAGTCCTTAATATCGCGATAGCTATCCGAGACGTTTCTGCGAGATGGGCTATAGAATATTACGTTATGGCTAGACTGCTTAAAGATTTCAGGATTGAAATTCATAGCAACCGAAAAGCTAAATACGCGTTCATCATTAACGTAGCCCTCAGACTTATCTGTACCTTCGACCTTCTCTGAAGCAATTGGACACTTCTCGAGACTGGCATCCTCATCGAACTTACCGTCACCATCGTAAGTAATACAATTACTTTCGAAGTAGAAACCAGTTGGAGCTTCATTGGCGACATCAGCGCTACTTGAGCGCGCACCGCCCTTCTTGTAAGATTCAAGATCTTCGCTGCTGTCGTAAGAGCGTCGAATCAAGACTGTTTCTGGATTCTTTGCGTTCTTGACCTGTTCGAGATAATCTTCATCTTCGTTGTTTGTATCAATCACCATCAAAGCTTCGCAACCTGGCGAGTAGCGATAGTATTCACCATACACATGGCCATCGATGATTTTTTCGCCCTTAATACAATAGGTAGGAATCTTAAAGCTCTCACCATCCTTATTCTGACCATAGTAATCACCATAATCAAAGTAAGAGGCGTTAACCGTTGCTACGAAGTTTGCGTAAGCCGTAGCCTGTGCCTTAGAGTTCTTCGCCTTTGCTACTACGTCATAGCTCAAAGTAGATTCAGCAAAGTCAATCGACATCTCAGAAGCCTTAAAGCTATATTCATTATCGCTTGGAAGAATAACTTCGAGGAAGCTAAATACTTCTGGCGATTTAGCTGGCTCCGCAATCAGAGCTTCGTTACTTGGCAAGAAGCGAGATGGCTTAGACTTACCTTCATTTAAGACACCAATATTGTTAAGACTGTTCTGAATTGAAAGCATTGCGTTAAGGTTTGCAGTTTGCATAACCGCTGTACCATACTTACTACAATTCTTTTCTGTACTGCTGTCGATGCGGCAAGCAACTTCATGATCGACATTATCGAGGGCGACTTTCTGGCCACCGACAATACCAAGCAAAATTGCGACAATTACACCACAACCAATCGCAACTAAGATACAAATAAAGATAACAAAGTTGCGCAATTTTTCTTGATGCAGAAGTTTTGCTTTAACTTCTGGGACTAGACTAAGTTCAAACATATTACCTACTATTTGTCCTTTCCGCTAAACCAATCGCCACTGCGAATTCGGCTGCCACCTGAGACAAAGCTTGCTGCTGTTGCTGAGTGACGCGAACCATCTGCCATGGCAAACCTTCGGAACTTGGAATTTGTGTTTTAGCTTCAATGTATTCACCGAGGAATGGAATTACACCGGCAAAGCCAGATAGAAGAATTCCGCCAACATTGATGTTTGGATACTTCGCACGGAAGAAGTTCACAGACTTCGTGAGCTCACCTGCAAAGTTTTCGAGAGGCTGATCGAGCGCCTTAAATACCTGACCATCAAGCTTGTCTTGAGCAAGACCAAACTTAAGAATAAACTGCCTTGCCTGACTCTCTTTGACATTAAGTGAACCTGCAACAGTGCGGGTAAGCACCGATAGACCACCAGGAAGCGAACGCACAAGGCGAGGCGCACCATTATAGACTACCGTTAAATCAGTTGAATCTTCACCGTAATCAATGATCAAGCGAGCATCAGTGATACCTGGAGGCGTCAATGCACGAGACATTGCAACCGCATCCGGTTCAGCGGCAACCAAATCAAAACCAAAGGCCTCAACACTTTCCATACGCTCTTCAGCATACTTTGTAGCCGTAGACGTCAAAAGTACCTCAGTTACCTGTGGATCATTCGGGCTTGGCCCCAAAATTACATAGTCAACCGTTGCCTCATCGATAGGCATTGGAATGTATTGATCTTCGTGATAACGAATGATCTTCTCCATCGACTTTTTATCCTGAGTAGGAATTTCGATGATTGTCGTGAATGTCTTGCTTGATGGAAGACCGAGCGCGATTTTCTTAGTCTTGATACCGGCTTGCTCGGCTGCGCTCTTAATTGTTTCGCCGAGTTTTCTTTTGCCGGCTTCGCTGCTATCCTGCAAAATCTGTCGGCTTACAGGCACATAAGCGAAATGCTCAAGAGCCCAACCCTGTGTACCAGATTTGGACAATTCGACCATTCTTAATGCGTCTGTTCCTACGTCTAATGCGAAGAAGCTACCCACACCGTTTAAACTCATACTATTATATTAGCATAAACGCAATTCTTTGCACAAATATTTTATAAATATTCCGCTTTAATACAAAGTTTATTTAGAGACGTTGAAACGAAACTCAACGACATCGCCGTCCTGCATGACGTAATCTTTGCCTTCCGTGCGCATGAGGCCCGCTTCCTTCACTGCTTTCTCGGATCCTAGACGAACAAGATCGTCATACTTACAAATATTCGCCGCAATGAAACCACGTTCGAAATCAGTATGAATCACGCCCGCTGCTTGTGGAGCCATAGCACCCTGCGGAATTGTCCAGGCACGGCACTCTTTGTCGCCAGCGGTCAAATAACTCTGCAAGCCCAAAGTATCGTAAGCCACGCGAACGAGCTGGCTTAGACCATCTTCCTTGATGCCATAGGAATCCAAGAATTCTTGCTTGTCTTCTGCAGACATATCTGCCATTTCTGCCTCAAGCTTAGCATTCACAAATACGCATTTCTGCGGAGCAACCATATCGGCGAGTTCTTTCTTCTTCGCCTCATCAACGAGCTCTTCTTCATCCATATTAAACATATAGAAAACTGGCTTCGAGCTAAGCAAATTCAGACCTTCAATTGGCTCAACATGCATCTTCCCCGCCTTAAGTTCATCAAGCGCCTTCTGCGCAGTCGCTTCACGCTTGATTGCGTCTTTGTCGCCACTCTTTGTGTCTTTATGATACTTCGGAATGACTTTCTCGAGCGTTTCGATATCCGCGAGAGCAAGCTCAAGCTCAACCGTCTCGATATCTTTCTTTGGATTCACTTCGTTCGCGACATGCGTCACGTTGCTATCTTTAAAAGCACGCACAACATGACAAATCACTTCGCATTCGCGAATGTTTGCGAGGAACTTATTCCCCAAACCTTCACCCTTCGATGCGCCCGCAATCAAGCCTGCAATATCCACAAACTCAACAGTAGCTGGCACAGTTTTCGCTGCGCCATACATCTTAGCGAGCACATTCAAACGTTCGTCAGGAACACCAACAATGCCCGTATTCGGCTCGATTGTCGCGAAAGGATAATTCGCTGCCAATGCACCAGCATTTGTCAAAGCGTTAAAAAGCGAACTCTTTCCAACATTCGCCAAACCAACAATACCAATCTTCAAACTCATATCTATCTATTCTTATTTTAATTTCAAGTTTTCTACCTCTGTTAATTATAACATAAAAAATGCCCCCTCCAAAATGGAGGGAGCTTTGAAAATTGGGTGAGTATCAAAAATAGCTCATCAGTGCTTCAGGAATATCCTTGCCTACTTCGGCAAACTGCGCTTTCAGAATCGCGCTAGCTACTTCAAAGCCAGGTTTTCCCTTCGTAATCGTCAAGGCATGCGCAGTCGTCACGATGGCCGGATCATACGAATTCAGCGCCTCGATAAACTCCGCATCAGTGCCAGTCAGAATACCAAACTTCTCCTTACGCTTCATGTCGCCCTGCGGCCAGCCTTTCTTGATACGCCAAAGCTGAACCATCGGGAACAACATCTTGTCAATAACGTAAGCATAGTCGTCCTTCTTCTGGAATTTCTTGAAAGCCTTAACTGCTTTCTTTCGAGACTTTTTCGGCAAATCCTTCAACAGACTCTCAAAAGCTTTTAGCTCCTGTTCGTCCTTATCCAGATGGCGAGTATTGCCATCGTCCGGAATATCGCCGCCGATTTTCGCCTCTGCAACATCATGCAACGAGCCGATGTATTTCACCTTGCCAGGCTTAAAACCAGGAAGCTCGCTCTTGAAGAGCACGCCCCACAGCCATGCTGCCCAAACAAAGCTAATCATATGCTCACTGTCTGACTCGCAGTGCTCTGCGGCCGAGAATGTTTCTATACCTTCAGCGCCTTCAACATAACCCAGCGCCATCAGGCCCATACGATTAACAGTGCTAGACTCGAGTAAAGCATTGAATATCTGACAGAAGATTGCGGCTCTCTGGTCGAGAGAAGCCTTTGGGGATTTTTTCTGTTTGCTCAATTCTCATCACCTCTTTCAAAGTAAAAGAACTCACCCTTTATCGCCCTATTATACAACAAAAAACCGCCATCTCTAGCGGTTCTCTGTTAAATTAGACTGCGTAAGCTACACTACGTGCAACGCGCATCTCTTCTAGACGTGACGCACGCTCGCCGTCATCGATGCTCGAATTTACCGAGTGCTTTACGCGGTCATGCTCCTCCGCTTTCTTGCCATCGTTCCAGCGGTCAAGTGTGCCGACTAGATAACCTGTAATACGGCGCAAGCGCTCAAATTTATTGCCAAAATACATGTCATGATCCTTAAGATATTTCTCCGCAATCTCCTCACTGCCATACTTCGCAATTAAAGCCGCACCAAGCTCCACAAGCACACTCACATGCATATTTTCGTACTGCTCTACTGATTCCAAAGCCTTTTTGACCGCATCTTCCGGCACACTCACATATGTGCCCAAAGATTTTTTAAAGCGATCTAAATCAAAGCTTTTCATATCTTCGGCAGCAAAATAAATGATATTCTTCATATCCCCATCCTTTCAAATTGTTTTTCGTTCCCGTTTTTATTGCACTGTGTTATGCTTATGCTTTTATTCTAAACGCTACATATAGTGTATGTCAATAGATTTTCTACACAATATGTAGATTTTTCGGACATATCTTGAAACTATACCATCATTGACATTTTAAGCTTTTTATGCTAAAATCCCTCTAATCTCGCAGGGTGCGAGATAGCGACATTTCTCGCCCGAATTTCATCGTAAAAGGAGGTGAATTCACATGGCCGAGAGATTTTTAGTTATCGAGAATATGCTGACTGCCGAAGGCTACATCTGTACTACAACTACGCACCCGTCTATGTCCAACTTTATTACTCTTCGTTCCAAGAACGGTAACATTCTTTTTGGTTTAGGCATCTTCGAGGACAGGCTCGCCATCGTACGCTTTAGCGCACTTGACGGCAATGGTCCGACAGCATACCTCTCGATCTTGGCAGATATATCTCGCATCATCGCAGCAATTGAGCTCCTCGCAAAAGGCGCTCAGAATGCCACTAGCATCAACGCACATGTGAACGTTGCATGATGAGAATACTGCCAAACCACCAATCCCCCGAGCCAAGGCCCGGGGGATGTTTCATGCGATTTCTTTGAGCTCACCTTTACGAAGCTTTAATAACACGTCAGCATGATTTGCCACACGTTTACTATGCGTCACGATAATCACGATTTTGTCTTGCTCATGCGCCAACTCTTTAAAGAGCTCAATGACTTTCTCTTCTGTTTCTTCATCGAGATTACCGGTTGGCTCGTCCGCTACAATGATTGGCGAGTTCGAGGCGAGCGCTCGCGCAATTGCTACGCGTTGCTGCTGACCACCCGAAAGCTTTCCAATCAGACGGCCGCCCTCTTCTTCGGTCAAACCTACCATTTGCAAATATTTGTCCGGATTCGCCTTACGCCCATCGAAATCTATTGCAATCTGCACATTCTCACGCGCTGTCATATATTTAATTAAGTTATAAGACTGAAACACGATATTTACGTAGCGAAGGCGGAATTCTGTGCCACCAATCTTCCGCAGAGATTTATTGTTGTATTTAATATCTCCTTCTTGTAGCTTATCTAGTGCCGAAAGGAGCGAAAGCAAAGTCGTCTTGCCCGAGCCGCTTTCGCCAATGATTGCATACATCTTGCCCGCATGAAACTCCGCGTCAATCCCCTTTAGAATCTCCTGCTCACCACTCGCATTCTTGTAGCTATAGCGTAAATTTTCAATCGTTAATACGTTATCGCGCTTCGTTACTACTTCTCTTTTCGCCATATCCTACTCCTTTCCTGCCAAGATTTGCTTTGGTTGATATCTCAAGATGTTCACTGCCGGCAAAATTAGCGCCAATATAATCACCAAATAACCCGTCACGAATAGCAACAAGAAATCTACTGGTTTTGCGTTAATATCTAGCTCAACATCCGTGTTCTGCGCCTGCGGCTTCATACTCTTCTTTTCAGAGGAATCTGGCATATCTGGCATGCTTGGCATATTGCCACCGCCGATTTGTGCACCAGGACGGCCAAAGTTCTTTTCGGATTGCTGTGTAGATGAAGCAATTTGCGACTCAAGAATACTATTACCGAGCTTCTGCGCAAGCACTGTACCAGAAGCGCAAGCAAGCACAAAGCCAAGTGTACCTACAATCAATAATTCCGTCGCGATTTGTAACATAATATTGCCCTTAGTAGCGCCGAGCGATAAGAGTACGCCCATCTCGTAATTACGATCTTTGACGTTAATCGTTACAATCAAAGTCACAATAATAATTGCCGCTACAATTACAATAATTAGAATTGTCGTCGCAAAACTACCAACACTCTCAATCGAGCTGGCCATCGAATCATATTCGCTAGTATCTACTGCAATCTTCAGATTATTCTCTGTAAGCTCCGGAAAATCCGCATTCACCTTCTCGACAAATTCATCCGCCTTCTCGCTATCGAGCATATAGAAAGTAACATTATCTACATCATAATTGCCTTCATTGTAATCATCTTCGCTTAAGAATTGTGCTGCCGTTTCGGTGTTCATATAAATCGTATTGGCATCAGCACGCCCCTCGGAAGTATCATAAATACCAATCACCGTAAGCTTAATAGACTTCTCAGTATAAATATTCATGATTTTAAAAGTATCGCCCACGGACAAACCGTTTAGCTCGGCAAATTCATAAGAAACCATCGCGGAATCTTCGGAATCTTCATCAAAATACGTACCGTCTTTAATCTCAAAGCTACCACTCTCGACGCCACTAATATATGCATAGGCATTAATACCCGAGATTGTAATATCTGCATCGAGCGTATCATCGCTAGTCTCCTGAGTTATACCAGGAAAACCCATACCGCCAGGTATCTTCATACCACCACGACTCGACTCAACAACTTCAAGATCATAAGAATTCGCCGAAGCGCTCACCTCATAAGAATAATCCTTGACGTAATCCGAATAGCTCGCAATTGAATTCGCTGTTTCTACCGAGACCGACGGACGCGTCATTTTGGAGAACATTTCCTTTGGATCACCGCCATTCTCCATCTCACCCTTCTGATTCTCGCGAATCGTTTCCATGTCCGCTTGAATCGTCACGGAACCACCGAGTGTAGATTTTGCGTAATCCATCTGTGTTTTTACGGCTGTTTTAATCGTAATTGTCGCGAGTACTAAATTTGCCATCATGAAGAAGATTAGAACTAGTACAATTGTTCGTCCTAGCTTCCTTCGGATCGACAAAAAGCTACGCTTAAAGCTATTTTTAAACATATTTCCTTTCTTTTACTTATTTACGATTTTAAGATTTTAAGCTTTAAACTAGCTTAAAGTTAATCTAAAAGTCGTACTATTCTTATCTGATTCTGCAGATAATTCCCAGCCATTCCTATCTGCTACGGCTTTCGCAATCGAGAGCCCAAGGCCAGAACCTTCCGCAGTTTTATCCGTCTGATAAAATCTTTCAAACACTCGCTTCAACTGGTTAGCTGGGATTGTTTTGCCATCATTCTTTACAACCAACGCGTTCTTTTCAAACGAAACTTCAATTCTCTTGTCAGAATACTTAATTGCATTATCGAGCAGGATATCTACAATCTGCGCAAAATCTGCCTCTACTATCGTAAACTCCGCCTTCTCTGGCAAATTAAAGTCCATTTGCTTAACACCAAGGCGCGCCTTTACAAGCTTCGCACGTTTCTTCACTTCTGTTGTAATTTCTACAACGCTAGGCTCAGCCTTCTTTCGTCCGTCCGTTCTCGCCAAAGCCAAAAGATCATTGATTAATTTGCTCGCTCTAGAAAGTTCCGCATCGATGTTGCTTACCCATGGTTCCTCATCTGCACCAAGCGCCTCAAAATTTGCTCTCACTGCCGCAATTGGCGTTTTCAACTCGTGCGAAGCATTTGCAATAAATTCCCGTTGATTCTCGTAAGCTTGCTTGACTGGCTCTATCGCCTTCTCGGCGTAAATATAGCTAAGAATAAAGATTAAAACTTCTACGCAGATTCCTACCATGAATAGAGTTAAGCCTAGATTAAGGAGATGTGCTTCGCGTTCCTTTTGGATTTCGTCCTCAAAAAAATCTTCAATTTCAGGCATCCAATAATCAGATTCATATGGCTTCGGCATAGGACGCTGGCCAGTGCGCATCGCGGCCGAAGCAAACACCGCGCCAAATGCAATTATCAAAACTGCCGACGAAATCAGCATCGTCTGTAGAACAAATTTATTGCGCAGTTTACTAAACATTTATTCCTCCACCAATTTGTAACCTAGACCGCGAATCGTCACGATCTGTGCTTTACCGCCTAGCTTCTTTAACATTTTACGCACACGGGACATATAGACCTCAATATAATTGTCTTCTCCGTAAGCATCACCGCCCCAAATCTTATTGAGCAAATATTCCTTCTTTACAATCTTCTCTGGTGTTCGCATTAGCTCTGCAATAATACCCGCCTCCTTAGCCGTAAGAGACTCACCATTCAAAGTCTTTTCGCCCATACTATAACGCAGACCGCCAAACTCAAGCACCTCATCCCGAATCTTTGCTGGGCGACGCACGACTGCATTAATACGCGCGAGTAACTCCGCTGTTTTGAATGGCTTAGCAAGATAATCATCCGCACCCGTATTCAAACCATTCACTTTATCTTCAACCTCAGACAAAGCCGAAAGCATAATTACTGGCGTTTCGACTTTCTTTTCGCGCATGCGCTTCAAGATATCTAGGCCAGAAAACTTCGGCAACATCACATCGAGAATTACAACGTCATAGATATCGAGCATCGCCATATCCATGCCCTCAGCGCCATCAAAAGCTAAATCCACATCAAGCTTGTTTTTCTCAAGATTATGCTTCACAGCCTCAGCTAAGAACTTCTCATCTTCGACGTATAAAATTCTCATTTATTTTCTCCTTGTTTCTATGATACCCATTTTATCCACCCAAAATAAAGCAAACCTTAAAAATTTAAGGTTTCAATTTAGGCATGAAAAAAGGCCGCAGTATTGCGGCCATCGAGGAAAAAGTTATGCAATCTTCATGGCGATTCTAGCCATATCAACAGCATGTTCGAGCGTATCTGCGCCACCAATGAAGCCAGTCGCATGACAGAACGATGCCCCCTTGATATCATTTGCAAGGTCCGCATCTCTTCCACGCCACTCTTCAGGCAGGAGCATCTTATTCTTTCCATCGTAATCCTTTGCGGCTTCAAGATAGTAGCCACCGCGATTAGATGGATAAACGACTAAGCGAATCTCCTTTGCCTTCTTCAGGCCACAGTTCAGCAAGATGTTCTTCCAAGGCAAATAGGTTTTCAAAACCAAAATGCCATCCTGCGAAGCTTGAATTGCTTGAAGCACCTCTTTACGAGCCAGCTCTTCAGCTTCATAATCACGCAAAGCTCTGGTCAAGACGCCATACATAAAGCTCACTGCTTCGGAGAAGCAATAATCCTGATGTGCTTTTTCCTGGCTTTCATTCCATAACGGATTGTAGCCTTCGGCAATCTCGCCGATGCTTAAACTTGGAACACCATTCGTGATTTCTGGAAACTGACCATTATCACCGGCATCAATCACGGAAATAATCTCGTCATCCACTCTCTGCCAGACCCTCTCGTTCGAGCAAAGCATTTTGCCGAACTCACGCCAGATCAGACCAACTGAAGAGTAATAGATGCCGTTCTTGCGCATACCGTTGCGACCAAGCTGATGATGATCAAACTCACCACCACCGATATCGTAGACCAATGCGTCGTCGCTAATCTTAGCTTCGCTCAGTGTACGGTTATCAACACGTGCAATTTTCATTTCTTTGCCATCACGCAAATGTTCAAGTGCTGGATGCGGAACAGATTCCACCTTAGTCGTCATAAGCTTGTGACGAATCAGAAGCAAGATAGCCGTCGACGTTGCTTCGTCGGCATGGAACTTGCCGCTATGCGTGATAAAATCTGCTCTTTCGGGTGTAACGAATTTTAGAATATCGTACAAATCAACCCTCATTTATTATCTTCCTCCTAAAATTACTTTGACGAATTTTTCAGTCAACAAGAGTAAATTATACCATAAACAATAGCGCTGTCCATAACTTTTTGCTTTTTCCCTTAAATGATTGTATAATATCTCCTATGTTAGTTTCTGACTACAATTACAATCTTCCAGATGAAAATATCGCCAAACATCCACCGAAAGTTCGCGGCACCACCCGCCTTCTCGTCCTCAATCGCAAGACTGGCGATGTCACTGATTCTCACTATGCCGACTTGGCAGATTTTCTTGAGCCAGGCGATTTAGTTATTCTTAACGATACTCGCGTCATGCGTGCTCGTGTTTTTGCCGAGCTTCCTGGCGGTTACAAACGCGAGCTTGTCGTACTCGAAAAGCACAAAGCCGACCTTAACTCTGTTATGTATCATGGTAAACTCCGTGCTGGCGATGTTTTAACTGTCCTTACTACTCGCGATGGCGAACAAACCGAAGACACCGTCACAATTCGCGAAATCCTCGGTAATGGCACTGCTACAGTTAGCTCTTCCCGCCCACTCGCAAATATCGTGGAGGATCATGGCACCGTTCCGCTTCCACCATATCTCCATCGCGACGCCGATCCAGACGACATTAAACGCTATCAGACGGTTTGGGCCAAAGAGCTCGGTTCCGCTGCAGCTCCAACTGCTAGCCTCAATATGACCGAAGATCTTATGACAAAGCTCAAAGACAAAGGCATTAATATCGAATACCTTACCCTTCATGTTGGCCTTGGCACTTTCTTACCTATCCGCAGCGACAAAGTCGAAGAGCATCACATGCATTCGGAATGGTTCCATATTCCAGAAAAAACTATCAAAGCTATTGAAGAGACCAAGAAATCTGGTCACAAAGTTGTCGCCGTCGGCACCACAGTCACCCGCACCCTTGAATTCTGGGCAAAATCTGGCAAAACCGAAGGCGAAGACGATATCTTTATTTATCCTGGCTTCGAATTCCAAGTTGTCGATGCTCTGCTTACAAACTTCCATGCACCAAAATCCACTGTTTTGATGCTTGCAAGTGCTTTTGCTGGCTGGGACAAACTCAAACCGGCTTATGACCACGCCGTCGAATCTGGCTACCAGCTCTTAAGCTACGGCGACTCCATGCTCATAAAGTAAATATGGTAAAATAGTATTATCATGAGCGAAGATAATACAACAACTCCAGCCCCAGAAAACACAAACCCAACACCAGTGGCTCCAGCTGAGCCAACGCCAACTCCGTCCGAAGTTGTGCCGCCAGCCCCAACTGCAGCACCGAACCAAAAAGTCAAAACGCCAGAAGATCAGCTTGCCGAAAAGCTCTGCATCGCTTCGGTTATTTGTTACTTTGGCGCACCGCTAATTAGCTCAATCTTGAGCTCAATTACAGATTTCACCTCTAGTTTAAGCTCCAGCAACGCTGATGATTTGCTTAGCAATGTAATGTTCTGGCCAATTGGTCTAGTTCTCGCGCTTGGTCCACTAGCCGGTATTATTCTTATGATTATCGCTCGCGTCAAGGCTCCAAAGAACACCTTTGGTAAGGTTCTTATGTGGGTTTACATCGCACTCTTCATCCTAAAGGTTCTTGCTATCATTGCCATCATTCTATTGTTCGGTGCAATGGTCGCAGCTTGTGCTGGTAATCTAAACTAATATGCCTGAGCCGCACTTCGCTATTCCGCATTCAAGTTTTAACTTTTATGCCTTCTTCTTAGCAAGTGCGGTTTTTGCTGGCGAAATTTATTTATATTTCAAGCTTAAAAAAGTTTCACAACTCGGACGTTTGCTTTTTGTACTCATCAGCATGCTTTTTACGTTGTCGAGCATCCTCATAGCTGTAATGGTCTTGCCATCAGATCTAATTTCATCTTCGCTCTGTGGTGCTATTGGCTTTCTTGCTAGCGCTCTGCTTTTTGATAAACTTTATAATCATCCGAAAGTTTACAAATTCCTCGATATTTCACAACCACACAAAACACCAAAACTTTACTTCATGAAGAATTGTATTATTACTGCGCCACTCATTTACGCTATCGCAAAACTTGGCTGTACTTATGCTGGCTGTTGTCATGGTTTCGCCTATACTGGACCATTTAGTCTCAAATATCATACCCCAGAAGCACAAGGCGAATTCTTCCCTATCCAGCCGCTCGAAACCTTAGCATTCATAGGTATCTTTTTCTTTGCAACAAAATACAAGAAACCTATAGGCATCATCACTATCTGCACGGCCACAAAATTTCTCCTAGATTTCCTCCGCTATACACACGAAACTAGTTTTCTTTCGCCAAACCAAATTGTTTGTCTCGCCATATTAATTCTAACCACTACCAATTACATCTATCAAAAACACATATTATTACATAAACAGAAGAATTAGCAACTTTTCATGGTATAATAATCTGTAATATGCAGTTTTCTTTTGAAGTCGAAAAACAAAATGGCCTAGCCCGCGTTGGCACAATTCATACTCCGCATGGCGATATCAAGACGCCTTGTTTTGTTGGTGCCGCTACTCGAGCCACCGTTAAAGCTATCACCTTCGCACAGATGAAGGAGCTCGGCTCGCAATCTATCTTAGCAAACACCTATCATCTTTTGCTTGCTCCAGGTGTAGATCTAATCGAAAAAGCTGGCGGACTTGCTAAGTTTACTGGCTACGAAGGTCCTACTTTTACTGACTCTGGTGGCTTCCAGATTCTTAGTCTCCCTAGTGCTAAAGTTGACCACGATGGCGTCACTTTCAAATCACACATTAACGGCGATACTTTGCGCATGGATCCAAAAATCTCCATGGAAGCTCAGTGGAAAATTGGCGCAGATATTCATATGGCTTTCGACTGCGTAGCCGACTCACGCGACCACGACGTTATGCTTAAAGCCATGAAGCGCACGCACGAATGGCTTCCACTAGATATCGAAGAACACCAAAGGCTCGCTAAAGAAGCTGAGCAAAACGGCAAGCCTTATCAGGCACTCTATGCTGTTGTTCAAGGTGGAGTTTTCGAAGACCTTCGTCGCGAATCTGCCGAATTCATGAAAGATTTACCAGTTGACGGTTTTGGTATCGGCTCCCTCTACACTACCGAAGATGAAACGCCAAATATCATCAAACTAACCAACGAAATCCTACCACAAAACAAACCTCGCCACCTCCTTGGCATGGGTAGCGAACCACGCGATCTCTTCTATGGCGTACTCTATGGTTGTGATACTTTTGACTGCGTTGGTCCAACCCGCCAAGCTCGCAATGGTGCCATCTATACCAAAGACGGCCGCGTAAATATCAAGAACGCTAGGTTCAAGGAAGATTTCCGTCCAATCGATGAAGGCTGCGAATGCTATTGTTGTAAGCACTTCACCGCCGCATATCTCCATCATCTCTTTAAAACCGACGAGATTACCGGCAAAACCCTCGCAAGTATTCATAACGAATATTTCATCGTGCACACCGTTGATTTAATCCGCGAAGCCATCAAAAACGACACGCTCGAAGACTACATGAAAGATTTCCTCGCGAGATACTATCACTAAAGCGAATCCGCCTACAACTGGCGGATTTTTAAGCCCAGCAAAAATCCCCCGAGAGGCGTGGGGGATTTTTATAAGTTTAAGGTCTTTTATTGCTTCTTATTATTTGCGGCCGAAGAAGCGACGGACCGTTGCAAAGATTGCGGTGAGGCCACCAATGGCAGCACCTGCGGCCGTGAAGGCAGTTACGCGGCTGCTATCAGAGGTATTTGGGTTTTCGGAGATAGTTACAATCCAAGTATAAACCGTACCATCTTCGAGCTTGAGTGTTACTTTACAAGTGCCAGCCTTAACACCTGTAATTGTTCCGTCAGAAGCAACTGTACAGACTGATGTATCCGAAGAGCTCCATTCGCCATTATCTGCACCTTCTGGAAGATCCTCTGGCTTCTTAGATTCACCGACACCAATTTCAATTGGACTAGTCGTGGTAACTGTCCAGATAATCACTTCCTTGGTCTCTGGATTACGCGCTACAATCGTACAATCTCCGCCACCTTTGATAGCAGTAATCGTGCCATTATTGACGGTACAATAGGTTTTACCATCCGCAGTAATCCATTCGTAATCTTCAGGGTCACCATCGTAACCATCAGGTGTTTTGCTTTCACCTTCAGGGATTACAATTGGGTCAGCGTTTGTATAGCTGTAATCAGTTTCCGGCTTTGTATTAATCGAGAATTCAAGTACATAGCTCGAATCATCAGTCACCAAGACATGACAGAACTTAGAAGCAACACCCTCTGTATATTTATGACCAGTCACATATAGTCTACCGCCAATAAATTCTGCAGAACAATACTCGGTATTTGTCTGAGACATAATTCTACTGTTCTCCGGGAAGCTAGGACGAGAGCTACCGTCCTTGACATGATAGAATAATTCCTTAGTTTGACCAAGATCTACATTGTCAGAGACTGGACCCGCCTTAGGCACAATACGAGCATCTTTCTTTCCATCATTGTCGTAATCGGTAGGCAAATAGACTTTAGCGAAGCCGCTTTCCGGCTCAATATGCTCACCATCCGAATAATCGCCACCCTTGACACGCTGGTTTGCAAACGTACCAAATGTCCAAGGGCTTGAACAGCTAGGACCAGTACACATACCACCACGCGCATCACCATCGCTATCGCGCCAGAGCCCCCAAGTGCCAGACGCATCATCGATTCCCTGATCCTGTGGAAGATTATCTCTATCATCATACAGATAGAATGTCTTCTTTGAATGGAAAACGCCACCTGTGATATTGATAGTGCTATTCGAAACTGGAGCATCTGGATGGCCATGAGTCGAAATCATATAGTTCGCTTCAAAATTGCCATCCTGTATATTAATGCTACCGCTATCTCCAAGCTCGTTTATAAGAGTACCCTTGCCCGAAAAATCACCATCGCGAATAGTTAAGTCACCAGTATTACGGATAAAGGCACCTGGATCGCCATAATATGGTCTTTCAGCCGTACCAATGCCATCAGTCTGCGTAAAGTCGAAAGAGTATTCGCCATCCTCAATAGTCAAAGTTCCGCTATTATCAATAAACAATGGCACAATATTAATATTGTAGTCATGATTCTCGCCGCTGAACGTACCATTTTTAATAGTCATATTATTAGTGTTGACTATATAACGGCCGCCTGAGCCCGCATCACTGGAGGTAAATGTACCATTATTAATGGTAAAAGTACCATTACTAATATTTCGCAAAGAAGAATCTACAAACTGGCCATCATTAATGGTAAATGTACCTCCATTCGAAATATGTGTAGTATATTTGCCACTATTAATTGTTAGGGAGCTATTTTCAGCAACATCGATACCAATGTTAGTAAGATCTGTTGAATCGAAACCGTTATTACTAGAAGTTGCACTAAATACAACATTCGCATCACTTACGTGCGTATGCTCGCCCGTTTCAAAAACGTCAGGAATGTTACCAATATAAATACCTGAATAACTAGAGTCATCGCCCCTTGAAGTAAAATCATTGAATTCGTAATTGCCGCCTGCAATATAGAACTTTACTGAGTTAGGGTTTGCCTGATATTGATCTAGCGATGGAGACCAATCGACATAACAAGTCTCCGCTCCAGGCTTATAAAACTCTTCTTGATCTTTAATTGCCCACTTGATTGCATTTGCGGTCTTTAAAAGAATGGCATAATGACCAGCGCCATCATCCATACTACAATCATATTCCGAACCCGATAACGCAGTAATTGCCCCTGCATTGCCAGTGGACATTAATCCTGCGCCCGCAATCGCCGTGACCCCAGCCATTGCGAGCATCTTTTTTGCTTTTTGCACACCAAAATGCGCCATAAAACACCTCTCTAGCAAAATAAAGGTACAAAATGAACGACCAATTCAAATTTAATTTTTATTTTGCTTTTTTATTTTTATTTTGACCTTTTGTGCCCCTAATATAACATAAGCTCAATGTAAATTGCAAGCCCTTATATAAAATCCCCCTTCCCGCCCCGTGCTACAATTAAATTATGGAAAAAACTTATAAACTTAGTATTGATACCAAGACATTTCTTCGGTTTTGGCTAGTCCTGATTGGGCTCATTATTGTCGGTTTTCTTTTGTTTAAGGCAAAGACTGGGCTCCTTATTTTAGGCGCATCACTCTTCTTTGCCCTAGCAATTTCACCACTCGTCAACAAACTTGCAGACATCATCCCTGGCGAAGGTCGCAAACTCCCTATCGCATTGTCGTATATTATCGTCTCTGGCTTCGTAGCTGGCTTTGTCGCAATTGTCGTGCCAACCGTCTTTAACGAAACCGAACGTTTCGTAAGCGCCTTGCCGGAGATTTTTAACAACGCTAGCTTTGACCTTGGTTTTATTGACACCGTTGGTAGCCGTATCGGCATCGATAATTTACACGAACAAATCGGCATCGCCATTAACGATTTCTCTGTTAACTTCATTAAAGAGTTCGGCAACAATCTCTTCGCTACGCTCGGCACAGTCGGTAGCGTTATTACGAGCACTATTCTTATTCTTGTTCTCGGCTTCTTTATGCTAGTTGAAGGCCCAGATATCATGCATAGCTTCTGGAGCAACTTCCGCACACGCAAACATTCTGCTAAAATCCGCACTGTGGTAACTCGCATGAGTCAAGTTGTCAGTAAATATGTTTCTAGCGCTATCACCGTTAGCCTCATTAACGCTTGTTGTACTACAATTGCCGTCTTCATCCTGAGCTTATGCTTCGGCTTCTCGTCTGGCCTCGCTTTGCCACTTGGCCTCATCACGGGTCTCATGAGCCTCATTCCGATGTTTGGTAGCCTTATTGGCGGCTTCCTAGTAGCTATCCTTCTCGCCTTCAATTCTTGGCCAGCCGGGCTTATCTTCCTCGCCTACACCATCATTTACCTACAAATCGAGTCGAATGTTATTTCGCCAAAAATCCAAGGCAAAGCCATGCGCCTTCCCGCTCTTATTGTGCTCGCAAGTGTTACAATCGGCGTCTTTATGTTTGGCCTTATTGGTGCAATTATCTCAATTCCAATTGCGGGCTGCGTCAAGATTCTGCTCGAAGAATTTGGCGATGGCTTCCTCCCTACACCAGAGAAACCAAAAGCCGCAAAGAAAAAGGCTTCATAAAAAAATACCCCTCACTCAGAGGGGATATTTTTATTTGTATTGCCAAATTGTTTCTTTGCCGTCTAGAATTGCGATACCGTCACGGCCGAGCTCATCACGAAGCTTATCTGCAAGGGCGTAATCTTTCATCTCTTTTGCTTTCTTACGTTCTTCGATCTTTGCCTTCTGTTCATCAGAGATATCTGGCGTAGTTTTTAGCAAATCTAAGCCAAAGACGTCATCTAGGAATTTCACGAAATCTTCGTTCGGCACACGGCCAGAGATGGCTTTATCTAGCGCCGCAAAGGCTCCTGCGGAATTTAAGTTGTTGTTCAAATTTACCAAGATATCCTCACGCACGTCCTGCATCGATTCACCCTCTGCCTGATGACGCAAAGCAGCGAAATTACGATAATTCAACAAGCGCTGTTTCGCGGCGTATAGATCTGTAAAGGTAAAGTTACGTTCAGACTGGTAATGACCTTGTAGAACCCACATCTTGAAATCAAGCGGCGTATAATCCTTCTCTGCTAGATCCGTAAAGGTATAGCCATTGCCGAGCGACTTCGAAATCTTCTCACCATCACTCGTAATAAAGTTACAATGAAGCCAGAAACGACTGAACTGTTTACCAAAAGCCACCTCAGACTGCGCGATTTCATTCGTATGATGCACCATTACGTGATCAACGCCACCCGTATGAATATCTAGCGGCTCACCGAGCTCTTCATGCGCAATTGAGGAACATTCGAGATGCCAACCCGGATAACCCCAACGACCGCGGAATTCCCAGCGCATCGCATGCTTCTCACCTTCTTTAATCCACTTCCAAACTGCAAAATCAGAAGCGTTGCGCTTTTCGTCGCTGAATTCAACGCGTGCGCCAGCCTTGAGATGATCAAGATCAAGATGAGCAAAATCCGCATATTTATCAAACTTACTCGTATCGAAATAGAGGCCGTCTTCCGTATCGTAGAGAAAACCCTTTTCATCAAGAATATCAACGAGTTTTTCCTGTTGCTCAATATACTCGGTAGCTGGGCAAATTTTAGTCGGCTCAACCAAACTAAGCGCACGGAAATCCTTAAGGAATGCTTCAGAATATTTCTTTGCAATATCCCAAACCGAAAGACCCTCACGGCGCGCGCCCTTCTCCATCTTGTCTTCACCATCGTCAGCATCAGAAACAAGATGACCAACATCGGTGAGATTCATGACACGCTTAACGCCCCAGCCATTCTGCTGAAGAGTACGCACGAGCAAATCCCAATAAATATAACTGGTAAGATTGCCAATATGCGCAAAACTATAAACCGTTGGACCACAAGTATAAAGCTTCACTTCTTTAGGGTTTTGTGGAGTGAATTCTTCAAGTTTGCGGCTCGCAGTGTTATATAGTTTCATAATAAACATATTATACCATTATCCCTGTTATTTGCCACTTCTCTCCACCTCGCTACGCTCATGACATTTCGAGAAATGACAAATAACGCATCCTAAAATCTCAAAATATGGCGCCGAAGCGCCATATTTTGCTATAAGCCATATTTTTTCTTGGTTTCTTCTTCGGCCTTTGCGCCAACCGGCGTGCTATTTACTGGAGAATCCGCCGAACGACCGATGCCGATAAAGTTCGCCATCTTCTCGCCCATCATCTCTGGGCCTTTTCTTGAAATAACACCCGTCATACGTGTGCCGTTCTCGCCCGCGATACGCGAATTACGCAAACGCTTGCGATGCTCTTTCAGATCATCTGTCTTCTTCAAGTTCTCAATGGTCGTCTTCGTCTCTTTTTCGTAAGTATGACGCTCATCCATATTGCGATACTTCTTCATCTTGAGCCAGTAGAAGATAAAACCAGGCGTAAAGCCCAAGAAACCGAGCAAAATCGGGTTATCATCATCATCGATTTCTAGACACATTCTAAACCAAAGCAATGCGGCGATGATGCCCAAAATCTCAATAATTGCCGAGACAAA
The DNA here is from genome assembly GCA_045630145.1 of Candidatus Nanosyncoccaceae bacterium. Classification (GTDB taxonomy): domain Bacteria; phylum Patescibacteriota; class Saccharimonadia; order Saccharimonadales; family Saccharimonadaceae; genus UBA2834. Next base: position 26,959 of record JAZQSO010000076.1, read on the forward strand.
AAGCAGCTTCCCCTTATGCACCGGTACACTACCCATAGTCTCACCTGTGCGCGCATTTACTGCTACGTAATGCAAAAGACCGTTTTCTGGTTGCCTATAGCTATAAAGCCAAACTGGTAGATATGCAGATTTCCAACTCGAGCCCTTCACGACTGTCTTTTCCGAAGTCCACTTCTCACCACGGTTGTAGAAAGATTTCATATCTTCATACATCTTATAGCGCGCAATATCTTCCACCTGTAATTGAATCTGCTTCTCAAGATCACCTACGTTCGTGTCGCGCTTTTCACTTGCGTAGCCATGCAAGAACCCTGGATTCCAATCAACACAATTCTCCGTATCAAATGGCATAATTGCATTAATAACGTTATTTGTATTCTGTTTTACGTCCTGATTCAACTTGTCACTTGAAGCCTCAATCGACAAATCATCAACCAACATATCAAAATCGCGCGACACATTATACGCGTCGGCATCGTAATAAGTCGTCTTATGCTTCGAGCCAACCGTATAACGACGTACGAGATGCTCCGCCTCACCGCTCATTGTTGAATGCGCATTTGCATCTACAATCATATATGGCAAATAGACGCCAAGAATATTCTCAGTCGTAAATTCTGCTTTAAACTTCGGATGAGCGAAGAATTGACGCTTCATCACGAATTCGCGAATCTTCCCTTCAGCAACAGATTTCTCGAGCTTGAATGGCAAAACCATATCCGGCACAGCGCCATTTGGCACCTTCTCGTTGAGCGAGAACATATGACGACACCAGTGGCAGCGCGAGCTTGTGCTCTCTTCAGTATTAACGACCACCTTCGCGCCACAAGCTGGACATTGGAAAGTCATAATTACGTCTTCGCCTGGAATAATATCTGCCGCGCCTTCACCGACATTCTTTTCTTTTAAGTCGCCTACGCCACCAAGCGCATTGACTTCAGTGCCCTTAAATTCAGAGCGGCAAAAACGACACTTTAAAAGTCCAGTCTTCGTATCTAGTCTTACATCTGTTGCACCACAATGTGGACAGCGATTTAAACCATTCTTATCATTAACTTTCGCCGTTTCTGCCATTCCGAACCCTCCAATGAATTAATAGTCGTAATCGAAGTCAAAGCCAGAATCACCCGAATCGGAATCCCAAGAATCAGAACCCCAGTCAGAGTCAGAGCTTGAACCCCAATCCCAACTACTTCCGCTATCATAGTCACTATCATAGCTACTTGAGCTTGAGCCACCAGAACCACTTGAACAACCAAGGCAACTCGTCAAACCACCGAAGAGCGGCAAGATAAAGAAGATAATTATCAAAATAATGATAATGATCTTGATTGTGTTGTCGTTGTTGCCTCCGCCTTTAACCGACTGATAATTAGCGCCGGTCTTAAAACGCGCTTTCTCAGCATCAATCATATTGCTGCGACCGCTCGAAAGTGCACCAATCTGACGGTTGTCGTTACGATTTGCAATCTCAGAAGTATAAATATTACTTACGGTCGAGACGTAGTTATCTTTCTTTACAACATCGCGAACTACATGGCGTGTTTCCTTCTCATGATAGTGACGTGCATTATCGCCAATACGAGAATTGAATATTACGCCTTCGATAGGTAGGACACCATCGGTTTCACCCGTGCGAGCGTTTACAGCAATGTAGTAAATGCGCGGATCGTTTGGCTTCTTTTCATTCTTAAAGCTAAAGAGCCAAACTGGAAGATAAGCCGCCTTCCAATTTACGCCTTTCATGCTGAGGTGGTCTTTTGTCCAATGAACACCACGATCATAATCGGTCGTTGTTTCCTTTGCACTCTGGCGAGCAATATCACCACACTGAAGCGCAACAACTTCTTTCAAATCATCAACATTTGTATCGCGTTTCTCACTCGAAAAACCACGCAAATAATTTGGATTCCAAGCCACTGCATTCTCTGTATCGAAAGGCATAATGGCGTTAATTACGTTGTTCGAGTTAACTGCGACGTCCTGATTTAATCTCTTTGACGAAGATTCCAAGGTCAAATCATCAACAAAAAGATTAAACTCACGAGAAATCAAATAGCGGTCAACAGTCGAATTTGAACCTGTCTTGCTCTTTGTTTTCTCCGCTTTACCTTCTGCAGTATATAAAGCCTTTGTATCTACCACCATATATGGGAAGTAAACACCCCTAGTCTCTTCTAGCTTCAAGCCAGAAATCAACTCACCAGCCTTGGCCTTATATTGTTCAAGCCAAGCCTTCATTTTTTCGATGGCTTCTTCTTTCTTTAGACCGAATGGCAACAAAATATCCGGCACAGCACCGTTCGGAATCTTGTGGCTAGCCGTTAGAGCATGACGGCACCAGTGACAATTAATTGCCAAATCCTCAGCCGTATTCACGACAACTTCTGCGCCGCAGCTTGGACATTCAAAAGTTACAATAACATCCTGACCTGGAACAATGTTACTTGCGCCAGAAGCAACAATATCGCCTTTAGCGTTTTCGAAAGTCTTATCAGGAGTATCCGAGTTTACCGCAGTATCCTCAAATTCGTGCTTACAAAATTTGCAGCGTAGTTTTCCAGTCCCCGTATTCGTAGAAACGTCGCTCGCCCCACAATTGGGGCAGCGACGCAACGAGATAGAGACTGACTTGTTATCAGTCATATTATCCACCGTTTATCTTTAATTATTCTGCAGCTGGAGTAGCGCCATCAGTTGGCTGAGCTGGCTGAGCAGGCTGAGCTGGCTGTTGTGGCTGTGCCTGTGGCATTGGGTTAACACCTGCAGCACCACCAAAGCCCATACCGGTCATACCGGCGGCCATGCCAACACCAAACATATTGCCGGCACCACCATTATTAGCAGCAGCATTCAAGCCTTCAGCAACCTGAGTCTGGTTATAGGCCTGACCAACAGTACCCTGCATCATGACACCAGTTCTGAAGCGATCAACGTCGGCCTGAGACTTTTCGTCACGCTTAACGGAAGCAACCATGACATCACCAACCTGGATACCATACTTGCTACCCCACTGATACTTCTCTTCAAGGGCCTGGTTCAAAGCACCAGCGAAACCATCCTGGTCTGCCTTGATATCAATATAGCTCTTACCGCCGCTACAGAACTTGGTCATAGCGGATGAGAATGAACCGATGAAACCATCGAAGAGCATCTTGGTGTTGGTTTCGTCTTCTGGATCGAGAGCATAAATGCTACGGCCCTGGCCAGAAACTACGTCGGCTGGAACGAAGTTCTTGATGAACAAAATTGGGTCAACAATCTTGATACCATAAGAACCATAGCTTGTTACGGCCATTTCGATGTTGTTGTAGTTAGCATCGAGATAAGGCACTGGCTCCTGTGTACCATAGTTGAAGCCATTCATGGTCTTGAGGTTAACATAGTAAGCAACCTGCTGGTTACCTGGCTGGCCACCAAACTTGAACTGATTCCAGCTCTGGCCGAAGGTGCTTGCAAAGATGCCATCACCGCCAAAGAAGCTCTTTGCTTCTGGAACGTTCTGTGCGTGGTATTCATATCCACCTGGCTCTGCCATAACAGCTGTAATTGCACCGTTCTCAAGAACGACCAAACAGGTGCCTTCTGGAACCATGAACTTAGAACCATCTGAAATAACGCCAGCGTTTTCCTCGCCATCGTTGTTTTCGCTACCAGCAACCTTGTTTGCAACTGCACGTGCGATTGCAACATGATCAGTCATATTTGCTGGTGGGACCATGTACTCTAGCCACTGATTAGCAAAGCTACCAGAGAGAGCGCCCTTGAATGCTTGAATAAAACCCATATTTAAGTTTTCTCCATTAAATTTTGTTTAACTTTAGTATATCAGTTTTTCAGAAAAACACAGAAATACCCCACCGAAGCGGGGTTTCTGTATCCTAGACTAATTAAGCAGCCTTGTTCCAGCGCTCGATAGCGTCAGCAATAACTTCCTGAGCCTTGTCGGTGCCGAAGAAGCCGAGAACCTTAGTTGTACCAGGCTTCTTAAGATCCTTGTAGTGATTGAAGTGGAATTCAATCTGTTCGATTGTGCGCTTTGGCAAATCTTCAAGCGTCTTGATAGCGTCGCCATTGTTGCGATCGTCTTCAACAACACAGATAATCTTGTCATCAACTTCGCCATCATCCTCGAACTTCATGACGCCGAGAACGCGTGCGCTTAGGTAAATACCAGTTGTAAGTGGCTGATCGGTAATGATAAGAGCATCAAGCTCATCGCCATCTTCATCCAAAGTCTGTGGAATGAAGCCATAGTTGCATGGCTTAGCGAATGCCATAGGCTCAATACGATCAAGCATGAAGCAAGCCTTCTTACGATCCCACTCAATCTTGTGATTGCTACCAGTTGGAATCTCAACTACGACGTTAATTTGATTGTTCTTGTAGTCTCCAGGCTCAAGAATCATGTTAAAATCTGCCATCAGATATAACTCCTTTTATTTTTGTGCCCATATTATAACATATATATTCTAAGCATAAAAACACGCCCCGTTTGAGGCGTCTCTGTTATTTCCTATTTTTCGGTTGGATATAGACCTTTTAGAGCCCAAGCACCAGATTCTTGCTTTTCGAAGACATACTGATACTTCGTAAAAGAATCTTTGTTCGATTCGTTAACAAAATCTGCGCTATCGACCAACTCGCTAACAGGAGTGCCACCAATAACATCCGAGAAGATACCCCCAGCCTGATCGTATCCAGCATCAACGCCAAATTGTTTACGACCAATCTCGATAGTTACATAAGCATTCTTACCGTTCATCGTGTAGCTATCACGGTAAGAATCGTACCATGTAGTAGACGTTCCGCCGCAACCTAGAGGATTTGGCAACTCTGCCTTATACTGGTTATTCTCTGCATCATAAGTAAAGTTGCCTGGAACGGCTTGATTACAGACCGTGATATTCACTCTATCACTCTCAGACATTTCTTCGCCAAAGAGAGATGCATAAGCTGTTTCTACATCATCGAGCGAAATGGTTGTCTCGTATGGATAGCTCGAATTCTGAAAAGCTTCAACTATGCCTTTCGTCTGATTATCCTTCATTGAGGCAAAAACTGCCTGAAGTTTAACTTCTGGAGTTAAATACGATTCGTGAAAAGCCCTCAAGCCAGAACCGAAGCTAAATGCCGATTCGTAAGCATCAATTTTATTATCAAGCTCATCTTGCATTGTCGTATCGACAGCCGAGCTCGAAGTTGTTGTAGGCTCAGTGGTAGTAGTGCTGTCACTGCCATCTTCTTCGACCGTGCCAGTGCCGCCAGCCATCAAGCCGCCAACAACTGCACCGCCGCCAAAACCGACAGCCAAAAATACAATCATTAGCACAACCGCAAGACCGGAAACCTTACCACTCTTTGACGACTCTTTTACATAAGCGCTTCCAGCATAGCCAGTATTTTGGCTACCGGTGTTCTGCCCACCGTTATTATCCATAAACCTCCTAAATTATTAACCCCATTATAACATATTCCGTTTATGCTATAATAAGCATTAGAATTATTCCATAAATACAAGGAGAAAAAATGGTAAAAATTGCCATCAATGGCTTTGGACGTATCGGACGCAACGCATTCAAAATTGCTTTTGATCGCCAAGACACAGAAATCGTCGCAATTAACGACCTTACAGACACAAAAACTCTAGCACATCTTCTTAAGTACGATTCCAACTATGGTACTTATGCACACGATGTTACTTATGATGACAACTCCATCATTGTCGATGGCAAGCCAGTCAAGGCCTTCGCCGAGAAGGACCCAACTGCCCTTCCTTGGAAGGATCTCGGTATTGATGTTGTTATCGAATCAACTGGTCTCTTCACAAATCCAGAAGATGCTCGCAAGCATATCACTGCTGGCGCACGTAAGGTTGTCATCTCCGCTCCAGCTAAGGGCGAAGGCGCTCGCACGGTCGTGCTTGGCGTTAACGAAGACACCGTCGTCGAAACCGACGAAATTCTTTCCAACGCTTCCTGCACCACGAACTGTATTGCACCAGTCATGAAGGTTCTCGAAGACAACATCGGTATCGAAAAGGCTATGATGACCACTGTTCACAGCTACACTGCAAGTCAGAAGCTTCAGGACGCTCCAGCTAAGGATATTCGCGAAGCTCGCGCTGCTGCTGAAAACATCGTTCCTACTACAACCGGTGCTTCCAAGGCTGCTGCTCTTACAATTCCAAGCCTCAAGGGGCACTTCAACGGTCTTTCCGTTCGCGTTCCAACCCCAGTTGTATCCCTTAGCGATATTACTGCTGTTACAAAGCGCCCAACCAGCGTTGAAGAAATCAATGACCTCTTCAAGAAAGCTGCAGCTAGCCCATTCTTCCAGGGCATCCTCGATGCTACCGAAGAAGAGCTCGTTTCTATCGACTTCCGTGGCAACAGCAACTCTTCGATTGTCGACCTTAAGCTCACCGACTGTATCGATGGCACACTCATCAAGGTCGTTGCATGGTATGACAACGAATGGGGCTACAGTAACCGCCTCGTAGAACTTAGTGTCGACTTCGGCAAGATGGGACAGAACCAATAATATGAAAATCTTCCTCGGCTCAGATCATCGCGGCTTTGAACTTAAAAACGCAGTCGCACAATTCCTAACTGCACTCAGCGTCGAAATTATCGATTGTGGGCCACAAGATTTTGATGCCGAGGATGATTTTAATGATTACGCCAAAGCTGTTGCAAAGGGCGTTAGTACCAATAGCGACAGCTTCGGTATTCTCATTTGCGGTTCCGCTCAAGGAGTCGCCATGCAAGCCAATCGCTTCAAGAAAGTCCGCGCCGCTATCTGCCATAACGCAGATGACGCTCGCGAAACCCGTTTGCACAATAACGCGAACATCCTCTGCCTTGCGGCCGATAAGCATCCAGATTACGCAACGACTATTGAAGCTTTTCTTAGCACTCCCCCACTCACCGAAGAAAAATATCAACGACGTATTAATAAGTTAGACGAAGAATAAACTATGGCAATTACAACAATCGCACCAACAATTCTTACCAACGACCCAAACGAATACAACGAGACCGTCAAGAAGTACTACAACTTCGCTAAGCGTGTTCACGTTGATATTTCTGACGGCACTTTGACAGATACAATTACCATCGATGAAACCGCCGTTTGGTGGCCAAAAGGTTGGACTGTTGATCTACACATGATCACTTCTACCCCTTCGAAACATGTCGAAAATCTTCTTAAACTAAAGCCAAATTTGGTTATTTTCCATGCCGAAGCAAACGAAGATTTGATTCCAATTTTCAAACAATTACAAGAGCAAAAAATTAAAGTTGGCGTCGCTATTATTAAGAGCGTTTACCCTGGCAACATCACAAACATCTTGCAAAACGCCGACCATGCTTTGATTTTCTCTGGCAAACTCGGTCATTACGGCGGCGAAGCTGATCCGCTACTACTCGAGAAGGTCGCCCTGATTCGTGACATCGCTCCAAGCATAGAAATCGGTTGGGACGGTGGCGCAAATCTCGAAAACACGCACGTCATTACACATTGCGGCGTCGATGTCATTAACGTTGGTAGCGCAATTTCTAAAGCCGAAGACCAAGCCGCAGCTTTCCAAGCTCTCAATAAGGCTACCGAAAAGTTGGAGGCTATCTAAATGGCCCGCATCGTCAGCGTTGGCGCTGCCCTGCAAGACGTCTTCCTAATGGATCATGACGATTTTGGCACTAACAAAAAGGGCTTCTTTAACCAGTTTGAGCTTGGCAGCAAAATCGATATCGACAAAATTCACTTCAGCACTGGCGGCGGCGCAACAAATGCCGCTACAACCTTTGCACGTTACGGTCACGAAAGTATCTTTATGGGTTGCATCGCTGACGATCCAGCCGGACAAGCAATCATCAACGTCCTCGATCGCGAAGGTATCGACGCAAGCTATATTACCTACACAGATAAATATCATACGGGCTATTCGGTTATTCTGCTCACTCCAGGCGGCGAGCGCACTATTATGACTTGTCGTGGCGCTTCGGCCAAATTCGATTTGCTTCACGCACGCGAGCTCAAAAACATCAATCCAGATTGGCTCTACGTTACAAATATGCGTGGCGACATGGATAAACTCGATGAGTTCTTCTCTGAAGCTCGTCGCAACAATTGCAAGATTATGTTCAACCCAGGCAATCTAGAGCTTGAGCATAAGAAACAATTTACAGGCCTACTCGCCGATGTTGACGTTCTACTTGTAAACAAAGAAGAGGCCAAGCAAATCGTACCCGGCACTAGCCTCAAAGAATTAGCCAGTCGCATCCATGGTATTGTGCCAAATGTAATCGTTACAGACGGCCCAAACGGCGCAGTCGCCTTCTCTGAAGACCGCGCATATCGCATTGGCCTCTACGAAGATCCGCCACTTAAAGATAGCACTGGTGCAGGCGACGCCTTTGGTAGTGGCTTCCTTGCTGCCTTTGCCGCCGGCAAATCCTTCAAAGATTCGCTCGTCTTCGCAGCCGCAAACTCAACTTCAGTTATTCAGTATATTGGCAGCAAAACTGGTATTCTTACAAACCGTACAAAATTACATAACATGCCGATGGAGGAAATTATCTAATGGACAAAACTACAACTGCTTGGCTTGAACAAATCGCTAAAGAAGAACTTGATCCGAGCGACGTCGAGCGTTCTTTGCGCTATGCACGCGACCTCGAACAAGGCCTAGCCAAGATCCGCACCTTCGCACAGGGCGTTTCAATCTTCGGCTCCGCTCGCCTCGCACCAGATAGCAAATATTGCAAGCTCGCCACTGAGCTTGGCATGAAGCTCGCCCAAAATGGCCACTCAGTTATTACTGGCGGCGGCCCTGGCATTATGGAAGCTGCTAATAAGGGCGCTTACGAAGCTGGTGGCCGCAGTATCGGTTTGAATATCGAGCTTGCACATGAACAGCACATCAATCCATATGTAACCGATTCAATGGAATTTAGATATTTCTTCGCTCGCAAGGTCATGCTCACCTTCGCAAGTAAGGTTTATGTCTTCTTCCCTGGCGGCTTCGGCACGATGGACGAATTCTCTGAAATTTTGATTCTCATGCAGGAAGGCAAAATGCCAAAGATGCCAATGTTCTTGGTCGGCAAATCCTTCTGGCGCGGCTTGGATAAATGGTATGCCGAGAAGATGGATCGCCAAATGCATACTATTGCTAAAGACGACCGCAAGATTTACAAGATTACAGATAATCTGGACGAGATTGTCGAGGCGGCAAACCGCGTTGGTCACCCAACCATTCACGACAACATCTACAATAACTTCTCCGTCAAGAAATCAAGTATCTAACAAAAAGGCCTCCGAATTAACGGAGGTCTTTTTTGATTACTGATTTTCGGATTCTTCTGCTTTTTTATCGCCGCAGACAAGCTTTGTCTCGATAGTGTAATCTGTCTTGCCGTATGGATCTTGTGGCTTAATAATAACCTTGGTTTCGGTTTTATCGCAGCCGCCTTCTTCGTCCATCTTGAAATCTTTGAGCTTCTCAGCGTTGACTTCGGTATTGTAGCGAGAAAGATTATCAATATCTACCTTGATACCGATGTCTTTGAAGCGAGAGAGAATATCTGCACGCTTCTTCTCTTCGAAACCATCATAGTAGAAGTTTTCGTACCAATCGCGGCCCATCTCTTCAAGAGTGGCTGATAGTTTTTCGTCATTATTTTTGCCGAATGCAAGCAATGCAACAACTACGATAATAACTACACCAACAACTGCGCCAGCAATGATTGCAATCTTCTTGATTGGCAACGCAACGGCTTTCTTGCGCTCGCGCGGTTCGCGATCTTCTGGTTCAGCTTCTTCGATTTGTTCGGTCTTTGCTACTGGCGCTGGCTTACGATTCCAGCCTGGCTTTCTTGAAGTAGTCGAAAAATTCGAAACCTCAGCCTTCTCCACCCTTGCGATTTTCTCGCTCTCGGACTCCGCAATATCGTCTTTCCGATTTTTTCTCATTTTACCTCCTATAATACTCATATTATAACATAAAGGATTATCTTATTTTGTATTGTGCGCCTCTATATATGTTTTTGTCCGAGTTAACCTGGTTAACCCAGACAACTTAGTTAACCTGAACAACTCGGGCATTCAATACCTAGCAAACAACCCAAGCAACTTAGTTAACTTAGTTGCCTCCAAAAAAAGAGATATCTCCGAAAAGATATCTCTCTAGAATTATTTAGCCCCAAAACTCGTCTTGAGCGTTTTCCATAGCGCGGCCAGAAGTCTTACGAACTTTCTCGGATTCTGTCTTACGAGCAGCTTCCTTTTCGCGGTTCAATTCCTCTTGGCGCATCAAGATCTTCAATTTGCTAGAATCGTGTTTTTCCTTCACATCCATCAAAGCATCATAGAGCTCATCTTTTGTGACGGTTTCGTCATAGATATCATAAGGCTCTTCCTTGCTTTCGAGGACTTCAGCTTCCTTAGCTTCACGAGCGAGGAGTTCACGTTCAGCCTCTTTGCGGGCTTTTTCGCGCTCACGCATGCGCTTCTCTGCACGAAGTTCGGCGAGCTCTTCAGCTTCATCAAGCGAAGCGTCAGCTGCGGCACCAGCAAGCATCGCTGGCGTCATATTTGTCTGGTTAGCGGTACCGCTCGTAGCTTGTGGATTAACTGAAGCGATCGTCTTTGGTTCATCACGGAGCAAAGATGGCGTATCGTCTTCTTCCAGAGCGCGGTTCTGGCGAACTCTCGAAGCATTAAGGAGCTGGTTCTGTGGCTGAGCAACAGCGGTGTTCGGAACGGTTTCTGCCTGGTTATTTACACCATTTGGCATAATCGTATCATCATCCGTACCAACTCTCGAACCGAAGTTAAATGCTGGATTGAACTGAATCGTTGGTGCTGGTGCTGGAACATATTCTTCGTCATCATCATCGCGGCGGCGGAAGAGGAGCCACAAGAAGAATAGGAATAGAAGCAAGAGCGCAGCGATTAAGAGAATGATCCACCAAATGCTACGGCGAATGCCGAGGAAGGTAGGCTCACCCTGGCGACGCACATTAATCTCATAGACATGCGTAAAGCCGTTCTTATCCGTGACCTTTACGAGGACTGCATTGTTGCCTACCTCGAGGTCTTTATTACCAATAATTTCAACGCGGGAATCCTTGTCTGCCGGGATTGCCGTTACATCGATTTCCTTCGTATCATAAGGAACTACAATACTATATTTATCAACATCCTTGTTGAAGGCTGGCTTCAAAGTATAACCAGGTACATCGAGCTCTTCAAGATCAGTTTTCGCTTCCTGATCCATGCGAGTAACGTTGATTGTATAGATACGCTGGGAACCATCTTCGGCGGTAACCGTTACCGTGACCGAGTGTACCTTGCCTACCTCAAATCCTGAGTTACCAGAGATTTCGACCTTAGCCTTATCGTCTTCTGCGAGCGCAGAGAGGCTAAGCTTCGTGACATCCTTAGGAACCTTAATTGAATAGGTTGTTGTATCCTTATTAAACTCTGGCGTCAATGCACCATCATGAGTTGTCAAAGATTTAAGATAATTGTTTGAAGATTTCTTCTTCTCTTCAGTTTTTGTCGCAGAAGCTGCACGCACTACATTAATCGAATAGACCTTCTTGGTACCATCCTTAGCGGTTGCCGTAACCTTAACTACGTTAACGCCAACCTTCCAGTTGCTTGCACCAGATACGTTATAAGTCGTACCTTCAACGCTTGGCACTGCGGTAAAGTTCATAGCTGTAACGCTATTTGAAACATTCATCGTATAAGATGTGTTGCCTGGAGTATAGCCTGGGATAAGATTATTATCTGCAGAGATAGACTTCAAGCTCGCATCACTCTCAGTTGGATCAGTTGGTTCTGGTGTTGGCTCGTCGCCCTTCTTGTTAATCGTAACCGTATAATCCTTGGTTGAATCATCTTCGGCCTTAACTGTGAAAGTACAAGTTGAACTATCGCCGCTAAGCGCACAAGCGACTGGGCTGCCACCAACAACGCTAGCACCTGCTGGTAGGCTTGGCGTAAGCGTAATCGAATCAGCATCACGTGGTACATCATTTACTGTCCAGCTTGTGCCTGAGCCGCTTGCTGAACCTGCGCTTGGCGTAAGGCCCTTAATCTGAGCATCAGAAGAAGGTGGAGTTGGTTCTGGAGCATTAACATAAATCGTCAAAGAAGCAGAAGAATCTGAATCGCCATCACTTGTATCCAAAAGCGAACCAGCAATTGTAACCGTAGTTGAACAGCTTACCGAAACATTCTTAGCAGTAATCGAAACGGTACCAATTGGCAAATCACCAGAAGCACCAGCCGTGTTGTTAATATTAATCAAGCCGCCAGTACCAGCAGAGCCGTAATTATTTGGCGTAAAGGTCGCCGTAGCGCAATCATCATCAACGCCGGTAAAAGTAGCATCGCCCGCCGCAATCTTACGACCGGCATCGTTTGCTCTAACAATCGCACCAACAGAGCCATTGGCGCCCGGAGCAAGCGAGATAGTTCCCTGACTAAAGCCATAGGAACCACCGTCAGCGAAAACATTATTTACTACAAATACAAGCGCACAAAAAGCCAAGCTAGCAAAGATAGCGGCATTTTTCAAAAAACGCTTCATGAAAATCTCTCTTTCTTTTGACTTTTTGTTTTATAAAAACTAACCTTAAACCAAATTTGACCATTTTGATTTAATGTTTATTTTGACCTTGTATACCTTGATAGTACCATAAGCAATATACAAAAACAAGAGTTTTAGCATAAAAAGTTTCAAAAACCACAAAAATGACCGGCACCCCTGCCGGTCATTTCAAGACTTCTCTTACACACCTCCCCGATCAGGAGCCAGGTGGCGCGCCTCCGCCGCTCGGGCTTAGCATTGCGCCATAATCTATCCTGGATCCATTCGCTGCAGTATGATTAATTACTTTACCACGGTCTTTGTAATTGATTACGTCATCACCGTTGATATCCGCCGCGAGAAGCGCTAGCGACCCATCAGCCATCTTTGCGCCATCTGCTGCGTTGTGATTAATAATCTTACCGCGATCCTTGTAGTTAATCAGGCCGTCACCGTTGACATCACCCTTGATAATAACGATTACCTGATCTCTCAGTACGTTATCTACCTCAAGTGTTACCACTGTGCCGGTTCCGATCACCTCGTCGCTCGTAATCTCCAGGCCTTTGCCACGGAAGATTCCGTTTTCATCGAGGTCAGGTTTGTAAAAGTGCAAGTTTGCGCGGACGTTGTCTAGCTGGCTTGCTAGCAACTCCACAGTCATTGAGCCAGATGGAGAATTATCATAATCTGGATAAGTTCCATCTGCGACCCTATCACCAATGTTGCGATCTGCGACGCTTAGGATATAACCATACTTTGCAACTTCGCCTTCAACCTCTACTGTTCTCGCAGTAATGTTGTGGCCGTAAGCTACAGATGTAATCCTGTCTTCACCCGTAATTCTTTCGATAGTAATTGTGAGCGTATCGATTGAACCGTTTTCAGACATAATCACAAGCTTGCGTACGTTAACCGTATCAGTCAAGCCGGTTACTCCCATTTCCCTATCTGCGTCCAAGGTTCTCATGTTGCCTGGTACGCCGAAGCTCATTGTCGCGTTCGGATCAGTCGGAACTGCGATAATGCTCGTCGTTTGACTCTCGTTAAGAGTCAAAGTATAGGACTTTTGCTCTGGATCATAATCTGGCGATAAGGTGCCGTTCGTGAATTCAAGCTTCGATAGTGTTGTATCTGTGCTACCGTTCTTATGGAACTTGATTGTATAGGTCTTGTCGTCGGTATTGTTGCCCGCTAGGACACGAACCGTAACCGTCTGCTCGTCATTGGTCTGAGGAGCGCTGACTGTTGCTTTGCCGACACCGCCAGTTACCGTTACCTCGTTGCCGTTAATGAAGACATGTGCTTCTTCATTGTTTGGGCTAGCATAGACTTCTATCTCGCTAGTTGAATACGGTATCTCGCCAATATCGTACTCTTCCCAGTCGGTCGTAAAGCTTGGGTCGAGGTTGTAGCCTGTCACGCCTAGGTCGGACAAGGTTGGGTCGCTACTCGCAATTGCGGCCGCTCTTGTTGCTCTAACCGTGTAAGACTTCTCTGAATTATCCTCTGCGATGACTTTAATCGTCGTATTGATAGTCTGTGCGCTCTTGTCGGTTAGGTCGAAGTTCAGGTTCGTTGTGCACTCCACCGCACAACTCTGCTGAGGTCCGCCATTAATACTAACCTTAGCGTCTGGGTCGCTTGTCTTGAATTTTAGCGCGATTGGTCCTGTGACATTCTCGTAAGTTAGGCCAGTGACTGTATAATCTGTATCGCCTGCATCAAATGCACTATCGAGAGCACCCGGAGCCGCTACTGTTAGACTTGCCAAGTTCGCATTGTTATCTTTCTTGATGTTAAAGTCGATTCGGTAAACCCTTGCTGCACTACCGTCTGCTGGTGTTACCTCTACCTTGATTGTCTGCAATGTCTTGCTTGGATCAATCGTTATTCTACAACTTGCAGCTTCTCCACAAACCTCGTTGTTTTGATAAATGTAGTGGTAAGTCGAATCTGGGTTATTTTCCCTTGCCTGTACAATCAATTCCGTGACATCGTTTGTAATATCTGGAATCGAGTAGGTATTTTGCGTCTGACTAAAGCCTGGCGTTAATTCTACTTCGGTATTATCCTTGAAGACTTTAAGCTCAGATAACTTGTTATCGTCAGATCGTGCAATCGCTACCGTAAAGTTGTAATAGCGTGGGTTTTCGCCGGATTGTGGCGTAACCGTGATTCTATAAGCACCATCGGTCAAATCGTTGAAGTAGACCCTGTTCGTGTAGCTATTTTCGGCATTGAAGACATGGCCTGCATTATCCGTGACCGTTGACGTTGTACGTTCTGGGGTCGCTGTAATTTCAAAGAACGTTTCGCCGTATGCGATTGTAATATCGTATTGGCCGCCAAGTCTCGTGAAGCTTGGCGATAAGCGTGATTTGTTATCAACTTCCACATCATCGAGATAGCTATTTGTTGAAGCCGGTCTCTTAACGTTGATGCGATAAGTCTTGATGTTATCGGTACAGTTTACAATGTTCAATGCTACCAAATCTGCATATTTGTCGTCGCAGGCTTCTGGTCGCATCACAATCATATACCAGTTATCCGCATTCACACTCAAGTTAATTTGCTCAGAGAAGTCTGGGACTGCTCTGTTGCTTGCCTGAGTCATTACGACATCGCTAGACGAGAAGGTTTCTTTGTCTTCGTCGTTCATCCAGACTGCGTATTGGTAAGTTCCGCTATTAAAGTTCGGTTCCCATCCATTGCCATCTTTGACGCCAAGGCTTGTGAGCTTGGCTTCTTCGGAAGGCTTCTTGAGAAGGTTAACTTTGTAAGTTTGCGTGGTTGTACCGTCTTCTGCCGTAACCGTAATTGTGTAAGTATTGCGGCCAGTATTGATAGTTAGTGGTGTCGAGACATCGCCCGTAATCTGTGCTTGCTGATCCGCTGCGGTTGCTCCGAGGGTTAATCCAGATGCACCCGTGCTGGCTAGCTGGCCAATATCACAAGTGTAGGTATCGTTTGCAAAGACACAAGTATCAAGATCGACGCTTTGTGCTGTACCGCCATTGAATGTGTATGTTAAGGAATCAAGTAGGGCATTGTTGCGCTTTGTGCGGTTAACTTGGACATTGTAAGTCTTTTCGGTCGTGCCGTTCTCTGCTGTTACTCTTACGCCAATCGTGCGATTACTACCGGTTGGAATATCGTAGACATTCGGATCTGCATCTGGCGTTACCGTATAGGCAATCTGCTGCTGGACGCCTTCTGCTAGGTTGGTCGAGCCGACATATTCTAGCAAGACCCTGTCCTCTTCGCCCGGAATCGTTACCTGGTAGGTAATGTTCGATACGCTCGAGCTAAAGGCTGGTGTCATCTCATAAGCATTACCGTTCAGATCCGTTACCTTGAATTGGCTGAGCGTTGCATCATCAGATTTTTCACGAACAATTGTGATGGTATATTCATTCTTC
>JAZQSO010000077.1:0-2048 GCA_045630145.1 Candidatus Nanosyncoccaceae bacterium
AAAAGTTGTTCAAAGTAAAACTTCTGCTCTGCACCTACACAGTACACAACCAAATCCGGGTTGTAATTTTCCTTGCGATAGAACATACAAGCAAGGTCCGTCGTAGCATAAAGCGCCGTACCATTACTCTTCAAAACCAGCATTGGCACGTCAATTCCCGCCTCATCTAGGCGGCAAATAACCGAGCCATCATCATTCTGTTCGAACTTACCCTCCGCCAAATACTTCTGAACAAGTTCCTTGCCAGGCTCTGCATAAAAACTTTCACCAAGCTCCAAATCCGTATTAATAGCCATGCGCTTCATGACGCTATGAATATGGTCGAGCGAAATTTTATTAAAGCGCTCGGAATACTCAACAGCCTGAGGATCTTTTGCTTCAAGCTTCTGCAACCATTCCTGCGTCTGATCGGCGAGCTCGTGCTTACCCTCGGCATCTTCTTCCTTTAGAGCTTTCTTGGTATCAATATAAATCTGGCCAAGGTCATAAATCGTTACATCGTCCAAGCTCTTGCCGGAACGCAAGAAACCAACCACCCAAACACCAAACGGCGTACCAGTATCACCAAGATGATTATCCGTTATAACCTTCCAACCGTTCGCCTCAAGCAACTTCTTCGTTGCCCAACCCTGCGTACCTGGACGCAAATGACCAACCGAATAAGGCTTAGCCATGTTTGTGCTTGGGAATTCTACGATAGCAGTCTTTCCTTCGCCAGAATTATTGCTGCCATAATTATCACTGAATTCACTAGCGAGCTTTTCTTGTAGCTTCTTTGCTGAAACCTCGACATTAATGAAGCCAGGACCAGCAATTGTAAAGATATAATCGTCGCCTAACTGGGCAATAATTTCCTCGGCGACCTGACGCGGATTTTTGCCAACACGCTTTGCGAGGCGCATAGCGATGTTCGTTGAATAATCCCCGGCAATATTCGCAGGGACCTCTGAAAAATCGACCTCGGTATCGTCGATATCATACAGAGATTTGATAATATCCTTAATCTGCGTCTTTAAATTATCCATAATACCTTAATTTTATCACTAATAACAGATATAAACAAAGCAAATTTGCACATTTAGCAAATTTCTGATATAATCTACAAGTCGTTGTTTCCATTAGGCATTGCAACGACGTCGCAACAACCTCTAAGTGTTGTTGTCTCCTTTCTTTTGTTCTACACATTTACTGATTTGTTTTGTAGGAAGTACGTTGCCTATGGACGACATCTGTCGTCCTTTTCTTTTGCCCACAAAAATACCGCCCCTAGAGGCGGTATTTATAATTTCTATTTCTTCTTTGAGGCTTTTAGTAAACCTTCAAACAAAGGATGTGCACGATACGGCCTGCTCCTATATTCTGGATGACCTTGCGTTGCGACAAAGTAATCGCATTTTGGTGCTTCAATAAACTCAACGAGTGATCCATCTGGGCTTGTACCAGAAATCTTTAAACCGCCCTTTTCGATCTCTTTCCTAAAGCTCTGGTTTACCTCATAGCGATGACGGTGGCGCTCAACTACATCCGTAGTGCCATAAATCTCAGCTACTTTCGAACCTTTTATAAGCGTTGCAGGATAATTGCCAAGACGCATTGTACCGCCAGTGCTTTCCTTGCCCGCCTGACCTTCCATAATATACACAACATTTTCGCCTTCTTCGGCACCGAATTCTTCGGAATTGGCTTTCTTTACACCACCAAGACGCGCCGCCGCAATCACGGCACACTGCAAACCAAGGCAAAGACCGAGATAAGGCTTGTTATGCTTCAAGCAATAAGTCGCTGCAGAAATCTTGCCTTCAACACCGCGCACGCCAAAACCGCCAGGGACTACAATACCATCAACACTAGCGAAATCTTTATCCGTAGCTTCTTCAGCATTAATCCAAACTGTCTTAAGCTTCACGCCAACCTTCCAAGCGGCCGCCTTGAGAGCTTCCGTGACAGATAGATAAGTATCAGTATTATCGACATACTTCGCAACAAGACCAATCTTTACTTCTTCCTTTGGATCAGACTCGATACTCTTAACGAGATCTTCCCACTGC
>JAZQSO010000078.1:0-4805 GCA_045630145.1 Candidatus Nanosyncoccaceae bacterium
TAAACGAGGAAAAACATCAGAAGACGTGGAAGTTTACGAATACAGACGCCAGTGTATTCGCAACTGTCGACATCATCTTTATAAAAATATCGAGGGCAACACCAACGACATCCTTACGGGTGTCGCCAACTGTATCGCCCACAACCGTAGCTTTATGCGCATCGCTGCCTTTGCCGTAGCCCTCCAGTGCGCCACTCTCGACATACTTCTTCGCATTATCAAAAGCACCGCCCGAATTGCCCATGAAGATTGCACGAGTAATTGCCACGAGAGTTGCGCCGACAAGAATGCCGCCAACAAACTCCACGCCAAAGATTACGCCGCCAATCACAGGCACTAACATTGCAAGCAGGGAAGGCGCAAGCATCTTTCTAAGCGCTTCTTCCGAAGCCATACGGATACATTTGTCATATTCCGGTCTCACAGAGCCATCAATGACGCCCGGCACTTTCAGCTGACGAATACTTTCGTCCGCCATCTTCTTTGCCGAGTCAATTGTGTTTTTAGTTAGCAGAGCAGTAAAGAACTCGATCAGCGCGCCGCCAACCATTGCTCCTGCAATGACGATATATGAAGCAAAGTTAAGTATCGGCTCACTTGCTTCAGAATAATTTCCGACATAAGCAAAGATTAAGGAGACTGTCGCAAAGGCCGCCGAACCAATCGCAAAACCTTTGCCGATCGCTGCAGTAGTATTACCTACCGCATCGAGCTTGTCTGTAATCTTGCGTACATCTTCTGGCAAATGACAGCTCTCAGCAATTCCGCCTGCGTTATCCGCAATCGGGCCAAAAGCATCAATTGTCACAGTCGTACCCACAAAGGACAACATACCCATCGAAGCCACTGCGATACCATAAGCACCGCAAGTCATTCCAGAAACTACGAGCGAAATCGCAATCACCAGAACTGGCAACAAGCAAGAGCGTGAGCCTACTGCATCGCCAAGCGTTACAACGAAGGCCGAACCTTCGGGCGAAATCTTGGCTAAATCTTTGACTGGTCGGTAGTCTGTCGAAGTGTAATATTCCGTAATTTTACCGACCGCGATGCCGGATGCAATACCAAGCACACCTGCAAGAACTGGCGAACCCCAGCCAAGCTTAAAGCTATCGAAGACCTCAATATTTCCGAAGAAATAATACGAAGCTCCAACACAGCCAAGCACAGCAAAAGCTGCCGCAACATAAGTTGCAAGATCTAACTGTTTGGATGGATTATCCTTAGCCTTAGCTACTTGCGCATAAATTATGCCGATAATCGAACCAAGCAGTCCGCAGGCTGCTACAACTACAGGGAAATGCGTTGCTGCATGCAGAAGTTCTGCGCTAGCTCCGCGTGCGATTGTAGCCGCAATCACAATACAAGAAATGATGGTTGCTGCCGTCGACTCCAACAAATCCGAACAGTTACCAGCGATATCATTAACCGTATCACCGATAAAGTCCGCAATCGTTGAAGGATTGCGTGCGTCATCTTCAGGCAGATCGAAATCCACCTTGCCAACAATGTCTGCCGAAATGTCCGCTGCCTTAGTATAATTACCACCGGCAACACGGTTGAACATCGCAACCAACGAACAACCTAACGAATAGGTCGTCAGCAGAATACCGAAAGTATTTGACTCAAGCAATGGCACAATACCAGTGCTTTTTGTTGTGACATCCATACCATTCAGAACAATCAGAATTACAGACAGCCCAAGAATACAGAATGCCTGCACAGACAGACCGCTAATTGAACCGCCACGTAAAGCCACTTTTACAGTTTCACCGATAGACTTGGTTTCACGCGCAGCGTTCGTTGTTCTGACGTTAGCATAAGTTGCGCCTTTCATACCAATAAGACAGGCAGCGCTACTCATGCAAGCGCCAAGCAAGAATGTCAAACCGCTAAATGTCTGAATGAAGAGGGAAAAGATTGCCGCAACGATTACTACCACGATTGCGATCATCTTAAACTCCGTCTTCAAGAAGGTGTTTGCGCCAGAACGAATAGTTCCGGCCAGTTCGGACATCTCTGCAGTGCCTTCAGGCAGTTTCTTGATATATCTGTAATTCATACAGACTACCAAGAGTGCTATGACTGCAACTGCAATCGCAAAAACATAACTTAGCATCTTATTTTCCTCCTTTGTTAAAGAACGTATTCGAGAGCCTGGCGAACCCTCTTCATAAAAAATTCACGAGGGAAACCCCTCGCTACCGCAATTACACCACGAATTAAAGTTTTTTACAACGATAACCACAATAAATGTATCCTAAAATAAGCATAAGCATTAAACTATCGCACCACAAAAACCTAATGTTTAAAGTTTTATATTAATTTTTCGGACAGACGTCAAAATTATGTTAGAATAAATGTAGAAAAAGAGAATTCTGCGTTTGACAGGACTCACGGATTATGTTAATATAATAGTAATTTGAGATATTAAATATAAGTACGGAGAGACAAAGGACAACCGACCAATGGACTGTGCGAAGACGATTAGCGAAGCAATTAAAAGTAGCCTCGCAATTATCGAACAAGAACGCGAAATAGAAATTATTTCCCGCAGATTTGGGCTTAACGGCCATAAAGAAACACTAGAACAAATTGGAGAAATGCTTGCAATCACCCGCGAGCGCGTTCGCCAGTTAGAAAAAGCAATTCTTATCCGTTTGAGAATTGCGGCCGAAGAAGACAAAATCGCCGGTCTCGCTCCAGCCGAAAAGATCTTCGTTAGAAATCTTTCCGAAATGGGCCGCGTTGCTCGCACTACAAGCCTAGCTACAAAAATCCTTGGTCACAATCCAAGCGAGAAGGAAAAAGCCGAATTTAACTTCATCGCAGAAATCTCTCCGCTTCTCAGCGTCTTAAACGAAAACGACAAATACTATAACGCTATCGGCATCGCAGAATACGGTGACGAAAAAGCGCTCAAGGGCAAAGTCGACAAAATCGTTAGCCTTATTAAAGAAAATTCCAGTACACAGCAACCAGTCAGTCTCGAAGAACTCGACGAAAAGCTTACTTACGAACATCCAAGCTACATCGAAGCTGTCGCTCGTCTCAGCAAGCAGCTCGCAAGCTTTAACAACCAGTGGGGCCTCGCCAAGTGGCCAACAGTCAACCCAAAGAACATCCGTGATAAAATCTACGTCGTTCTCGAAGAAAACCACAAGCCAATGCATTTCTCCGAAATCGCAAACGCTATCGGTTCTTCAGACTTCCGCCGCAAGAACGTCACCGTTCAGGCAATTCACAACGAATTAATTAAAGATTCACGCTTTGTCCTTATCGGCCGTGGCATCTATGCACTAGATAGCTGGGGCTTCGAAAAGGGAACTGTCTCCGAAATCATCACCCGCATCTTAAAGAATGCTGGCGAAGAAGGTATGTCTCGTAAAGACATCGTCAAACATGTCCTCGAGAAGAGAAAAGTCAAAGAAACTACTGTTCTCTTAAACCTCCAGAACAAGAAACTCTTCAAGCGCATCGGCAAAGATCACTTCGTAAACGCTTAATAAAAATGTCCTCCAAATTAAAATGGAGGACATTTTTTGTTAAAATAAACTTAATGAAAAAGATTCTTTCGGCGATTTTCGCAGCACTAATAACGCTTATACCAACGGCAACCTTCGCACTTGATTACCAAGTGCCAGAGGTAAAAGATGTTCCTAACTACTCGGAGATATTAAAAAATATCAAAGAAAGAGAAAAAGGAACACAGCAATATGGCCACGACGGCAAAGAAATCCAGGATTGCGCCCAAGCACTTTTGGAATATCCAAAATACAAATACCTCATTACGGACTATGATCTAACCATCGATATAGCAGAAAACAACCGCTATAAAGTTACCGAGGAATATGATGTATGTTTTGCAGAAAATGGAAGCCACGGTATTTTTCGTGACATCCCAACCAGCAAAGATTTTTGGCGCGAAAACGGCGATGTGACTAAAAATGTCAAAATGCAAGTCACAAACGTAAATGTTTCCGGCGATGATTACGAAAAGACCCGCGAGAACAGCAACATCCATCTCAAGATCGGCAACGCTAATCGCACGCTTCGCCGTGGCGATTCAAAGCATTACGTTATTACCTACGATTATAACTTCGGTCCAGACAATCTCGATGACGTCGACGAATTCTACTACAACATCATCGGTTCCGAATGGGCTAATGACGTAATTTTCTTAAATACGGATTTCGAGATTAACTTCCCGAAAGACATCAAAGAAGACAAAATCGGCTTCACACACGGCTACACTCATGATTCCCTAAGCGGCGGCACACCTTTTGAACTAAAGAACAATAAAAGTGTTCAAGGTCATTATTATGATGCACTCAAGGGTGGAGAAGCGCTCACGATTCGCGTCACGCTTCCAGAAGGCTATATTCAAGGAGCAGCCTACGAAACTAACGAAAAAGCTCTTAAAATTTTCATAGCCTTCTCAATAATTGTTCTTGTGCCAATTATTTTGTTCTTCTTCGTATATGGCAAGGACGAAAAGCTAGACCTTTATACTCGCTATGATCCACCAGAGGGCATGAATCCTGTTCAATTCGGCTCACTTGTCAACGCAAACAGCTCAACCAATGTCACCTCTCTGTTCTACTACCTAGCAGAGCAGGGCTTCCTCAGAATAGAAGAAACTGCCAAGAATAAATACGACATTATCTTCGTAAAAGAATACGATGGTAAAGACGAAGCCTCTCGCGTCTTAATGGAGTCTCTAAAATCTTACGACAGAAACAATAGTGGCCGGGTGAGCATCAGCAAACTAAGGGATCATTTCTATACTAAGATTCCAAAAATCG
>JAZQSO010000079.1:0-1753 GCA_045630145.1 Candidatus Nanosyncoccaceae bacterium
ACCTCGGACTTGGTAGGCACGATAATTGCCATGACGATGTAGAGAATTACGCCGCCGCCAGCAAAGAGGGAGCCGAGAACCCAAAGCACGCGGACGATGGTTGGATCAAGGTTGAAGTATTCAGCAACGCCGCCGCAAACACCAGCAAGCATTTTGCCTTCTTCGATACGATATAGTTTTTTACCGTTCATAAAACTCCTTAACTTTCTTGAATATTTTTTAACATAAAAGGCTTAAAAAGTAAAATGCCCCGCTTAAAAACTAGCGGGGCTTTTGCTTAGATGATGAGTTGGTGATTGACTGCGATCATGATGTTGACCGGCATGTCAAAATTCTCAAATCGAGCACCATTTCGGTCGACTTCGCCATACTTGCTAATCAGGCTGCGTCTGTCCCAGAGTGTGTAGTCTACATCGTTACCTTTGGCGTATTCGTAGCCAAGCTGGAAAGATCCCCAGGCATCAGCGTCGTAAATGGTCGGATGCTTCGGGTCGATGCAGATTGGCCCGTCAGTCTCAGGAATATCGTCATGCGGATGGCTAGTTACCTCGAATGTCGACATAAAGAACAGAGCATCAATAAAATTGCCAATGATGCAATAGTCGATAGAGAGGCGCAAGTGGTCAGGAATCGACAGCGAACTGTCGGTGTAGGCGAGCACAGGCTTTTTTAAGCCAATAGCGTAGCCGCACTCCCAGGCAGTGCCGGAATCGCAGCTCGGATTGTCTCTTGTGCCGCGGAAGTTGGCGAGATTTGCGATAACCATATCACACTCATTAATCATCTGAATATTGCCTTCGACGATGAGCTGAGCGGTCTCGAGCTTGGTTTTGCACTCGGGGATTTCGTTGTCGAGCGGGGAGAGACCGATGATATTGTGCTTGTCACAATAGAGCTTCTGAGATCTCGCAATCTCTTTCGCATTGCCATAAAACACATCGGGCCCCGCTAAATATGCTTTTCTTCTCATATTTACCTCCTTTTGGGATGGGACGGATTGAAATGATTCTCTTTAAGGTGCAATTCAAAGAGAATAGGGATTATATTATGCTCCGCGACTTGTTAAAAGTAAAGTGCTACAATTAACTTAAGATGAAGTTTAAGGCTATTACAGAAAAAGAATATCAGAAGTTTTGGGATAAGCATCCGCAGAAGACCTTCCTGTCTAGTGTCGAGATTGGTAAGCTTCGCAAACAGAACGGCTTTGGCGTGGATTTTCTCGGCGTTTTCGATGAAGACAAGCTTGTCGCGGCGGCGATGGTAACCTCCAAGGTGCGCCGTTTTAATAAGAAAGATTTCTACTGTCCACGCGGCCCGTTGATGGACTATAACAACAAAGAGCTTGTAGAATATTTCATCGAGAAGCTTAAAGATTTTGCTAAGAAGAATGGCGGCTATGGTCTCCGCATTGATCCTTATGTGATTAAGCAGCAGAGGGATATTAACGGCGATATTGTCGAAGGTGGCGAAGATAATCTCAATGCGATAGATAATCTCAAGAGCCTTGGCTTTAAGAAGGTGCCAGTCGCGCGTCGTGAGCAGGTGGCTTGGATGTTTTCGCTAGATATCGATGGCAAGACCGAAGATCAGATTATGAAGGAGATGTCTTCTAGTACGCGTCAGAGGGTTCGCCGCACGGAGCGCATTGGCATCGATATTCGTGAGCTTAAGAAAGACGAGCTTGGTGCCTTCCAGGATATTTTGGATGAAACTGCGGAGCGCAAGAGCTTCCATTCCCGCGATTTGAAATATC
>JAZQSO010000080.1:0-4691 GCA_045630145.1 Candidatus Nanosyncoccaceae bacterium
CTGATATATAACTACTTCGCAAAGCTTCTTGTAGACGAGATTTTTAAAACATACCGCGAAAAGATGCGTATTATTTTCGATGCGCGCACGACCAAGGTTCAGTCTATGAACTCGCTAAAAGATTATCTTCTAATTGATGCGTATGCGAACTTTAAAAAGAGACATGACGAGGTCGAGATTGAGCAGGAGGATTCACGCGCAGTTAACAACCTTCAGCTCGCGGATCTAATTTCTGGCACGGTTTACCAAGCCTATACACGCGGCAAGCGGCACTTTTTGGATCTAATAGGGCATAAAGTGTGCTCGGCGAACGAATTTCCAGAAGCGAGCTTCTCGCGCAAGCTCTTTCGTGAGGCGGATGGTAGTTTACTACAGAGCTTCAAGAAACTATCTGATGAAAGCGAGAAACGACCATTTGACTCTGCGCCGGCGCTTCTCTAAAATATATCTATAGCATCAGACGCATAATGAGCTAGGAATAGTAAGTGTCGTGTGTCGGCATCGACTTATGTGCAGCTAATAGGCGCTCTTCGGGGCGCTTTTTGGTGAGCATTAAAAAGTTTTTTTGGCAATAAAAAATTGCCCACTTGGGCTTTTCTTTAGATGGTGCGGGTGAAGAGACTCTAACTCTCGACCTCTTCCTTGGCAAGGAAGCGCTCTAAACAACTGAGCTACACCCGCATCTGTTCTGATGAACTGTCCCTATATTAGCAAAGGGCGGGGAAATTGTCAAACAAAAGTCCACAAAACTTGGCCAAAATGCTGTAAAAATGAAGAAATTTTTTGTTCAAAAACGCTTATTTTTATCGCATTTCGAAGCGCGCTTATGTTAAAATTAGAAAAAAGGTGATGTGTAAATTGAGAGGATTTTATAGGGGTAGAATACCCTTAAAGCGTTTATGTTTCTTCTTGTTCATTTTTTGCATGCTTTTGGCTTTTATTATTTTGGCTCATACGTTGCAGACGAATGCTTATCAGCAAGGTTATACAATAAATGTCACTACAAACGACTCGAGCTATGGCAAGCTTAGCCTGAGTAATGACTGTAATGGTACGAAAGTTTCCTCTTATAGCGAACATACAACAAACTCCTACGATGATTTTCCGGGTACTACTAATAGCAGTATTACTGCATGTCCGGAAACTGGCTATGCATTTAGCCATTGGCTAGTAAATGGGACTGAACCTTCTCAGAATTCGACTACGACTACGGTAAGTAGGTATAATCCGCAATGGGTTTCAAACTGGCAGAATCAAACAGTTAACTACGAAGCAGTCTTTATTCCGGCCTCATCTGTCGTTGTGATATCAGCTCATGGTAGTATCGGCGTTTCTCAGAGCAACGATTATGCTGTAGCGGACAATAATTCCGATGAAGTAACCATCGCGTTCTCGGGTACGAACCGGCAGGCAACCGTTACAATTACTCCAGATAGCGGATATGTTCTAGATCCAGATAATCCAGTCACTATCACTGGAAGCAACGTCACCATAAGCAACTTCAATAGTCAAAACAATACATTCACCCTTACTCTTAACGGTTCTGATCAAGTCAACGTAAACTATCTGCAACAATATAACGTTGATATCTATTCTACAGACGGCGGTATGGCTAGTATTAATGGCAGTGGCATTACTGTCAATAGTGGCAATAACTCCGACCATATTAACCTTACGGCGGCTGGCACTAATAAAACCGTTACGGTCTATTCTCAAGCCCCGCAGGGGAAAGAAATTAACTCGACGAATCCGGTCATTACGACTGGTAGTGTTGTATATAATAACGACTACAACAATGGTCAATTTACGCTTACTTTGAATGGTGCTGGTACTGCAACAATTAACTACGGTGTTGGTTATACAGTAAATATTCATGCGGCTGGCTATGACCCGAGCAACGACCAGTCTCATGGTGATATGACGGTAACCTCGGACGGTAATTATATAGCCACGCCAAGCAATAGCAGCTCGCCAAGTATTGCTATAGAAACTGTCGTGAATGGCAATGTTGATACAACTACCTTCAAGGTTACCCCAGATACTGGCTACTTCTTTGACGGCATTACATCGGCAAATGGAACCACGACTTATGAAGTGGAAGATAAGCAGGATCCTGACCCAGATAATCCATGGGAGCTCATCTTGCATCTGACTGGCGATGATGACGTAACGGTTAACTTCACTCCTTATTCGAGTATTAATTATACTGTTAGTGTTAATATTCCGGCGGCTGGCTCGATAGATATTTCTAATAGCAGCTGTGCGACTACTACGAACCAGAGCTTTGTAAGGACGCTAACCGAGTATGTAAATCAATATGGCGCAAGCCCATACCAGAGCAATCTTGACCTAAATAATAACGGTCTTACAGATGATAATGATCTTGTAGCTTGCGTAGATGATAATAATTACCGCTTTAGTCATTGGTTAATTGATGGCTATATGAGAGTCTCTTCGAGCGCAACTCTTGACGAGATTGGTCCTTGGCCAACAAGCGGTTCTAATCATACACTTCAAGCAGTCTTTGTGGCAGATTTCTATGATGTAACCTATACGGTCAATGACGCAAACAAGGGCGAAATCTGGATGAATAATTCTAATTCAGAAATCACTATGAATGTTGCGAATGGAACGAGGATTCCGGTCGCAAATGGCGCGCAATCTTTGGTCCTGACGGTACATTGTAATGGAGATTGCGTAACTGGCAGAGTAACGAACTCATTGATGGTAAAAGGTCGCAACGGCAACCGTTTCCATCATTTTGAAATTTCGAATAATAACGCAGTTATTAGCTCGCCAAACCCGAGCGAAGGAAAGTATGGCTTTACGGTAGCCGGCACTTCTAATGTGGTGGCGGTTTTTGGTAAATACGTCAACTATACTTCGACCACAATTGGTAATACTACGATTAATCCAATCGATCCGAGCTCGAATCAAGTTAAAAACGATGAGGATATCGAAGGGACTGTAACGGGTGCGACTATCGATGCGAGCTCCATTCCAGTCGGCGCTGCCTATATGGGTTGGGCTGATGAAAACGATAGCATTATTCCTGGCTCCGACCAATCTTATACTTTCGTTCCAAGCGGAGCTCAGTTACAAGGTGAACCAACCTATCATCCAGTCTTTGAAGAAATCTATGTCTATTACACGAGTGGCACTGCGGGCGAGACTACGATTAATCCAATCGATACCAATGGCACGACTAAGAATAGTGAAGGTGGTCTGAATCCGACCGGCGTCACAATTGATGCAAGTTTAATTCCTGCTGGTTATGCTTTCGTGGGCTGGGCGAACGAAAACGACATTATTGTCTCGAACAGCATGTCTTTTATACCAAGCGGCTCTTCACAAATCTATTCAGGTGTTTCTTATCATCCAGTATTTAGTCAAGCCCTAGTTGCAACCTTTAGCTCCAACGACAGCAATACGGGTCAACTTGGCTATATCGGCTGGGATGATAAGTGTAGCAATGGTAATTCTCTAGTTACGTCGATTAGTTTCTATGAAGATAATCAGGGCTTGATCGATTTGCCATACAACGAAGTTAAGGCTTGCCCAGTAGGAGATAATGTCTTCCTTGGTTGGAGTCTCGATGGTGGAAATACGCTCGTTTCGAATACAATAACTGCAAACAAATGGGAATCATGGACGCAATTTAATGGTCATAATCTCAATATTACTGCGGTCTTTGCTCCTGGTATTCCTTATACGATTAGCGTAAATATACCTGAAGCTGGCTCGATTGACGCTCAGGGTGGCAACTGTGCAGATAGCACCAAGAAAACTAACCAAAGCTGGACGGCATATCTGGTTGAAGATAATGGTGCTAAAACTTTGGATACATATGTCAGTGATAGTAGTGTCTTCCAAGCCTGTGTCGATAATAATGATTATCAATTTGATTACTGGCAAATAGATAACACGATTCATGCTTCGACTGCTACTACGCTAGATAAAACCGACTCTGGTTGGCCAAATCAGGCAGCCTACCACTCGCTCCGTGCGATGTTTGGCTTCCCGATAACCTATCTTCCAGGCGTAGTGGATTCGGATACGACCAAGACTGTCTCGACGGTTGATCCAAGCAACACTTCGAATACAAAGAGTAGCGAACTTTCTTCCTCGATAACTGGCGTAACTTATAGCTCGGCGGACCTTAACAACTATTCGAATGCTAAGTTTGCGGGCTGGGAAGAAGTAAAAGATGGATGCTCGACGCCGAACTGCCCAATTATTTCTACGAGTGAAACCTTCGTGCCGACGGGCGACCAAGTGTATGTCGGTGCAACTTATCGCCCAGTCTTCGTGACGGATTCTAATAATTACACCTTGGTTATTTCGGCAGATCCAGATGCTGGTTATATCTCCTACTGGAGCGGTAGTCAGAATCAATGGGTTGGCAGAACGGATAATGGCGAATTCCATGTGACTACGGTCAATGGCTATGTAAATGGCGGCATCAGGGCTACTCCACGCAATGGCTATGTCTTCGATCATTGGGAACATAACGGCAATACAATCTGTACGATAAATGATTCAGGCTGTGTAGAAATTGTTGCGAATGAAGTGGCATATCAAGGGGCGAATGGGGCGAAACTGCCAACTCTGGTGGCGTACTTTGTGCCGTTAGACGTAGATCCACTGCCATTCACAGGCTCCTTCGAGATATGGCTCATTATAGGCGGAGG
>JAZQSO010000081.1:0-9718 GCA_045630145.1 Candidatus Nanosyncoccaceae bacterium
GAACTCGACTGGTTTGAATATATTATTATATGCTGGTTGTTTCTTAATTGTCGCAGCTCTGATGGGCTACGTTTCAACAGTAGACGAGGAATTAATCCCGCCGATTGTTTTGACGGTTACGACGCTCGTGTTTGTGGCTAGCATTTTAATCTTCAAGTTTGTCAAGTTCTTGAAGCCTTCAAGCTACGCCTTTAATGTTTCCTCCCTTATAATGTTCTTATTCTGGATTCCATCCCTAACTGCTTTAGGCTTGGATTCCAATTACGCCATACTCTCATCCTTCTTCTTCCTTACCGGCGCAAGCATTATTAGTGCTGCCATCTTCAAACATAAAGCCCTATGGTACGTGCCAGGCATCAGTGCGATTGGCTTAATCATCGCCTGCCTCGCCACTATCGATGAAGAGCTCTATTTCTTCGATGCTTTGAATGTTTACGGCAGTATTGTATCTTTCATGGCCCTTGGCATCGCTTTCCGCTATTTCTGGAAGGCGAAAGTCACCTGGTTGCCAGTCCAAACACGCCATGCTACGAGAGCATTATCGTTCGTCTATCCAGTCTTCGCCGCATTCTTTGCATTAGCCGCCATCGACGAAGCTGACGATTATCCTTTAGGTTTAACCATATTTACCATCCTGCTTTCATTCTATGCAGTACTTCCTAGCCTACTTACCAGGAGCAAATCTCTTATAAATATCTTGCGCGTCTGCTTCGAAGCAATCCTTGTTACAGCCGCAATCGACCTTTGCTTCAGCTCCGTAATTGGCAAGATTTCTGATTCAGCCCGTGAAAATATCATCCTTGGCACGGTTCTAATTAGCTCGTTCATTCAGGCCTTTATTTCCGTAATCTTCTTCGCTATAAAACACGACGAAGAGTCCCATGCTCGCGAGCGCTCCGTTTTTACTGCTGCCATGATCGGCTTCGCGATTTGTTCAATATGTCTCACTTATAACGATTCCTATTCGAGCTACTATCCAAACCATGACATGATAGGCGATCTGATTCTTATTGCAGCTCAGCTCAGTACGCTCGTCTTCTCACTAATCGCGCTCCTGCTCGACAAAAATCCTTTGATGCTCATTATTACCGCCATCGGTATTAGCGATATTGCTTACACGAATCTCGATTCGACACCTGCGGTCGTCTGCGCAATCCTGAGCATAAGTGCCGTGATTTTGAGCGTTGCATATATTCCATTGCGTAAGCTCGACGAAAAACACGCTTTGCCAGCTTCGATGGTTTCTGCTATATTTGTGGCTTTATTCGCCTTAGCTCTTAGCGAATCAGAATCTATTTCCTATATCCCAATTCTTGCCATTGGTCTCAGCTTAGCTATTCAAGGCTTCATGTTAAAGAAAAGCGGGCTCCGCATCGCCGGTGTTTATCTCGCCGCCCTTGGTATTATTATCGCTTGGGCTAGCGCACGCGAAGGCTTTAGCATTGCCACCAAGAGCAGATATTTCCATTCTTATTCTTATCCAGTGGGCGTTTATATTACGGATATCCTAGTTTCCCTAGTGCCGCCAGCTGCCGCATTCCTACTTAGTCTCTTTGACAAGGTAAAGCCAAAAACACTCAAAGACGGCACCGTCACTACGAGCTTCAGTCCAAACTTCATAATTGGTTTCATCCTAGCAGTATTTAATACTCTCGTCGTAATCCCAAGTGTCGCAAGGAGCGATGCCAGCTTCCTCGGCTTCACGATTGCACTAATAGTATTAATCGGATTGCTCATTTGGAGTGTCGCAAAGAAATGGATTGGTTTCGAAATCACCGCGCTTTGTGCGATTTTGATTCTCGTCTTCGAAAATGTCGGCGATAACATTTGGATCACGATGAGCCTAGCAGGCATAATTATTATTGGTGTCGTAGTCTTCATTTCATACAAGAATTACAAGAAACTCAACAATAACCAGCAAGCCGTTGCGCCAACCGCTACTCCAGCGCCTAAAGCCGAAGAAACAAAGACCGATTCCGAGCCAAAAAACTAAAGTAAAAGATAAAGAAGAAACGAAATAGTCTTTAGAACCTTAGCCCTTAGGCCTGTTACACAAAATAGTCGACCCGTGCTGTGGTCGACTATTTTCGTCGTAACAGAGCCTTAAGCGCTAAGACCCTAAAAACCACCCATGGGTGTTGGGTGGTTTTTAAGCATATAAGCTCTCAACTTTATATATATGTAAGCTGACTCGCAGTTAGCTTAATGCTTAATTTTATTCGCTTTGATTAAGCATTAACAGTATTATATATCAAGGTCGTCCAAGTCTGCAAGTTCTTGACGCGTCTTTTTTGCAAGTTCGCTGCCTTCTTCGACAGTACTTTCGTCATCACTCGAGAAAGAATCGTCTGCTGCAGTATCATCAGACTTTTCTTTTGGAACATAATCGTCGTTATTTATAATTTTGAGGTTGTAGCGTGCATCGTTCTTGGTGCCAAGTGCGCGGAGCAAAGTGCGGATGCTCTGTGCGGTTGCGCCACGGCGACCAATAATGCGGCCTACATCTTCTGGATCAACTTCTAAGCTCAACAATACGCCTTTTTCGTCGATGGTGCGGTCGATCTTAACTTTGTCTGGATTGTTGACGAGGGTCTTTACGATATACTCGACAAATTGCTGGTCTATAGTAGCCATAGGTTCTCCGTTTTAGTTTTTATAAGTTTATTATATATGGTTTTGCTTAAAAATGTAAAAGATACAGCTTATTTTAAATAGATTAGTTTCCCTATTTTTACTTCTTCTGCATTAAGGTGAGGATTAGCCCAGCAACAAACATAATAAGCGCTGCGACTAGAACTGGCGAAAGAATCAGGCCTCCCATCGCAAAAATCATAGCGAAAGCATCAAAGCCATAAATTTTATCCGAACTTCCAAAGAAACCATTCACACCGCCGAAGCTACCGACTAGTGCCCAAATAAA
Organism: Candidatus Nanosyncoccaceae bacterium; assembly: GCA_045630145.1. Classification (GTDB taxonomy): domain Bacteria; phylum Patescibacteriota; class Saccharimonadia; order Saccharimonadales; family Saccharimonadaceae; genus UBA2834. Next base: position 2,921 of record JAZQSO010000081.1, read on the forward strand.
TAACACCGCAAACGGCGAAACTCCAAGAGCCATCATTTTCTTGCCAGTGATTTGGCGCTTCTCTTGCTTCTTCGCTTGGCTCACTTTTTCGGGATCGTGCGAATATTTTATTTTCTTCATAGTTTTATATTACAGCAAAAAGTGCCGCTTTGAGGGCGACACTTTCTTAGACTTAAGCCTCAGCTGGAGCTTCTTCTTCAGCTTCTTCTTTTGGCTGGTTCTTGCGAAGCTTGTCTGCGTGCTTTGCAGCAGCATGCTTTTCGTTAGCTTTCTTGAACCATTTTGGCATCTTGACGCCTTCGGCTTCGAGGATACGAGCAACACGAGTGCTTGGCTGGGCGCCGTTGTCTAGATATTTCTGAGCGGCTTCCTTATCCAAAGTGGTTGCTTTTGTATGTGGGTTGTAGCTGCCGACCTGAGCAACAATACGACCCGAAAGAGGGTGGCGTTGCGCTTCTTGGACGACTATCCTGTAAAGCGGTAAAGCTTTACGGCCATTACGCTGTAAGCGAATCGCGAGCATTAATCTCTCCTAATAATTAATATTATTCTTATATTATATCAAATTTTGGGCAATTTTTCAAGAGGTGAACTATTTTGCCCACTTGTAAGGCTTGCGCACCGGCATTTCAAACTGCGCCTGATCTGGGTGCGTCTTGCGATAATGACGAATTGCCTCGGAAGCAGCATTTACCTGAGCTTCCTGTTTACTGTGGCCAACACCTGAAGCTTTCAAATGCGCACCAATGTAAACACCGAGCGTAAAGGTCTTATCATGATCCGGGCCTTCTTCTTTCATTACGCGATAAGATGGCGTAGTGCCATCAATCTTCTGTGCGATTTCCTGCAAGTGCGATTTTGGATCGCGCCAAGATTCACTTGCGAGCATTTCGTCAACATTCGAAAGGCTATTCTTATAGATAAACTTTTCTGCCTCTTCATAGCCTTTATCTTCGTAAATTGCGCCAATAATTGCTTCATAGCAGTCCGCCAAGATGACGTGGCGAGCACGCTCGGAGCCATTTTTCTCGCCCTTACTTAGGCGAACAAGCGGATTATAGCCAAGCCTTTCGCCAGCCGCAGCGTTTGCTTCGGTGTTTACCAAAGCAGCACGCCAGCTTGTCATGATGCCTTCTGGCTCGTCGTATGAATGGAATAAGAAGTCCGATACAACGAGTTCGAGGACAGCATCACCTAAAAACTCTAGGCGTTCGTTGTGATTTACAACTGTTTTCTTATGCTCGTTAACATACGAGCGGTGGGTCAATGCGGTAATTAATAGGTCGATGTTAGAAAATTCTAAATTGAGTTTTTCTTTGGCGAATTTTTTATATTCATCCAAACTACTTTTGTCCATCAAATTCCCCGTTACGAATTTTTCTTTTTGCAATGAGCATGAGTTTCTCAATATCTGCGTATTCAATCGCATCTAGCGCTTCACTGAAGGTAAACCAGCGAATTCCGTTCATCCATTTTTCCTTGGTTGGACGCTCGTTTTTGTCAAGAGACTGGACGAGATAAACCTGCGTCGTCATAAGGACAAGCTTTTCAGCGCGGCGATATTTGAAATGAATCTTACCAAGCCAGCTGATAACTTCAACTTCCTTAAGACCGGATTCTTCGCCAATTTCGCGCACTGCAGTTTGCTTAGCAGTTTCGCCCGGCTCGATATGACCTTTTGGGATCGTCCAACGATTCTTACTATCTTGGATCAATAGGATCTCAATGTCTTTGCTATCTGCAGTTGGGCGAAAAACAATGCCGCCAGCGGTTGGCTCACGCACGATTTCCTTGATCTCTGGCTTCTTACGAAAAACTACCTGCTTCAACTTAGAGAAGCTAGGTTCGCGGTAATTTTTCGTTGGCAAAGCATCTGGAACTTTGAAGCCGTTGCGCTTTGCAGGTGTATTTTTGACGTTACTACGGTTGTTTTTGGTCTGGCTCTTCCGACTAGGCGGATTCTGCCTTTTGCGCATCTTTTTCTTTTGGTTCTGCATTCGGTTTTTCCTCTCCCCCCATGTTACGATATGCCGTCCCCAATACGCCGTTAATAAACTTAGATGAATTATCTGAACCAAAGGCCTTCGCGAGCTCTACCGCTTCGTTGATTGCAACTTTTGGAGGCACAGTATCTGCGCGTCTTGTGAGCTCAAAAAGACCAATCCTAAGAACATTTCGGTCAATAGACGAAATGCTAGCGATTGGCCATTCAGGCGCCATAGGCTGAAGCTCTTTATCAAGAGCCTCAGATTCATCTAGAACTCCATTGGCTAGATCGTGGACAAATTCCACGTCACCAAGGGCCTTGGCGTAGGGTTCGATATTCTTTGCGACAATACTATCCATATCGACGCTGTTATCGCCAGCCTTCGTTCGGAATTCCCACTCATATAAACTTTGCAACGCGATAATGCGGCCGAGATGTCGATTACTTGCCACTTTAGATTACCTCCCTTTTATTTTGTCTTTTTAGATTCTTTTTTGCAGCTGCATGGTTTGCTACCACAAGCTTTGCAGCTTTTGATTTTGAGATTTGGTGTAGATTTTGCGGTCTCAAAAGCTTTAACAGGCGAATGCTTGTTTACGCTACGAGCAAGCTTAAGACGCAAATGGCTACGGCGAAGCCCAGTCTTGCGTGGGCTGCTTTGCTTTTTCGGTTCAGGCATGTAAAAATGCTCCTTCTTCGTTAATAATAGATACTTTGGATTTATTTTACTATATTTTATAGGCTTTATCAAGGGCTGAGCCTTGTTTTTAGAACATACGTGGGCTTGCTACTTATGCTTTTTTGGCATGTGTGGCATAATAATATATATGAAGATTCGGAAGGCGAAATATAGGGTTAAATTTTCTATTTGCTGCATTATCGCGCTCGTCTGCGCTTCCGGCGCTCTATTTTCTGGCTATAAAATCATCGAATGGTTAATCGATTCACACAATACTAAGAGCATTACAACTGAGGCCGAAGACGTTGCTGGGGTTGTCGAAGTGGAAGACGACGACGACACCGAGATTATCGAAAGCGAGGAGCCCGAAGAATCGCCATATTGGAAGTTCGTTAATATGAGCCTGCTTAATGTTAATCTCGATGAGCTCCGCAAAACAAACCCAGACGTCAAAGGCTGGATCAAAGTTGGCGGCACCAATATCAACTACCCATTCATGCAAACTGGCGATAACGATTATTATTTATCGCATTCGCTTGATCGTAGCTACAACAGTGCCGGTTGGGTATTCGCAGATTTCCGCCTTCGCCTCGATAACACCGATAAAAATATGATTATTTATGCACACGGTCGTTATGACGGCACAATGTTCGGCACACTTCGCACCGCCGAGACAAATGGTTGGCTTAATGATACTTCAAATTACATCGTTTATACTGTGACCGATCATGAAACTTCCATGTGGCAGGTGTTCAGTACTTACCATATTCCGGTTACTTCGGATTACATTCGTACATCATTTAGCAGTAACGAGGATTTTGCGAACTTTACCCAAATGGTCAAAAATCGCAGCTCACACGATTTCAATACAAACGTCACCGGCACAGACCATATCCTAACGCTTTCAACCTGCTACGGCGACAACGAGCGCATGGTCTTACACGCAAAACTCATTAAGCGTGCACCGCGCTAAACAAAATTAATCAATAAAAAATATCCTAGCGAGTTGCTAGGATATTTTCTTAGTCGCTTATTTTACGACAATATTTACAAGATGCGTGCGCGTAATGACAATAGTCTTTACTTCTTCGTGGTCACTCAAGATCTGCTTAATCTTTTCGTCGGACTTTGCAGCGGCTTCGAGCTTTTCTTTGTCTTCAGCGTCAGCAGTTGGAACCTTTACGCGAGCGCGAAGCTTGCCATTAACCTGAACAATGAGCTCAAATTCACTATCTTCGAGCTGAGATTCGTCGTAATCTGGCCAAGTATCATCCTTTGCGCCGAGCTTCTCGAGCATTTCGCAGGCAAGATGCGGAGCGAATGGCTTCAAGAGGCGAGCCAAAGCATCGACATCAGCCTTATTTGCGCCGTTCTTATAAAGCTCGTTTACAAACTCCATCATACTTGCAACAGCAGTATTAAAACCGTTGTTGTAGATATCGTCGGTAACCTTCTTGATAGTGCGGTTACGAATGACTTCATTCTTGTCAGCCTTCTCAAGCTTAGCTTCAAAGGCAAGGCTCCAGCAACGATTCAAGAAGCGATAGACGCCACCGATTGCACTGGTATTCCAGTTAGCCTTCTGATCGTATGGGCCAATGAAGAGCTCGTAAGTACGGAGCGTATCAGCGCCATAACCCTGATCGATAACATCAAGCGGATCAATAACATTACCTTTAGACTTACTCATCTTCTTGCCGTCCGGAGCGTTAATGTAACCGTTGTAAAGCAATTTCTTAACTGGCTCACGGAAGTTCAAGTAGCCTTCATCAGCAAAGAACTTGCACCAGAAGCGGACATAAAGCAAGTGAGCGACAGCATGGTCTGCACCAACATAAATATCGGTTGGAGCCCAGTAGTTTACTTTCTTTGGATCCCAGGCCATTTTCTTGTTGTGCGGATCAGTATAGCGCCAGAGATACCAGCTCGAACATGCATAGCCATCGAGCGTATCTGTCTCGCGAGTCATTTCTTCACCATCGATTGTAACCTTTAAGAATTCTGGACACTTCGCGAGCGCGCTGCGACCAGTGCTATCTGGCTTATAATCGTCAACCTTTGGAAGCTTGACTGGAAGTTGATCATCTGGAATCGCATGAGCGTTACCATCCTTATCGTAAGCAATAGGAATCGGACAGCCCCAGTAGCGCTGACGCGAAATGAGCCAGTCGCGCATGCGGTAAGTGACTTTCTTGTGGCCAATACCATCTTTTTCGAGCTTAGCAGTGATTTCTTCGCGAGCCTGAGCACTATCCATACCATTGAATTCGCCGGAGTTTACAAGCTCACCCTCGTCGTGATAGCAAACAGAATCATCGTCGGAGCCTTCTGGCTTCTCGATAACCTTAACGATAGGAAGGTCAAACTTTTCAGCAAAGGCAAAATCGCGCTCGTCATGAGCAGGAACAGCCATAATTGCACCTGTACCATAACCAATCAAGACATAATCTGAAACCCAAACTGGGATTTCCTTGCCAGTAAGAGGATTGATTGCGTAAGCACCTGTAAAGACACCAGTCTTTTCCTTGTTTTCCTGGCGTTCGATTTCGCTCTTTTTAATAGCTGCGCTGCAGTATTCTTCGACCTTCTTACGAACATCATCGGTGGCAATCTTCTTGACGAGTGGATGCTCTGGAGCAAGCACAACAAAGGTGGCCCCATAAAGAGTGTCTGGGCGAGTCGTGAAGACCTCAATAACCTCTTTGCTATCTTTAACTTTGAATTTAAGCTCAGCGCCTTCGCTGCGGCCAATCCAGTTTTTCTGCATGGTTTTGATTTTTTCTGGCCAGTCGAGGGAGTCAATCTCGTCTAGGAGCTCATCGGCGTAAGCGGTAATGCGGAAGAACCACTGCTTCATCTTTTTCTTTTCGACTTCGCAACCACAGCGCCAGCAATGACCGTTTTCGACCTGCTCGTTTGCAAGGACGGTCTGATCGACAGGGCACCACCACTGATAACTCTCTGCCTGATATGCTAGCCCCTTCTTGAAGAGCTGAAGGAAGCACCACTGAGTCCACTTGTAGTATTCAGGATCGGAGGTATTAATTTCGCGAGACCAGTCAATAGCATAGCCAAGGCGCTTTGCCTGCTTACGGAAGTTCTCAATGTTTGTAAGGGTGACATCCTGCGGAGCAGTGCCAGTCTTAATGGCATAGTTCTCTGCTGGAAGACCAAAGGTGTCGTAACCGAATGGGCGTAGAACATTGAAGCCCTGCTGTGCATAGAAGCGCGCAACGCAGTCTACGATTGAGAAGTTACGAACGTGGCCGACATGCAAACCAGCACCGGATGGATACGGGAACATCTCCGCCATAAACATTTTAGGACGCTTGTCGTTGTCCTTTGCGGCAAAAGGCTTGTCTTCTTCCCAGCGCTTCTGCCATTTTTCTTCAATTTTTAGTGGCTCATAGTGACTCATAATATGCATATTTTACCCCATATTTGAGGGGGTGTAAAATGCTTCCGTTTATAGACACTCACTTAGCAGTCGTGTATAATATTTAAATATGGCAAACGATAAAACTGCGAGAAAAACGACTGCCACATCAAAAACTAAGCCCGCAAAAGCGAAGGTGCTTACACCTCTCAAAAAGCGCGGTAATAATGGCATGTCACTATATTCAAACTTGGCGCAGAAGCGTCGCATTAAATCAGATCAAAAGGCAAGGAAGCGCGCCGAAGAGGAAGCTCAGCTACCAAAGAATCCTATCCTTAGATTCTTCGCTAAGCTTCGTCCAGATCGTTTCTTCAAAGCACTCTTTTCGAAGCGTGGTCTTTTCACCGTCCTCAAGCTCGTTTTAGGCTTGATTTTGATTATCGTCATTGGTGTCGGCGGTCTATTCTTGTATTACAAAAAGGATCTCGCTGCTATCAATCCAGAAGAGCTCGCTAGCCGTGTTCAGGATACAGTCAATACTTATCTCGACCGCAACGGCGAGGTGCTTTGGGAAGATAAAGGTTCTGGCGATTATCGTCTAGTTGTTGATGGCGAAGATATTTCTAGCTACATGCGCAAGGCTACAGTTGCTATCGAGGATAAGAACTTCTATCATCACGCTGGCGTCGATCCGACCGCTCTCGTGCGTGCTACTTGGGTTACGCTTCGCGGTGGCGCCGTTCAGGGTGGTTCCAC
>JAZQSO010000082.1:0-3510 GCA_045630145.1 Candidatus Nanosyncoccaceae bacterium
CGCCACAAGCGTGAAGCTCTTCTTCGTCACCGCCTTCGTCTTCCTCGGAAGCTAAAACTTTTTCTGCTTCCTCTTCAGCACTTTCCAAATCGTTCTTATCTTTAATCTCGTCCGCCATAATATCCTAATTATACAAAACTAATCCCGAGCGCGTAAACACACCGTATCGCCCAACAAATTCTATCGGTTCATCGATCGGCTCAAATTTTAGATACTTCGTATTGCGGTTCTTTGAATCGCGACTCGTAGACAAGGTTACATGTGGGACCTCGACTATATTACAGAGATTTTGTAATTCCGGATTCTCGGCCACAAGCTCAACCTTTAGGCCTTCATTTTTGCCGTCATTACCATAACCCACAACGCGCACTTTAACCATTTCGCCCAAGAATTCTTCATGCGCCGATTCGACTCCGCCTCTGTAAACCAGGGTTACATGCGGATGGCCTACCTGGACAGATAACTTCGACGGGAAATGACTATATATGTCATCATTGTCCAAGAAAATGCCTGTATAAATCGGAACCAACATACTTTAATAGTATAATAATTTCACAATAATGAAAAAGTTACTCAAGATTAGTGCAAAAATAGCTATGTTAAAATAAAACCATGAGCAAAACAAGCAAAAGCTCACTACTACCCGGAATAATGTATTTTTACATTCATTTTGTCGTAGAGGTCTTAAGTTTTTATTTTCTTACCGCCATTGTAGGCGATAGTCTGTTACTCTGGCTTGCTCCATTTATTTACGATATTCTCGCATTCGTGCCACAGCTTTTGCTTGGCGCAATTAGCGATCGTTATGCCAAAATCCCGTTCGGCATTATTGGTATAGCGCTCCTACTTCTCGGCATAGGCATTATGAGCTTCAACATAGTTCTGCCTACAATTATCCTTACAATCATCGTTGCACTCGGTAACGCCTGTGTCCATGTTAACGGCGCAGAAGTCACACTCAGAAGCAGCCACGGCAAAATCTTTCCAGCCGCACTCTTTGTATCAGGTGGTTCCTTTGGCGTCATAACCGGTAAACTCCTCGTTGGACTCGCTCAGCCTTGGATTCTAATCCTTATTGGCATTACCGCCATTCCAGTAATCCTGCTCGCCGAAAAATATCGCATCAAAAGCGGCAAAAACTCTTGCAAGGAATTCAACCTCGCCAATTCTAAACTCTCCCTCTGGGCCATCGCCTTACTAGCTGGCTTTGTTGTCGCCGTACGTGGCTATGTCGGTTATGGCATTCCGACCTCTTGGAATAAAACCGTCATTCAAACCGTCATTCTCTTTGTATTTATGGGCATAGGCAAAGCTCTCGGCGGACTCCTCGTAGATAAAATCGGCATTCGCAAAACCGCCTACCTCAGCATGCTTGCAGCCATTCCTTTCCTAATCTTCGGCGATCAAAACATGTATCTCTCGCTCACGGGCGTCATGTTCTTTAGCATGACCATGGCCATCACACTCGCCATCCTCGTATCGGCTTTCCCCAAAAATCCTGGTTTCGCCTTTGGCATTACAACTGTCGGCTTAGCCCTCGGCTCAATGCCAGTCTATTTCGTAAGAATTAATGATAATATCGTAAACTCAATCGTCCTAATTATCGCATCGCTTTTATGTTTATTGGTTATACTTAAAATAACAAGAAAGGATAAAAAGCATGTTTAATATTTTCGCTGACGTACCATATTCTCCACAGCCAATCTTACCAAGCGAACCAACACCAACACCAACCACTGACTACACTACAATCAACATTGCAATCGCAGCAATGATCGTAACGGTCATCGTTATCGTTGTCTTTGCAGTCCTTGCATTGAAGAAAAGCAAGAAAGATGACACTAAGAAGCCTAATTAGCACCAACTTATTATTTATATTTGCATTAAGCCTCACGATTATAATTGAGTGGGGCTTATCTTTTATCTTTCTTAAACAAAAAAACGATAGAAAAGTTGTAATACTTGCACAAATCCTAACAAATCCAGCATTAAATCTTTTACTTTTTCTTAATAATGTTTTCTTTAAATTCAATTCATATATACTTCTAGGAATTCTAGAGATTTCAGTTACAATTATCGAGGCAATAGTTTATAAAAAATATCTCAGCGAAGAAACTAAAACCAACCCCCTCATACTATCCCTATTATTGAATTTCGCGTCACTATCGGTGGGATTATTGATAGGAATTGTCGCAAAAATTTAGGGCCTACAGGATATAAACAATGCGCCGTTGTCGCAAGCGACCGGGCATTGGACGAACCTGGCTCTCATCCTGCAGGCCGCCGAAATATATACATATTTCGGCACTTGAATATTCATTCAAGCCAGCCAAACCAACCATTAAAAAATGAGCGCAAGCGCTCTTTTTTAATTCTTCGGTTTGGCTGGGCCTGCAGGATTCGAACCTGCGAATGACGGGACCAAAACCCGTTGCCTTACCACTTGGCGAAGGCCCAACGCTTTACATATATTAACACAAAAGGAGGCGACAGGTAAAGAAAGGCCTATTTCGCTCGTGGTATAATTATTTAGATATGAGCGAAAATACTTTAATTAGCGTCAGACATCTCCACAAAGTCTATGGAAAACGCGATAACAAATTCGAGGCCCTTCGTGGCATCAATCTAGATATTAACCAAGGCGAATCCGTTGCTATTATCGGCAAATCTGGCTCTGGTAAGTCCACCCTTATGCACTTACTGGCATTGCTCGATCGTCCAACTAAGGGCGAAATCACGCTTGAAGGTCAGCCAACCGCCAAACTAAAACAACGCCGCCTAAACCAGCTTCGCAATAAGGAGTTCGGTTTTGTCTTCCAGCAGTTCTTCATGAACGCCAACGACACCGTGCTCAATAACGTCATGCTTCCACTCAAGATTGCAGGCGTTAGTCCAAAGGAACGTAAGCGCCGCGCAATGCACGCCCTTACAATTGTCGGCCTAGAAACTAAGGCAAAAAACAAAGCCAATAACCTTTCTGGTGGCCAGAAACAGCGCGTTTGTATTGCTCGCGCCATCGTCAACAACCCAGCTGTCATTTTTGCCGATGAGCCAACCGGCAACCTCGACTCTACGACCGGTGAAAAAATCGAAGAAATCCTCTTTAAGCTCAACCGCGAGAAGAATATCACTCTCATCATTGTTACGCACGACGAAGAACTAGCAGAGAAGTGCGACCGCCAAATCCGCATCACGGACGGCCTCATTGCCTCCGACGAAGATATTGCCGAAGAGCGCGAACTTGCCGAAATGGCCGAAGAAGAGAAGACTCGCCGCCATAAAGAACATCTCTCTGGCGATACAAACGCCGACGGTATCCGCAATGACGCTAAAGTTACCCATGTTTCAGTAGAGGAGGACAAATAATGAAAGCTCTAGACATTATTAAAGAGGCTAACCAAAGCCTATTACGAAACAAGCTTCGCAGCTTTTTGACTATCCTTGCAATATTTATCGGTAGTTTCGTCATTATCCTCAGCACCGGCATTAACGCTGGCGTCAACGATTTTA
>JAZQSO010000083.1:0-2777 GCA_045630145.1 Candidatus Nanosyncoccaceae bacterium
CGCGTGCATGGTTCCGAGCAGGAGCTTCTCCTTCATCTTGAAGATCATCTTAAGAAAGAAATCATTGGTCAAGACGATGCTATCTCGGCTGTGAGTAAAGCAATCCGCCGTGGTCGCTCTGGCATCGCAGACGAAAACCGCCCAATCGGTAGCTTTGTCTTTATGGGTCCAACCGGTGTCGGTAAAACCGAGCTTGCCAAGATTCTCGCCCGTGAGGTCTTTGGTGGTGATGATGCTTTGATTAAGATTGATATGTCCGAATTCGAAGAGAAACATAACGTGGCTCGCCTTGTCGGTGCGCCAGCTGGCTATGTTGGCTATGAGGACGGCGGTAAGCTTACCGAACAAATCCGCCGCCATCCATATTCCGTTGTGCTCTTTGACGAGATTGAAAAGGCACATCCAGACGTCTTTAATATCTTACTTCAGATTCTCGAAGATGGTGCTTTGACGGACGGTCAGGGTACAAAGGTGAAGTTTAATAACTCCATCGTGATTCTAACCAGTAACCTTGGTGCCGAAGAAATGTATCGTGAGTCTGAGCTTGGCTTTAGTGCGAAGACCAAGAAGGATGCTAAGGCGCTCGAAGCTGAGCATGCCGCAAACGAAGCTGCAGCTATGAAGGCGCTCCGCAAACTTATGAAGCCAGAGCTCGTAAACCGTTTTGACTCTATTGTGACCTTCAATGCTTTGACCGAGAAGAATGTTAGCCGCATCTTTGATAACATGATTGCGATTCTCAAGAAGCGCTTGGCTGCCAAATCGATTGGTCTCGAAATTTCCGATGACGCCAAGAAGCATCTTATTGAGAAGGGCTTTGACGTTAAGAATGGCGCTCGCCCACTCCGCCGTGCTATCGAGGATGAGCTTGAATCTCTCCTTGCAGATCATATTCTAGACGGTAGCCTCGACAAGGGCTTAGTTGCTAAAATTGGTCTAAAGGATGATAAGTTAAGCTTTGCAGTTGCAAAGGAGTAAACATGCAGAAAACAAAAACCAAAACTGGTTCAGTAGGTGCCGTAATTGCGTTAATAATCGTGTTGGCATTTATTGGCGTGATTGCTTACCTCGGAATTAGTTTTGGTAGCCTTGCGGCGATTGGTGACGCAATTAAAGGTTCAAGCTATGAGCCGGACGCGGAAATGTCTAAAATCATTGAGCGAGATAAGTTCACGAAAGCTGGCGATCGTATCTTGCGCGCAACCTTTCCAGAGCTAGAATCTGCCGATGAATTTAATCAACACTGCTATTCGGGCGCCGAGAGAGAATCTTCTGTGCTTGGTTGCTATAGTGGTGACCGCATTTACGTCTATGACATCGACAACGCCGAGCTGGACGGCATTAAGGAAACTGTTCTTGCACACGAATTACTTCATGCGGTTTGGAATCGTATGAGCGCTAAAGAGCGTAGGGCTCTCTATGATGATTTAGATTCGACCTACACAATACATTCGCGCGAGCTTAGCGAGCATATGACGCAGTATTCCGAAGACGAATATTACGATGAGCTTCACTCGGTGATTGGTACGCAGTTGGCTAGCGCAAATTTAACCGAGGCGCTCAGGACGCATTATGCAAAATACTTTACTAGTCAAAGCCTCATTGCAAACTTCTACGATTCCTATAATGCAAAGTTTGAAGCACTGGAACGCAAAGCAGAAAGTCTTAAATCGCAAATTGATAACAATAAGGCTAAGATCGAGAGCTTAACAACTAGCTATAATGCGGCTTATGATTCGCTCATTACGGATATAGATAACTTTAATGCGCGCGCCGTTCAGCCAAACGGCTTCGCTAATCGTGCTCAGTTTGACGCAGAGCGCAGTCAGCTCATGTCGCGTCAACAAGACCTGAATAACATGTACGATAACTTGAGCGGCCTAATTAGTGAAACGAATAAGTTAGTCGAAGAATATAATAGTAACGTTATTCAGATTGGCGACCTATACGATAGCGTTAATAGTCATGTAGATAAACCAGCTTCTATAATCGAGGAATAAAGAAAGGAGTAAAATGACGAAACCAAAAAACTATTTAGTTCCGACCGTCGTTGAAGAAAGCAACCACGGCGAACGTGCCTATGACATTTACTCACGTCTCTTGAAGGAACGTGTTATCTTCTTGGGCGACGAGGTAAACTCTGCTACAGCTAATATTGTTGTGGCGCAGCTCTTGCACCTCGCCTACGAGGATCCAAAGAAAGATATTAAGTTGTATATCAACTCCCCAGGTGGCTCAGTTTACGATGGTCTCGCAATTATCGATACCATGAACTATATTGAGCCAGATGTTCAGACGATTGGTATTGGTTTGCAGGCTTCAATGGGGGCAATGTTGCTCTCTTGTGGCGCAAAGGGAAAGCGCTATGCTTTGCCAAATGCTCGTATTATGATTCATCAGCCAAGCTCTGGCACGGAAGGTAAGATTACTGATCAGGAAATCGCTCTTCGCGAAGGTATTTATCTTAAGAAGGTTTTGGCAGAAATGATGGCCAAGAATACCGGTAAGCCAGTTGCGCAAATTGAGAAAGATATGGATCGTGATAACTGGATGTCCGCACAGGAAGCCAAGGAATACGGCCTTATTGACGAAGTAATCGAAGGATAATTTAAAGAACAAAAAGAAGCCCCGGGCGAAAAGTCCGAGGCTTTTTTGTTTAGCTTGCGCTAGGCACGAGGCCGAGGCCGGTGCAGTATTTTTCGATTTCTTCGTCTATCATATCTTCGCTTTCGACGTCCTCGTAGTGTCTTGCCATGAGGTAGCTGAAGAGATCGACG
>JAZQSO010000084.1:0-8907 GCA_045630145.1 Candidatus Nanosyncoccaceae bacterium
CTCCTTTTGGGATGGGACGGATTGAAATGATTCTCTTTAAGGTGCAATTCAAAGAGAATAGGGATTATATTATGCTCCGCGACTTGTTAAAAGTAAAGTGCTACAATTAACTTAAGATGAAGTTTAAGGTTATTACAGAAAAAGAATATCAGAAGTTTTGGGATAAACATCCGCAGAAGACCTTCCTGTCCAGTGTCGAGATTGGTAACCTTCGCAAACAGAATGGCTTTGGCGTGGATTTTCTCGGTGTTTTCGATGACGATAAGCTCGTCGCTGCCGCGATGGTGACCTCCAAGGTGCGCCGTTTTAATAAGAAAGATTTCTACTGCCCACGCGGCCCGTTGATTGATTATAACAATAAAGAGCTTGTAGAATATTTCATCGAGAAGCTTAAAGACTTCGCTAAGAAGAATGGCGGCTACGGTCTCCGCATTGATCCTTATGTGATTAAGCAACAAAGGGATATTAATGGCGATATTGTCGAGGGTGGTGAAGATAATCTCAATGCGATAGATAACCTCAAAGCGCTCGGCTTTAAGAAAGTGCCGGTGGCCCGCCGCGAGCAGGTGGCTTGGATGTTCTCGCTAGATATCGACGGCAAGACTGAAGATCAGATTATGAAGGAGATGTCTTCTAGTACGCGTCAGAGGGTTCGCCGCACGGAGCGCATTGGTATCGATATTCGCGAGCTTAAGAAAGATGAGCTCGGTGCCTTCCAGGATATTTTGGATGAGACTGCGGAGCGCAAGAGCTTCCACTCGCGTGATTTGAAATATCACGAGGATATGTTCGACCTCTTTGGCGATCAGGTCAAATTCTTTATCACGAGCCTAGACTTAGACAAATATAGCAAGAAACTTCACGCCGAGCTGGACGAGAAAAACGAGCAGCTAAAGAAGGCGAAGAAAGGTGGCGAAAAGAAAAATATCGAGAAAGATATTGTTTCGCTTAACCTCAAGCTCAAGGAAGCGGACGAGATTCGCGAAAAGACAGGCAAGAAGGTGATTAATCTCTCGAGCTCGATGTTTGTCTTGATGCAGCCAGAGGTGATTTATCTCGAAAGCGGCAACTATAACCAGTATATGAAGTTCAATGCGCAGTATTTGATCCAGTGGGAGCTGATTAAATACGGCATTAAGCACGGCTTCAAGAAGCACAATTTCTATGGCATTCCAGACGAGATTAATACGCATCCGAAGGACTTCGGTATCTATGAGTTTAAGAAGGGCTTCAATGGTTATGTCGAGGAGTTGATCGGCGAGTATGAACTTCCGGTCAGCAAGGAATATTACATGCTCCACGCGATTCATAAGACGCGCGACCTAGTGCAAAAAGCGAAGAAGATTGTAAAAAGATAAAGAAAAAGAACCTCCAATCGGAGGCTCTTTTTTATTAGGCAAAATACTTCAAATCGAACTTGTATTTGTTTTTGTATATTAGTACGTCATCTTTGAAACGGATGTTATCGGCATAGTTTTTGTTAGTATATGAAGATTCGGCATTCCCGCCGTCTTTTATGAAAATATCGCCAGACCGTTTTAAGAACTTAATAATCGGCTCTGGGTCGCCAGGGTTGGCCTGTTTATGCTCTGGCTTGCCATCTTTCGAGAAGAAAATAACATCATAGAAATGGCCCATGTCTTCGCTGGCGCGGTCGTAAGTCGTGTCGAAATAGTGGCGGAAATATATGACATCTTCGGGATTAAGCTGCTCGAGTAGCTTGTCTTTGATGCCCCACGGATTTTTGTGATCCTTAAACTCGTTCGTGTCTGTCGAATCGAATGTCATATAATCCTCCTTATGCTTTAATTATATAACAATCCAGGCAACAAAAAATTGCCCACCAAGGGCAACCAAGAACTTTAACAATCAAGAAAGGACTTGATATGGTCCGCGAGACTGGACTTGAACCAGCACGCCGTAAGGCATATGCTCCTAAGGCATACGTGTATACCAATTTCACCACTCGCGGATGTAAAGTTATTATATCAGAAAAATCACAAATCGAAAAGCCCACGGCATAAATTGACATAACCCTTAAAAAATGATATTATAGCCTTTGTCCGAATTGGCCACAGACACAACAAAAGGGAGGAAATATAAATCATGGCTAAAGCACTTAAAAATTGGGAACTGGAATCGCCGCTCGGATCCGTCAGAATCAAATTTGCGCAGTTTACGACTAAAATCATAGACAAAACAGCGCGCCTGATTCCCGATCACGAGCCGATGGATGTTTCGGAGAACTATTTCATTAGCGGAGACATTTACGACCTCGAGACCAAGAAGTTTGAAAGCAAAGGTAAAATTGCTGTCAAATCTATCGACGCCGTAAAATACGATGAAGACCATGTAATCTACTATGTAGAATCAACGGAAAACGTCCGCTACTACTTCGATCTCTGGCAGTCCACCTATGGCATGAAACAGGACCTGATCAAAAGCTGGTTGAAGGGTGTCCGCCCGGAAAACATCAAGGCTTTTCTGAGATAATTTCTTTTCTTTTCGCCTCGCATTCCGCGGGGCTTTTTATTGCCAAAATGCGCCAAAGCACCAGCGCTTATGCTAAAATAGATATAGTTTTAGGTGAGAAAATAAATAAAAAGGGGAGCATGAACAAATTAGCGGTTTATTTGAATCAGCATATTGACGGTGTTGTCTATAGCGCGCCAAATATTTTGGAGAAATACAGCCGGGACCGCTCGATTCTGCACTACAAGCCGCGTCTAGTCGCTTTGCCGGCTAACGTCATGGATGTTCGCCGTCTAGTTAAATTCGCCAGTCAGCTCGCTAGCAAAGGCATGAGTATGCCGATTACCGTGCGTGGCGCAGGCTACAGCAAGACTGGTGGCGCAATTGGTAGTGGCATTATTCTTTCGACAGAGCGTCTCCGTGGCATTCAGGAAATCGATATTCGCCAGAGGTTAATCCGTGTTCAGGCTGGCGCTACTCTAGCAGAAATTCGCACTGCGCTCGATGCGTCTGGTCTCGAGCTGCCGGTTTTTGGTGATCCGCACGAAACAATCGGTGGCCTAGTGAGTACTTGTGC
The DNA here is from genome assembly GCA_045630145.1 of Candidatus Nanosyncoccaceae bacterium. Classification (GTDB taxonomy): domain Bacteria; phylum Patescibacteriota; class Saccharimonadia; order Saccharimonadales; family Saccharimonadaceae; genus UBA2834. Next base: position 3,050 of record JAZQSO010000084.1, read on the forward strand.
TCCAGCTTCTGTAAATACCAAAGCTTCGACAATTCTCGATTTTATCGAAGAAATGGAAGTCGTCCTTGCGGACGGTAGCTTGGCGCACCTTCGCCAGATTAGTAAAGGCAAGGCTGCTAAGATTGCAACCGAAAAAGGCCTCGAGGGCAAAGTCTACAAAGGTCTCACGGATTGGCTAGGCAAAAACGCCGAGCTAGTCGATAAGGTCAAAGATGCGACCGAAAACAAGGCATGGTATCCAGGCCTTAAGCAGGCTGTCACGAAGCGCAATGTTGACCTAACTGCAATTTTCTGTGGCGCCGAAGGCACGCTCGGTGTGATTACGGAGCTTATTCTTCGCGTGGAGCCTATCTTTGAATCGCCAAACTATATCGCAATTCCTTGCGCCAATCCGAAGGAATTCGCCAAGGCGGTTGAGCTTCTCGAAAAAGAAAAGTTTACAGACATTCTATTCTACGATACGGAGATTTTTGCAGAAATTGAGAAGACCGGTAAGAGTCTCAAGTTCTTCCGCAAACCAAGCAAAGATGGCTACTTGTTGATTGCGAACGCAAAGGACGATTCTCGCGTAAAGCGCCGCGCTAAAATCCACGCGGTCGGTAAGAAGTTGCCAGCTTCGATGCGCCTCATTCTTGCAGACGAGGAAAATATCGGCGAGTTTGCCGCCGTTCACGAAAACCTCATTGCCTATCTCAGTGAAAATAATCTTGAATATCGTGTGCCAGTTGTTGATCAGGTATATATACCAGCCGAGAATCGTGCTAAATTCCTTAAGGCTGTCGACGATATGTCTAAGGAATTCTCGATGACGCTTCCAGTTTATGGTTCGATAGATTACAACATTTATACCGTGCGTCCAAAGCTTCGCCCAGACGACATGGAATCTTACAAAACTATGATTAACTTCATGCGCCAATATATTAAGCTTGTCGGCGATATGAAAGGTTACGTTTGTGGTGGCGCGCCAGAAGGTAGATTCCTTGCGCCGTTCCTCAAAGTCGAGACTAACCCGGCACTATTTGAACTTCATAAGAAGATTAAAGAAATTATGGACCCAAGTGGCGTGTTTAGTGATGGCGTCAAAACCGATGCCGATGCGCGCCTTATCTTCAAACATTTTCGCACGGAATACGGCGAAGACTTGCAAAGCTCTTATTAGTAAAGCGCTTAGGTTTTATAACTCTCTTAAAGTCTGTTATAATATCACCTATGAAATCATCTGTTGAGAAAACTAACACCTCGGCTAAATTCACCGTCGAATTTACTGCCAAGGACTTTGAGCCTGCGCGTTTGAAAGCTTTGGAGCGCCTCGCTCGCAATATCAAGGTTGCTGGCTTCCGCGAAGGTCGCGCCCCAGCTAACGTTGTCGAACAGCACGTCGATCCAAACAAGCTCGCAAGTGAGACTTTGGATATCCTTGTTCGTCAGACTATTCCTAAGCTTTTCGCTCAGGAAGAGCTTACTCCAATTTCCGTCCCTCACGTTGACGTTATGAAGTTCGTTCCAGGCGAAAGCGCTGAGCTTACAATCGAGGCAGATATTATGCCAGAGGTTGAATTCGGCGATTACAAGAATCTCGATGTAGATTATTCTATTCAGACCATCACCGAAGACGATGTCGAAGACGTTTTGAACCGTATCGCCGAAAGCTTTGCTGAGACTAGCGTTGTTAAGCGCGCCGCAAAGAACGGTGACGAAGTTATTATCGACTTCACTGGCAAGAAAGACGGCGTCGAATTCGCCGGTGGCAGCGCCAAGGATTTCAAGCTCAAGCTTGGTTCTAAGCAGTTTATCCCAGGTTTCGAAGAAGGCATCGTTGGCCACGAAGTTGGTGATGCATTTGATTTGAAGCTTACCTTCCCAGAAGATTATGGCAACAAGGAACTTGCCGGTGCAAAGACTGTCTTCGAAGTTCTCTTGAAGCAGGTTAATGAAGTCAAGAATCCGGCTATCGACGACGAGCTCGCCAAGAAGACTGGCGCCTTCGATAATCTTGAAGATCTCCGCAAGGATATTCGCAAGAATCTCGAAGAGCAGGCTCAGCAGCAGGCAGACAACCGCTACAAGGATTTGCTCCTTGGCAAGTTGGTTGAAGGCTCCAAGACTGAAGCTCCAAAGACTCTCGTTCAGGAACAGGTTGAAGCTATGCGTGAGGATCTCCTCCGCAACTTGAAGGCTCGCAAGATGAGCCTCGAAGAATGGCTTAAAGCTCAGGACAAGAAGAAAGAAGAGTGGGAAGAAGATATCCGTGCTGCCGCAGAGCGCCGCGTTATCTCTAGTATCGTTGTTCAGCGCCTCGGCGAAGAAATGAAGGTTGAAGTATCTGACGAAGATATCGAAGCTCAGCTCAGCCAAATGCGCGCAGCTTACGATAAGAGCCCAGAAGCTTTGAAGGAAATCGATGATCCACGCACGAAGGCAAACATCCGCAATCGCTTGCGCATCGAAGCTATCATGGATAAGCTTGTCAGCATCAACAAACCAAATGCAAAGGTTGTCGATGCTAAGGAAGTCGAAAAGAAGGCTAAGAAGTCTGATAAGAAGACCGACAAGAAAGCCGACAAGAAAGCTGACAAAAAGGCAGACAAGAAAGCTAAGAAAAGCAAATAAATAATTAACCGGCCCCGAAAGGGGTCGGTTTTTTGTTTAGGATTGGCGCTTTTTGTTGGCGATGTGCCAGTGGTTGCCCATATCGCAATGGTAGGCACCAAGAGAATAGATTGGTAAGCCGTGCTCGTACTCGGAAAGACGGGCTGCGTCTTCGGCATCCTCTTCGCTCTCGTAGCAGATCTTGTGTTTGTCGCCCACCCAGCACTTTGGCGGGTTGTAAGGCGCTGATTGATATTTACGGCTCATAAAACTAACTTAGTATAAACATAATTGTGATACTTGTCAAATTATCTCTATGCGCGAATAATATCCTATTGCAAATACATAGAGTAGGATGCACGGTTTAGTCGTATTGACATAAGAGCAATAATATAGTATAATATATGCACTATATTCCTTCGAGGAGGTTCTTTTCTATGGTAAATGTTTTTGTCCCAGCAATCGAGGGCACTCGTACGGATATTATTATGACGGCGGCTAGATATGCACGTCACAACATGAATATCGAGCTAACGAGTTACCCGATTGATACCCGCACTGCTGACGCAATCGAGAGCAGCGATGTTTCTCGAGATATTGTCAGAAATCTTATGATCAATGGCTATCGCCAGGACAGCGTGCAAATCTTTATACTTAACAAAGACATTAGGACTGAAGATTTGTCCTGGTGCTTTGGCGCTACTCATGGCAAGATAATTCTGATTTCGGATTACCGAATTTGGAATACCGATTATTCAGACGAGATGAAAACTTCAATGCTTACATACTTGCTTGAACATGAGGTTGGCCATGCTTACCATGCCGCTGACGATATTCGTGCTCAGGGTATTTACGATTTGCATTGTACCGATCCGCGCTGCGCTATGCAGCAGGTGCCAAGCTTAAAGGTTCTGGCGGAGAAGGCGAAGTATAATATTACTTGTCGTGAACCGCATGAAGCCGAATGCTATTGTCCGCACTGCCGCCAGCGTTTTGCAATGTATAGCCGCTAAGGCTACCGAACCCTCCTCTCGTGCAGAGGAGGTTTTTCTGTTGACAAAATTAACGACTATGATATAATTACATTATTATTTCTTCAGGAATAATCGCAAATTAAGCTAAGAATACTTGTTGTTCCGGGTTGGCTTTCTCAAGGGGGAGGGAAAGCCCATCCGGAGCGCGCGTCCGGAAATAAAACAAAGGAGGACAATCGTATGATTGACTACATCTTGGGCGAGTATTCTTTTGAGGACAGTTTGAAGGTTCCGCATTTTCGGCAACAGCCGACGATAGTGGAGCTCGATGTCGAGCTGGCAGAGGAAGACGAGGGGAAACTCGTACAGTTTAACTCTGACGAAGAGGAGCGCGAAACGCTGCTCCGTAGACTCGGCTCACGTCCCACTGCATTCCCGAAGGCAATCGGCGCTGGCGACTTCGCTGGCATGCTCGACGACCTGAGAGAGGCACGGACCATGCAGGCTAAGGCTGAAGTCCTGAACGTATGGAGTGAATTCTTCCACGGTTCTATGGGTGACGCAATGTCTGAACTTGCAGAGGCTATCCTCAACGGCGACGAAACTACTGCTCGCAGCTTGATCGCGAGAATCTGCGCTTAAAACGCATAGTTTCGCCAAAAACCTCCGGCTTCCATGCATCCAGTATGGGTAGAGCCGGGGGCTTTTTTTGGTAAAAATTTCGACATTAAAATAGCCCCTCCGTAGAGGGGCTGGTGGGGCTTCAGAGAGTGTACTTAAAAAACACTCGGTCTGCCACAGACAAATTCATATTCATCTTGAACGGCAGGTGTCTATAAGCGACATTCCACAGAAGCGGGTCATATTCGGCATTAGATAAACCGAATGCGTATAGGGTGAAGACGGCCATCATCTTGGCTTTGATGAGATCGCCGTCACGGAAGTTCCAGCCTACACCAACAATTCCTTTCTTGCTTTTGCAGTAAATGCAGTAGCAATGCGTATCAGCGAGCTGTGCTTCGTGAAAAGTGAGCTCGTTCTTGATTGTGGCGAGTGCTGTATCTGAATGTTCTCTGAGAAATGCTTCGAGTAATTCGAGATTACATACGCATTCTCGGAGCTCTTGTGTACTTGTCTCTTCCTTTTGCGGCATCCACCCTGTTTGTATCTCTCGGGCTTCGGAGCCATCGAATTCGAAAATAGCAAACACGTCCGGACCGGTGCATCTCAGTTTGAGCCAGAAATCTTGTAGCGAATTGGGATTCACCCCTTGCACCAGGATTTTCTGGTCGCATCTGGTCATTTCGATTTCCATGAATGACCCCTCCTTTACAAAAAATTCGACTCTTAGAGCACGGAAGTGCTAAAGAGTATGAGCATATAATAGCACAAGCATAGAAAATGTCAAGGAAGAGCGTAATCTAAAATCTTAGGAGCCGATTATGATATTGCAGTTGACAGTGGTGTCATAAGATGCTAAATTAAATCTTAATAAACGAACAAAACGCAACACTCCGAAAACAGGGGTGTTTTTTGATAAGAACGGGATAAAGAATAAGTGGCAGAACCAATCGCGACAGTGCAGAGAAAGACCGCATATAGTGAGGCGGATTTTTATGCTGTTTCGGAGGGCTTAGTAGCGGAACGCTATATCGATGAATCTACTATCATTTCGGTAGCTCAAAAATATAACGCAGCATATATTGTCTATGCGGCTATTAAGCGTGGTTTTGATATTTTTTCTAGTAGTCTGGGCTGTCTTACGCTTCTTCCTGTGATGGTTTTTGTAAAAATTTGCAATCTTCTTTCCGGCGACAAGGCGCCATTATTCTATAAACAAAAACGCATTGGCAAGAATGGCAAATTAATCTATATCTATAAGTTTAGAAGCATGGTCGCTAATGCAGATGAAGTATTAAAAGATCTTCTTAAAGATCCAAAATACAAAAAAGAGTGGGATGAAAATCAGAAATTCGAGAATGATCCTCGCATCACTAAAATTGGAAAATTTATTCGTAAGACATCGCTTGATGAATTGCCGCAGTTTATTAATGTTCTAAAAGGTGATATGAGCTTGATTGGTCCTCGTCCGCTCGTCGAGGGTGAATTGGATGCTCATCAAGGTGATCATGAATTATATGAAAGTGTCCGCCCTGGTGTTTCGGGTTGGTGGGCTGCAAATGGTAGAAGTGCGACGACTTATGAGAGAAGGTTAGAATTGGAGTATTACTATTGTAGAAATTGTAGTCTTTTCTTGGATATTAAATGTATCTTGCTAACAATCAAGTCTGTTTT
>JAZQSO010000085.1:0-9504 GCA_045630145.1 Candidatus Nanosyncoccaceae bacterium
CATCCGGGCGATTGCTTGCTTCATAGCTTTAAGCGACATAAACTGCTTAAGGAGCTGGAGGATTTGGCGATACGGATCAAGGCTTTCACTGCTCCGCTCAATAGCGATGCTTATGCGTTGCAATGTGAATGCACTCGTACGCTCTGGGATGGCTACTTTGGGCTGAAAAGCTGGTTTTATATCACTAGCACAGACAAGCTTGAGGCGGTAAAAAGAGATATGAAGGCGAAGGTGTCGGAGATTGAGCGTCTGCTCACGTAATCTGTTTGCTCGCATGTAAATGCGGGCATTTTTCTTTCTACGGTAGAAATGTATTGACAAAAATGGCATAATATGCTATTATAGAGTAATCGTGAGCTGATTGGTGCCCCTAGGGCCCAGGGGGATTAATCGTTATAGCTCATAGTACATCACAGTTGGGAGGTTCTCATATGTACGTTCTGCCTTCGGGCTGGTACGTGCCTGGTCGAACATAGCTTCGCTGGGCGCGGCCCAGGTCAACAGTTGCTTCGCAGTGCCCTCTGCGATAGTTGTCAGTTATGACAATGATAAGCAAACCTGACCTTAATTCGGTTTGACGGGTAGTCGATCTTGAGTTAATCTGCGGTCGAAAGACTACCGTATTATAGATTAAGCTTGGATTGGCGTCGACGGACGACGAGGCATACCGTGCGCCCTATCGGGTGTCCGGCCACTGCCTCCGTCCATGGAGGGTTGAGATGAAGATATTCACCTCGGGCTTCACTTAACACGAAGCCCCCACATTCTAACCTCTCTAGCACCCCCGCTTAGGCGGGGGCTTTTCATTGCTTATTTTTTTATAGACAAGAAAAAAGCGCCTCCTTGCGGGGGCGCTTAGTTTTTGGCGAGTTTTAGTTTGCGGTTTCGGATGCTGCGATAGCCTCGTAGGCTCTCTGGAGCACGTCGTTGTCGAAGGCCAGCTCTGCATCGTCTCTGTTGACAGATTTCATGATTGCACGGAGGCGAATCAGAAGCTCTGCATCCTTCTTGCGAAGTTCGTTGCCGATGCTTTCGGGAAGCAGGTCGATAATCTGTGCCCAGCCGGAAACGTCGATATCCTCGGGGATTGCAACATTCTCTGCCTGGATTTCTCCGTCGCAGACGTAAATCTCTGGCTTGGCGATATCGTGAAGTCGTGCTTTCAGCTCGGCGAGGCGTTTAGTCTGTTCGACTCTGCGGCCCTCACAAGAAATGAGAACCTGTTCTGCCTCATTGAGCTTACTCATCTGTGCTTCGTATTCGGCCTTCTCTGCTTTCAGCTTCTGAGCGAGCTCCTTGAGAGCCTGTTCGTGCTGGAGTGCAGCTGCCTTGCTTTTCTCGATTTCGGCCAAAGCGTCTGCCTGTGTCTGGTCGATCACGTCAAGAGCCTTCTCTGCCTTTTCGACTTCGAGCTGAAGGGCTTCAGCCTCTGCGCTCATAGTCTTCTTCGCGGTCGGAGCTGCCTTTTTGGCGGTCTCTGCCTGGGCGGAAGTGGTTGCCTTGAGTGCTTCGGCGACACTGGACTGCTTTGCAGAGGCCTGTGTCGGAATGAAACCATAGGGGTTTACGCTAGTGACAGCGGGCTGAACGGGCTTGATGGCCTGAATTGCCCCAATGTGCTTGTTAGGCTTGGGGCGCTTATCGTTTGCAGCCAGGCGCTGACGAATTCTCTGAGCGCTCTTGCGGTTCTTTTCGGCAAGACTGTCCAGAGAATTATTGAGATCCTCGACAGTAATACCGAGCTTATTTGCGATGGACTCGCTGCTTTCGCCGTGATCAGCCCAAGAGCTGACTTTCTGTACCGGAATCGTGATAGTGGGAACTCCCTTTTTCATTTGCTTTTCCTCCTTAAGAAATGGTATCATCGATGATTTTGAGCAGGATATCTGCCTGCTCGCTTAGGTTTTGATAGACCGCGATAATCCTTTGGACTTCCGACAGCTCTTCTTTAAGCCGTAGTTCCCTAGTGATTGAATCGCGTTGACCGCGACCACACCCAGGAAATTTCAGAAGCTCATCTCGGTCTATCCCGGTTTCAGCTTGGACTGCGCTAAGAATCGTGTCATACATATCGTGCGAATTGAGCCGATAGCGCTGCATTACTTCGTGAGGTGAATACCCGGCTGTACGCCAAATAACGAACCTCTTGATGCAATGCTGGACACGAATGCTCTTGGTCTGAGTGTTGATTTCTCTAAGCTCAGAGTCCAGCTGTGCTACAGTAGTCGGCATGGGGGCCGGCACCATAAGCATCGCTCTCCTTTCTTATAGATTTTTGGATTTGTGCACAAGAAAAAATGAGTACACCAAACTCGTCAGTTAAGTTACTCATTCAATGGAATGCTTATTTATTATATCACGATACGTCAAAAAAGTCAAGCTATTTTAGTAGCTTGACCTCTTTGGAGCGAATTGGGCTCTATCCGAAGATACTAAGGCGTGGCTCGTCTTCTAGCTTGACTTCTTCTTGGAGTTCTTTTACTCCGCCAGTTTCGTCGATGGATTGATTGATCTCTGACATCTGAATGCCTTGGTTTTGAAGATTCTCGATGGTTTCTTGGTTTTCTTCGATGAAGTCTTCGCGTTCGACTGCGGCATCTTGAGCGGTCTGGAGAGATTCTTGAGCTTCGTCGACCATTTTCTGAGCGTCACGAATGGTGTCTTGAGCAGTTCTTTCGGCTAGCGGATCATTTTGTAACTGGCTTGCGACCATTGGGATTTCGCTCTGGATATCGTTCAAGGTTCTCTGGGCTTCTTCTAGATTGTGTTTAGCGGCGTCAGCTTCAATTGTATTGTTGGTTTGCTGAAGAGTATCCATGGCAGCTTCTGCGCTTGCTTGTGCGCCTAGTGCGGTTGCGCCTGCGCTGGCTGTAAGATTGTACAGGTCAGCCTGGACTTGTTGTTGACTAGTAACGGATTGCGTTTCTTGATCCAGATTGTTGTCTAGAGCAAGTTCAGTTTCGCTGTTAGGGCCTTTTGCTTCGTTTTCGCGAATCGTATCGGCAACTTCAGGCTCGACGGCTTCGGCGGAAGCTTGGATATTTTCTGCCGTGAACGAGCCACGTAGTTCATCGTAGGCGGAATCGAGACTTTGTCCACCATTGCCATTATTCCAAACCTGCTGCATTTGATTGGCAACAATGTTGTCGGTGCTGTTGAGCTGGTTAGGCATATCGGCTTCCTGGGAGGGATTTGGCACTACGCCGATTGGTTGCTCGATAGAATCCATAGGAAGTTGAGTGTCCATTTCAGTTGGATTATCTAGCGTTAATTCGTCTTCTGCGGGCGTAACATTGTTAACTTCGTCAGCTTGAGGGATGTCTGTTTCTTCCATATTGGCAGTAAGCCAAGGATTCTCAGCTGCTTCTTCGTTTGGGAAGGCTTCGCTCCAAGCTTGGGCTCGGCGCGCATATTCGGCGTTTTGCTGTGTTTCTTGATTTTCGGTGTGATTTTCTGGGGATTTTTCCCATTCGGGTACGGTTGTATCGGTATTAAACATGAGGACTCCTTTATTCCCAACTTATTGAATTATTGCTTGGATAGATACTGATCCAGACTTGGCCGCGGTTTAGCTTAACTTCTTCGTTGTTTTCATTAATAAATCTGAGCTCGCTATCTACGCTGTCGCGTTGCCATTTGGCGCTTGTAACGGTGCCATTCTGGAAGATATAAGCGTTTCCTCCGCCAACGGTGCGATAGTCTGCGTATGGTGTGCCAGCACGTGATACGGCGTCGGTTTCGAGAGCGATAACGACGTCTGGTGTGAGTTGTGAGATATCTCCGTTTTCGCTCGTGACTTCGTGCGCTTCGCCGGTAGCGAATGAGCGACGGTAATTGTTTGCGGCTTCATCGTAAGTATAGACTGGATTATAAAGGTCGCTAGATAGCTCGATGCGAATAGTGCGGGCGGTAACTTCGTCGGCGGCTGTGTTGGTGTCTGGCTTAAAGCGCGAGAAGCCGTTGAATTCTGAAGTTGTATAGCCACGATTAGCGTTGAGGGCATCAAGGGCTTCGAAGCTTGTATAGACGTTATGTGGTGCCCAGCGTGAGCTAATACGCCAGTAGCTACCATCGTTGAAGAATTGGTCGATATCGCGGTAATCTGGGTTGTTACGCACGAGATTTAGGGCGTTGTCTGCGCCGCCAACGTGAGCGATACTACAGTGATATGGCTTAGCGAATTCGGCATAGGCCATGCGTAGGCTGCGGACTGGACCAATGTATTGTGGCTTGCTTTCTTGGAAGATAGCCATGAAGCGTGTGATGCCACCTTCGGCAATAGCTTCATAAACGACGCCGGCTTGGTCGAGACCAGACTGTGGGCGAGCGTCTGGGCTGTTTTCGATCATGATACAAGTTGCAGCGATGCCGACCTTGTCTGCGCTAACTTCGCGGCCGGTGAGCTTAGAATAATAGATTTCGTCTGCGGCGGTTTTGATTTGGTTGCCATTGGAATTCTGCTCGGACACTCTTGGCCCCATTAAGAAATAAGCGGCGGCACCAGCGCCAGCTAAAAAGACGAGCAAAACCAAAAAGATAGCTAGACCTTTATGGCTCTTCTTGGCTTTTGGCTTGATTTCGAGATCCTTAGCCTTTTTGGCTTTCTTGTTGGCCTTCTTAGCGTTTTTAGCCTCGATTTTGGCAAGTTTCTTTGCGTTCTTTTCTTTTTCTTTGGCAAGAAGTTTGGAGTCTTTGCGGCTAGCCTTCTCTACGACATCCTCATTGTTTTTGCTGAGCTCGTCTTTGAGTTCTTCTTTGGATTTTGCGCTTGTTGTTTCGTCCTTCTTTGTAAGCTCGCTCTCTTTGTAAAGCTTAATAAGAGTGTCGTCCTGCTGCTGCGGTTTCTTGCGCAGTTGAAAACCAGCACGCGGGAGTTGTTTCTTATTGTTCATAGTTCTAGTATAGCATAAGCGTGGTCGGTTTATAGAGGTAAAGAAAAAACTCCCTTGCGGGAGCTTTTCGGATTAATCGCGGCCGAATGTTGTAATGACGGCGCGAAGTCTAGCTAAGGTCTTTTCACGACCAAGAACACTAAGTGTATCATGAAGTGCTGGGCTGAATGGCGCGAAACTAACGCTGAGGCGAACGAGGCCGAAGAAGACGGCTGGTTTCTGACCGCTCTTTTCGAGGAGCTCGTTAAGCTTGTTTTGGAGCATTTCGGCAGACCATTCATTGAGTTCGGAGAGACCGTCGGCTGCGAGCTTGAGGATATCGCAAAGCTCTTTCTCGGATAGTTTCTTAAGGGCTTTGTTAGTCGTAAGCATATCCATGTCGATGGCTGGATCTTCGAAGAAGTAGGTTGTCATCGTGCGAAGGTCGGAAAGAGTCTTGAGGCGATCGTAGATGATGCTAAAGATCTTGAACTTCTCGTCGTCACTAACATTCTTGGCGCTTTCTGGCCAGAAGTCTGCGGTTTCGGCGAAGAGCTTCTTTGGATCTTCGGCGAAGCGGCGGCGAATCCACTGACCGTTGAGCCAGAGGAGTTTTGTTTCGTCGAAGCGAGCGCCGGCACGCTGAATGCGATCGAGCTTGAACTTCTTGATGAGCTCTTCTTTTGTGTAGAGTTCGTCTTCAGTGCCATCGTTCCAGCCAAGGCAAGCGAGGTAATTAAGCATGGCTTCTGGCAAAATGCCATCATTGCGGTAATCCGTGACAGACTTTGCGCCATCGCGTTTGCTGAGCTTTTTGTTGCCGCTTGGGCCAAGGATGTGTGGCAAGTGAACGAAGACTGGGCGATCGACGCCAAGGGCTTCGTAGAGCTCGAGGTAGTTACCCATGCTTGGAAGATATTCCTGGCCACGCATAACGTGAGTAATGCCCATGCTAGCATCGTCGACAATGTGAGCGAAGTTGTAGGTTGGGAGACCATCAGACTTAATTAGGATGATATCGTCCTGGGTTTCTGGGCCCATATGAAGCTCGCCATAGACGGCGTCGTTGTAGATGTATTCTTTTGGCTTAGCCTTAAAGCGAAGCGGCATGCCAAGCTCCCATTCCGGTGGGTTTTCTGGGCGATGATCGCGGAAGAGGAAAGGCTTCTTGGCCTTCTGGGCTTCCTCGCGATACTGCGCCATTTGCTCTGGCGTGGTAGTGTCGGCGTAAGCGCGGCCGGCAGCGATGAGCTTCTTTGCCCATTCGATATAAATTTCTTTGCGCTGAGTCTGGTAGTATGGACCGTGGTCGCCGCCAACGATAGGACCTTCGTCCCAATCGAGGCCAAGCCATTTAAGGGTGTCCATAATAAGCTCCGTTGCGCCTTCGACGTAGCGGGCCTGGTCGGTGTCTTCGATGCGCAAAATAAAGCTGCCCTTTTCCTGCTTTGCGACAAGATATGGGTAAATTGCGCTGCGGACGTTGCCGATATGAATATATCCCGTTGGAGACGGGGCGAAACGTGTAATTGTCATAAGATATATTATACCATAATTTAAGAGGTAAAAAAGCTTGGGAAATGCAAAACCGCCGCTGACGTAGCGACGGTTTTAGGGTTGGTGATTAGCAATAGAAGCCAGGCTTTCCGTCGAAGAACTCTTGAAGGAGTTTTTCGTAATCGCCATAGCTTTGCTGTTTAGCGACATGCTCTGAATTTGGGTGATGCGCCACGAGAATAAGTAGCGCACCGTGATCTGGTCTTGCCTTGATTGATAATGCCGGAATAATGCCTGTGCGTATTCCTCTCTCTCGGTTGTTTTCGATGAGTCGGACAGTTTGTTTAAACATGAAGTCGCGAAGTTTGCCCTGTGGTTTAATAATGCCACCAATGGCAGCATCGCCATTTTTGCCTTCGAGGATGTATGGAGATTTGATTTTTCCATAAATCACGTCGTCGATGACTTCGCTAGCTGTGCAGAAAAACATACGAAATGGTGCGAATGTTACGAGGACACATTCTTGTTCCCTATCCATGAAGGCCTGCGTGCTAAAATGATAAGTCACATAAAACACTCCTCTCAGACAATAAATTCTGCTCCCTTGGAGCAAAGAAACGAGTTGACCAGCTCGTCGACATTAGGATATGGTTCCGCCGTTGGTTCGGTATCAGTGTTATAAATTAACATTTCGTAAAAACTTGGCGTTTCGACGCGAACGTTGCCGAGCTTTTGGTAATACCTAAGCAATGAGCGGATATGTTCCTTGATGGCGTTGAGCTTACCTGGATCTTCGCATCCTTCATTGAGGAGGATGCGTGTGCCGTAGTAGTTGGTTACGATGCGTGGAAAAACGGCGAGTTCTTCTGGAATCAAAACACTGCCGTCGTCAATACTGCTAAAGAGTATGATTCCGTTGTCTGAATAAATGGTACAGCTGAGCCTCATACTCCTCCCCTCCTTTCAAAAAGATGTTTGGACGCGAGAAATAATCACCTAAATTGTAAGGTGCAAAATATAGCTATATTATATAATTTTTTTGGTTGATTGGCAATTTTATCGCTTAATAAGATTTTTGACGCGGCGTAATGCGCCCTTGGATTTCTGGATGGTTTTCGCGGCGAGATGCTTTGGTTTATTGAGGATAATCGTAAAGCCGCCAATGTATTGCTCAATGACGGGGTTAAAAATGCCCTTAAAAGCAAGAAGATGATTATCCTTCGTGAAGCTACCAGGAAGACCATACATGTTGCCACGGTTGTTTCCGAGCTCCATAGCGCGCTTAAACATGATATGTTCCATGACGGTCATAGCATTGAGGTTGCGGTATTGCTGAATAGTGCCAGCAAGAAAACCAACTTCTTCGTTTGGTGTATCGAAGAAAATATGACCAGCGACGATTTCTTTAGTCTCGGCATGCGTAGCAAGATAGAAGTGGACTTTGTCGCCCCAGATTTCTTTGATCCAGAGATAGTAATCGAGCGGGCGGCTTTTGAGACCGTTTTTGTCGTTGCTATTTTCGATTGCAGTGGCGACTTTCTCAATATCGGACTGCTTGGTAACTTCTTTAATGGTGACTTTCTTAGAATAGACTGCCTCTGGGCAGTAACGGTAGGCACGGCGTGTATAGGACTTCAGGAGCTCGTCTTCGGTCGAGAAGCTTGAGGTGTCTTTGGTGGCAACCCAGGTATTAGAGCGGAGGTTGATGCCGCGGTCGTCTTTTTTATAAATAAAACCATTTTCTTCAAAGGCGGAAATAATTTTCTTGCGGTCGAAACTTTCTTGCTTGTTGCCCTCTTTATCATAAAAAGCGATGTGAACTGGTGGTAGCAGCTCTAGCTTGTAGATTTTCTGAGCTTTTGCCCAAGTCTTGAGCTTACTGAGGAATTCCTTGAGGATTTTAGTATTGTCCCAGTCGAGGATTGGACCCATTGGAATGAAGGCATCGCCTTTTTTGTTGAGAATTAGGCCGGCAGCAACAATTTTGTCGTCGTCTTTTAGGCCGACGGCGCGGATATCCCAGCCCATGCGTTTACGGAGCTCGATACGGTTGGCTTCTTGATAAAGATTGCCATAAGGGTGGCTCTGTTCGAATTTGTCGTATTCGGCGGTTTCTAGCTCAGTAAATTTCATAATTTTAGTTTAGCACAAACAGATGAGGCGAGGTTAATGACGCTTCATTGCGAGTTTGATATCTTCGATTTGGTCGCGAAGCTCGGCGGCGCGTTCAAACTCGAGGTTAGCGGCGGCGAGTTGCATTTGCGAAGATAGTTCTTTAACGATTTGTGGATATTCTTCTGGCGGAATCTTCTTGAGATTGATCTTGTTGCTCTTCTCTTTTTGTGGAATGATAGCGCGAAGACCTTCGCTAATTTCCTTGGCGACAGAATGTGGCGTAATGCCGTGTTCTTCGTTGTATTTTTGCTGGATTTCGCGGCGGCGATAAGTTTCTTCGATGGCGCGGTGCATGCTGCCGGTCATATTATCTGCATACATGATAACTTTGCCCTCTTCGTGGCGGGCGGCGCGGCCGATGGTTTGAATTAGCGCGGAGTCACTGCGCAAGAAACCTTCCTTGTCTGCATCGAGAATAGCTACGAGGGAGACTTCTGGCAAATCCAAGCCTTCGCGGAGGAGGTTAATGCCGACAAGCACATCATAAACGCCGGCACGAAGGTCGTGCAAGATGTCGCCGCGTTCCATAGTGTCGATATCTGAGTGAATATATGCGGTTTTGATGCCTAGCTCAATGAGATGCTCAGAGAGGTCTTCAGCCATGCGCTTAGTTAGTGTAGTAACGAGGACGCGCTGGCCTTTGGCGATGCGTTGGTCGATTTCTTCGACGAGATCGTCGATTTGATTATCGCTTGGGCGGACTTCAATTTCTGGGTCTAGAAGACCAGTCGGACGAATAACCTGCTCGGCAATGCCTTGGCTATGCTCTTTTTCGTATTCGCCTGGTGTAGCAGAAACATAGACGGCCTGGTTGATATGGCGGTCGAATTCGGCAAAAGTTAGTGGACGATTGTCTAGGGCGCTTGGTAGGCGGAAGCCGTATTCTACGAGGGTTTCCTTGCGGGCGTGGTCGCCATTATACATGCCACGAATCTGAGGAATAGTCATATGTGACTCATCG
>JAZQSO010000086.1:0-4204 GCA_045630145.1 Candidatus Nanosyncoccaceae bacterium
AAGCTTGGCATTGGTCATACACGCTGGGCAACGCACGGCGGCGTCACAGTTAAGAACGCTCATCCTCACAATGTTGGCGATGTTTTCTTGGTTCACAACGGTATTATTGAGAACTTCCGTGAGCTCAAAGCTGAGCTTAAGGGTGTAAAGTTTAATTCCGATACCGATTCTGAGGTGCTTGCCGCCCTTATTAACTCCAAATATGATAAGAAAACCAGTCTTAAAGATGCCGTAGCTGCTGCCCTCAAAGAGGTTCGTGGTACTTACGGCATTGTTGTTTTCTCGCCACGCGAGCCAGAAACGCTTGTAGTTGCTTGTATGGGTAGCCCACTTATTATCGGTCTCGGCGACGGTGAAACACTTATCGCCTCTGACGCTTCAGCGCTTCTTGGCTACACGCGCAACGCTATTTATCTTAATGATGGCGAGATGGCTGTCTGTACAAAGGCTGGCGCTAAGGTCTACAACCTTGATCTCAAGCCAATCAAGGCTAATCCAGAAGAAATTCAGGGCGAGCTAGATCAGATTCAAAAGGGTGGCTATGATCACTTCCTTCTCAAGGAAATCATGGAGCAGGGCACAACTTTGCATAATACACTTTCTGGTCGTGTCGATGCTGCGAATGGCACGATGCGTCTTGGTGGTCTCAACCTTTCGCCAAAAGAGCTCAAGGATTTGCGTCATCTCGTGATTGTAGGCTGTGGCACTGCATATTATGCAGGCCTTATGGCGAGCTACTACTTCGAAAAACTTGTTCCAGATCTAACGACCGAGGTTGTTGTTGCGAGCGAATATCGCTACCGTAGCTTCCATTTGCCAGAGCATTCTGCTGCTTTGATTATTTCTCAGTCTGGTGAGACCGCCGATACGCTCGCTTGTCTCCGTGAAATCAAGCGTCGTGGTGCTAAGGTGCTCGGCATTGTAAACGTTATTGGTTCTACAATCGCGCGCGAAGTTGATGGTGGCACTTATGTCTATGCTGGTCCAGAAATCTCTGTCGCTTCAACCAAGGCCTTTACTGCACAGGTTACGACCATGCTTATCTTCGCTGGTATGCTTGCCGAAAGTCATGGCGGTAATATGGATACGGTTCGCCAGCTCGCTCAGGAGCTTGAAGCTTTGCCAGAGAATATTCAAAAGACGCTCGACGAAAATCGTGCTACGATGGAGAAGCTTGCTAAGAAATATGCTAAATATGATCATGCACTCTACCTCGGTCGTGATACTGGCTTCCCACTCGCCCTTGAAGGCGCTTTGAAGCTCAAGGAGATTTCCTATATTCACGCCGAAGCTTATGCGACCGGTGAGCTTAAACATGGTCCAATCGCACTTGTCGATAACCGCTTCTTTGAACTCTTCGACGTGCTTGATGGTCCACTCTTCGATAAGACTCTCGGTGGCTTGCAGGAAGTTCGCGCTCGTGGTGGCCACACTATCGTGCTTACTGATTCTAAGAAAGATATTGAATGCGACGATATTGTTCGCATCGAGACCGATGCTAAGCTAACGGTTCCTCTACTACTCAATACCTTGCAGCAGCTCTTCGCATACTACGTCGCAGTTGCTCGTGGCAATGATGTAGATCAGCCTCGTAACCTAGCAAAATCAGTTACAGTAGAGTAAAACAAAAAGGCCTCCGCAAATCGCGGGGGTCTTTTTTTGTATCGTAGAACTTATGCTTAAAACGCGGTAAAATTAAACTAAATGCGAAAAAGACGCGAAAAAGACGAGCAGGCCTTAGAAGAGAACGAGAGAGCACATATATCTCTGAAGGCTATCTGGTATGTTATGAGGGTCTACCGCAGAGCTGCGGGCAAGAAGCGCTTTTTGGTGACTCTTAATAACTTATATGGCTCAGTTATGCCATCTGTGACGGCTGTTCTTGGTGGTTTGGCGCTTACGAATATTGTCGAAGCGACACAGACGCATGATATTAAACCATTCTTGTCTGTGATTGGCGCATTGGCGTTCTTGCAATTCTTTGGCATTGTTCTCGGTCGCTATGCCTCGTTGCTCGAGATGGAGATTCATCGCAACGTTTATACAGAAGTAACGCGCATGATTTCGCTCAAATATATTGAGGTTCCTCTGGCTGAACGCGAAAGTAAGGAATTCATGGATAAGTTCGAGCGCGTCATTGAATTCGGTAACAATGTAAACAGTGTTATTAATGGCGTCTCGGCTATTGGCTATTCGGTAATTAGTTTGATAACAATTCTTGTAACGACCTTTGCAACTTCGTGGATTATTACTTTGATTGTAATTATTAGCTCGATCCCGTATTCGGTGCTTAGTCTAAAACTTTCAATGCGTCAGCGCAATAACTGGCGTAAACATACTTCGGATTATCGTCAGGCTTTCGATATTCGTAATAAGATTATCCATTCTAACTCCTCGCTAGAGATTGAGGTGAATGGCCTTGCAAATTACTTTGTGAATAAGATGGTCAAGCTTCGCCAAGAAGCGGCGCGCCAGGATATCGAGGATTATAAGAAGTTCTTCTGGCCGAGTAATGCGATGCGTTTTATTGAAACGCTTACAAGTTTCTTCTCGTTAACTTTCGTTGCGTTCAAAATCATTGCGGGTGAGATGGCAGTCGGTCGCTTTGCTACCGTGCGCAACTTGCTTTCTCAGCTCAGTGCAAGTATTACCTCTTTATTTGTAGGTATTGCTAATGCGAACGAGGGTATCGTAAATGCGACGGACTATATGGAATTCATGGCTACGCCTTCGCCAGTTTATGGCAAGATTAAAGTCAAAAGCACGCCAAAGATTGAATTTAAGAATGTCAGCTTCACCTATCCGCACGCAAATGAAAAAGCCATCGATAATGTGAGTTTTGTGCTTGAGCCGGGCGAAAGCCTTGCGATTGTAGGTGAAAACGGTGCAGGTAAAACTACGCTCATTAAGCTACTTATCGGTGCATATCAGCCACAAGATGGCATGATATTTGTAAATGACGAACCGCTCGAAAAGATTGACCGTCGTAGCTATCTTGAGCAAATTGGCGCTCTCTTTCAGGATTATTCGCGCTATGAATTTGCGACCCTTGGCGAGAATGTTTGGTATGGCGACATCACGACCAAGATTAACAAAACTCGTGTGCGTGCCGCCCTTGAAAAAGCCGGTTTGCATGAGTTCGATAAGAAATTTGTGAACGGCCTCGATCAGATTCTTTCGAAGAGCTATAGCAAAGATAATGCGACAGATTTGTCTGGCGGTCAGTGGCAGCGCCTCAGCATCGCGCGTGCTTTTTATCGCGAGTCGAATATCTTGCTTCTTGATGAGCCTACTTCGGCCGTCGATGCGAAAGCGGAGTATGAAATCTTTAGAAATATTCTCGAACACCAGCAAAATCGTACGACTGTAATTATTTCGCACCGTTTCTCGACTGTGCGTAAGGCCAAGCAGATTATGGTTGTTGATCATGGTAAAGTGATTGAGCGTGGTACTCACCAAGAGCTCATTAAACAAAATGGGCTATATAAAGAAATGTTTGATTTGCAAGCTGAAGGCTATGTAAATTAAGCATAAAAACTTTGTTATAATTGTCTTATGAAGAGAGGGTTCAGGGCTTTATTTTGTATATTTTGTAGTCTTTTGATTGCTTCGTCGTCAAACTTCTCGGTCTATACCTATGCTATGACCGAGAACGAATGTATTGCGGGCGGCGTGCGTTATTACGATTGCGTTCCGAAAAAATGTAATAGCAATCGCAGTTGTGATGCTTCGAAAGCGGATTCAGTCGCTTTTATTGGCGACTCGATTGGCGCTGACGCGATTACGAAAAATCTTCTCATTGGTGGCATTGATGGTCTTACTGATCAGTATTATGACTCCGTTTCTTCGCGCCCATGGAATGATGGCTTGAGCATTCTCAAAAGCCGCATGCTCTCGCAAAATATTATTGTTTATGAGCTTGGCACTAACAACACGACTATTGATGCGAACAACATCAAAGAAGTGATGGATATTGCTGGAAACTCGAAAACCGTCATCTTTGTTACTAACTATGCAAGCAATGATAATTATCCAAGCTTTGCAAATCACAATACAGCCTTCCACGAAGCGGCAAGTGCTTACAACGATGTTCGTGTCGTAGAGTGGGCGCAAACCGCCGCAGAGAATGGCTATAAACTAGACGACCCTAGTGTAGCTGGTCCGCTCGGCCTCGGTGTACATCCTTATACGCAAGAAGAACGTG
>JAZQSO010000087.1:0-9386 GCA_045630145.1 Candidatus Nanosyncoccaceae bacterium
CGGCACATCACTGGCCGGCAAATCAATCTTGTTAATGACAGGAATAATCGTCAAATCCTGCTCAAGTGCAAGATAAACATTTGCCAAAGTCTGTGCCTGAATGCCTTGCGTAGCGTCAACAACAAGAATCGCACCTTCGACCGCTTGCAAGGAGCGCGAGACCTCATAAGAAAAATCCACGTGCCCTGGCGTGTCGATGAGGTTTAGGGCATGATTTTTGTATTCCATACGCACTGGCGTCAACTTAATCGTGATACCTTTTTCGCGCTCCAGCTCCATACTATCGAGAAGTTGCGATTTCATCTCGCGCTTGGCGACGGTTCCAGTGAGCTCAAGCATACGATCGGCCAATGTAGACTTGCCGTGGTCGATATGCGCAATAATACAAAAATTTCGGATTTTATCTATATTCACAAGATTATTTTAACATATCTTCAAGAGGTGCGCCATTGACTTTTCAAGGTGTTTATGCTATAATAATCAGATACGCATATTCAATCCATTCCCGATTTTTAAGGAGGATATATATGAAGCACATTGTTTACAATTCGATTAGTGAGGCTACTTTTAGCACTATGGCTCATCAGCAAGTCATAGATGATTTCATCCACGAATACGAGCGCACTTCTGCCGTAGTTCCAACCATGGTTCATTCCGGCAAAGCCAACCTCGAGCTCGCTGAGTTCAGCTATGAGGATCTCAGTAATATCCATTTTCACTACTCTCACAAGAACAACGGCAAAAGCATCGAGAAGACCGGCCTTATCGCACGTATCGGCGAAAACTCTGCCGAAATCGACGAAGAAAAGGCGATTTACTTCTCCGTTGGAGCTGAGGCCGTCCTGCACAATTGGGACGTTTGGCTGAAGTGGCGTTTGAATCGCTTCTGCAATCCTAGAGCAGCAGGCGTCAAATGCACCACCAAACTCAACGAAGAGCACGGCGCAGAGGTTTGGAAGATTTCCGTTGGCTGGATGAAGTACATGGCATCACGCAAGTATCGCGAAGACGAGACAATTCTCAATCAAGTATTCGAATACGAGAGGATTGAGCTGAGTCGCAGCGATTACTACGCTCTGTCGATTGCACCTGGCGTCAACTACCCTAAGGAGCAGTTCGACATGAAAAAGGCCTTCATCGTAGGCTCCGCTTATGCGGAAGAAATCTACGGCGTTGGCGTCAGTACTGATCTTAGCAACGAATTCGCTGAGCAGTGGAATCGTTCCACAGAACTCGGCAAAGATGCTACGATTACCCCTGACAACGTTTGGCGCTTGACCGCCGAAGGCAAAAATGACGCCCTGAGCATCCTGAGTTATCTCTATCGTAGATATCTCAAACAGTGCAAATTCCTCCGCAAGGAGCCGGCCGACTTCGCTCTGCTTCCGAAATTCTTGGAATACTGCGAAAAAATCTAATCGAACAAATCCCCCGCTTCGGCGAGGGATTTTTCATACTCAGAACATCAACTGGAAGAATAAGATAAATAGCGCAAGCGTTGCCTGATACCAACCAGCACCGCGAATAATCTTCTTTTCTTCGTTCTTCATAATAAAGCGAAGCGCGAAGAGCGTGATAATGAAGCTTACAAGGTTAGCAATCATAACTGGACCAAATTCTTCAGAGAAAAGCTGTGCGCCGCCCGACATAAATAGCGAGCGAACAAAGACAACGAGCAAGAATGGCGCGCTAGCGAGAATAGCATAACGCAGTGACTTCCCTTCCTTAATATTCTGCGCACGACCAGCAATCACCGTGAGCATAATTCTCGAGAAGCCCGGTAGTAGCGACAAGCAAGACACAAAGCCCATAATCAAAGCGCGCTTCTTGGTAACTGGTTTTTCTTTGTTAAACTTTTTACGGAAGATTTGGCGGAAGTTTAAGACGACTGCACTACTTACAAGCATCATAACGATTGCAAAAAACGGACTCATGATGAACGGAACTTTTTCAACGAGCCACATCAAGGCCGCATAAAACACACAAAGTGGAGCCGTTAGTAGTAGAAGCTTCACGAGCTTTTTGTGACCGCTTTTGCGGAAAAGCGCAAGATATTCGCGGCGGAAGTAAAACAGCAGGGCCAAAAGCGAGCCTAATGCCGACATAGACAAAAGCAAAGCAATCTGCTCGGAATTATCCGAAATGATAGACTTAAAAATCTCGAAGTGCGCGCCATCCGAAAGCGGGCTCAAGTTTACGAGACCATTTACAATGCCAGACCAGATTGCTTTGTAGAGTTCCATTATTTCTCCTCGTATTTACCTGTATGTTTACGACCATCGTAAATCATCGTTGGAATACCCTTAGCATGGATATCTTTTGTGACGATTTCGTTGTTTTGCTTAATAACATCACCAATTTGATCCGAGTGCGCGCGTTCAATAATCTCCGAACGCTCTGCGCCGTGATATCCGAATTCCTTGAGCCATTCCTGAAGCTTAGCCTCGGCTTCTTCGGCAGAATACATTTCGTTAAACATCTGCTGATAAGAATAGGTGTAGGTCTTTGCCTCGGTTTTGTATTCGCCATTTTCGATCAAAACTCTACGCATAGTCTTGAAGGCTGGACTCAAAGCGCCCTCTTCGTCCTCGTCGAGCGGAAGACCCTGCTGCTCCATCGCGAGAACATAACGCACAATAATCTCGGAGTTCTTAAACTTGAAATTACCCTCTTCGTCCTGAATTGGGAATGGCACGATTGTAACCTTATGATTCCTGAAAAATTCGCTCTCGAGCTGAGTAGTAAAGGACTGAGCACAAACCGAGCAGCCTGGATCAAGGATATCTATTGCAGGCTCAGCGACACTTTCGGCCATTACCGAAGTATCTACGCCTTTCAAATCAAAGTTGCTTGTATCCCAAGAACGGAACTTATCTGGAATAGCTTCGAAAATCTGGCCCCAGTCCGTAAACCAAAGGCCAACCGATTCGATAAAGCTCTTGGATTCCTCGCCGCTATCAATGCCACAAGCTTCAGCACCAAGCGTACAAGCCGATGGCTGGCGAACATTACAGCTGCCAAGCGTCCAAAGGGCGAGACCAGATTTAACTGCCGTCGCAAGCGACCAAACCGAAACAGCAACGATTAGAAATGCTGCAACCTCAATCGTGACCGAAAGCGGCTTTACAGCCTTTGGATGCTTAATAACGACCTTTTTGAGCAAGAGGTTCTTCACGTCATCCTTGAAGTTTGTATCGCACTTGCGAAAAGTAATGTGATGCGTAAAACAATGCATCGACTTCTTGAAAACCTTCCAATATTTGCGACCAATATCCTTCCTAAAGATCGAGAGGAAGGCGACAAAAATGCCGACAATCGCAAGAATAATAAAGGCAGCAATACAAACCATTAACCAAGCATCCTTTCGAGGGTTTTAATAACCTTATCAACATCAGCCTTGCGGACATGATAACCGAGCGAGAAACGAATCATTGGCGGAACATTGAGCACCTGGCCAAGATAATAATGGACACAGAAGAAGCCGGTGCGCGCCATGATACCCTCGTCAGACAAGGCCTCGCCCACAAGGTGAGAATCTAGGCTGTCAATATAGAAGCTGAAAGTTGGCGAAGCGGCTTTGTTCATTAAATGAACACGTGGCTGAGAATTCAAGAAATCAAAGATGCGCTCACAATTCTCGTGCAACTGTGCCTTATCCGCCTTCGAAAGACCTTCAAGCCATGTCAAAGCAGCATCAAAGGCAACAATCTCGCCCCAAGCCTGAAGGCCAGACTCAAAGATTGTATAAATATGCTCTGGATTCTTGGCGGAGAGGAAGTATTCGTCCTCATGAACATCATCGACCATGCCACCGCCAATAAACTTCGTATTAAGCTTTGGCACGAGATCGCGGCGTGCAATAATGACGCCAAGCGAAGCGGCATACATCTTGTGAGCGGAGCTACAGATTGCGTCGACTTCTGTCTTCTGAAGCAACTCGTGATTATGCGCAAGTGCCTGAGCAGCGTCAATGATCAAGACACCACCTGCTTTATGAACAGCCTTCGTGAGGTCTTTGAGATTTACAAGCTCGCGACCGTCAACATTCGAGACGGCATTTACGACAACGAGCGCCTTTGTAAAATCGTAAGCATCGATATCGATACCACCATCTTCGCGGCGCTTCATGATTTCGCGCGGAAGATTGTTGTTCTTTGCGAAGGTCATGGTCGGCAAAAAGACCGAATTGTGCTCAATCTCTGAGGTCATAACCTTTTCAAAAAGCTCTGGCTTGATCTGATTCAAGATTAAGTTAATGCCGTAAGTTGTGTTCAGAGTAAAGGACGTAAAGTAATCCTTGCTCTTGAGCTTCAAATATTTAAGAGCGTGAAGACGCGCGCCCTCCACAATCTCGTCAGTGCGCTTACCCCAAGCGTATTTTACGCGCTCGCCACAAGAATTATGTTCCGTATAGTAACGGTTTAAAGCATCAATGACAGGACGTGGACGTAGGGACTGACAGGCGGCATCAAAATATACATCGCCGTCCTTGAGATAATCGAAATCATCCATAAAACCTCCTCTTTATGTATCTATTAGTATAACACGGAGGAACAGATTAATAAAACTAAGACTATTTGTTCGTGCGCTTGGCGTAATAATATTCAAAAAGCGTCAAACCGATCATGACAACAAAAGAAACCGCTAGCATAACGGCTAGGCCGGCAGAAATACAAAGAATTGCCTTATTCGTAAGCAAAACGCTCGCAGTTGCTGTTTCCATAAGTTAATATTTTTATACCAATTTTCATGGTTTTTTGCAATATGGCAGACTTGCCGATTTGCTGCAATCATACACACATTCGACTACCTTATGCAGAGAGTACACTTTTTGAGTCCGTATTTGTATTTAACAGAGAGAAGTTTACGGCTAGTAAATACTTTCTAAGCATAAGTTGACTAGCCGTTCATTCTACAGGGGTCATTTTCAATAATTAGTCTCAAAAATGTACTTTTATTTATATGTATCCTATTCTCTTGCGTAAAATGTATAGATCTCCGGAATATCCGCATTCACGGTAGCACTTACAAGATACAAACATTGAGCTATAGATCGCGCAAAAACAACAAAAATAGTCCCGCAATGGGGACTATTTTTATCAAGTAGCCTTAGGCTTCGACGCTTGAAACTTCTGCTTCTGGTTCGAGTTCGGTCTCTTCTTCTGGAAGAGCGTTGACACCCGTACCTACAGGGATCTTGCGGCCGATAATAACGTTTTCCTTCAAGCCCTTCAAATGGTCGACGCGACCGGAGATTGCAGAGCTGATAAGAACACGAGTAGTATCCTGGAAGGATGCAGCCGAGAGGAAGGAATCAGAGTAGATAGATACCTTCGAGATACCGAGAAGAAGCTGAGTGAAGCTTGCTGGCTGTTTGCCCTGTGCTTCCGCTTCTTTGTTAGCGCGAACAACGGCAGCCTTGCTAACGATATCGCCAGTGACGAATTCCGTATCACCTGATTCATCGATAATAACGCGAGAGAACATCTGGCGAATGATGATTTCGAGGTGCTTTGCAGAGATTTCGTGACCCTGAGCAGCGTAGATTGCGAGAATATCGTTCAAGATATAGCGCTCGGTTTCTTCGACGCCCTTGTACTTCATGAGGTCTTGCAAGTTCAATGAACCTTCAGAGAGGCGATCGCCTGGCTCGACATGGTCACCAGAATTGACTGATACGCCATAATCGTTAGGAACACTAAACTTGATTGGAGAACCACCACCAGCGACGAGGATAATCTTGTCATCGGTAAGTTCTGCGATACCATCAAATGGAGCAACGATTGGGTCTGCACCCTTAGACTTGCTTGCAATAACTGCACCAGTCTTTACGCTTGCGCCATCCTTAACCTTAGCCTTGCGACCATCGAGGACGAATTCCTGGCTACGGCCAGCTTCTGGAGTGACCTGAATAATATTGAAGTTGCCCTCTTCCCAAGTTTCAACAACACCAGAGATAGTTGAGATGTATGCCTGACCCTTAGGATTGCGAGCTTCGAGAAGCTCCTCAACGCGTGGAAGACCACGGGAGATAGCACCGGAACCTGCAACACCGCTAGAGTGCTTAGTATCAAGTGTAAGCTGAGTACCTGGTTCACCGACGGACTGAGCAGCAATAACGCCAACTGGTTCGTGATAAGCAACTGGCTGGCGGGTTGCCATATCGATACCATAAGCATCGCGTGGAACACCATCGTTACATTCAGTTGTAAGAATGCTCTTAATCTTGAAGCTTTCGATTTCTTCGTCAGCTTCCATTGCTTCAGCCTTTTCGAGGGAGATTAGATCACCAACCTCGATACCATACTTCTCTGAGCGTTCAGCAGCATAGCGACCAAAGATACGCATTGCGAAGCCAATACCAGTGTATTCGCTTTCCTTCTTGTAGATTGCGAAGCCTGGATCTTCTGCCTCTTCTTCGACAGTAAAGACATCCTGAGACACATCGACGAGACGACGAGTGAGGTAACCAGAGTCTGCAGTACGGAGAGCGGTAGAAACCTGACCCTGACGTGCACCACGAGTTGCAATGAAGGATTCGAGTGTGTTGAGACCCTTCTTGTAGCTCGACTTAACTGGAAGCTCAATTTCGCGGTTGAAGACGTCCACCATGATACCAATCGTAGCGGAAGCAAGCTTAATGTTACCTGCAGAACCACGAGCACCGGAGTTCGTCATGATTGTAATGTTAGTATCGTGGGAATCAAGATCGTCCTTCACAAGCTTAGAGACCTCATCATCGGTCTTACGCCATGAGTCGACCGTCAAGCGGTAGCGCTCATCTTCAGTAATAAGACCTTCATCAAACTGCTGAGAAATCTGAGCAGCACGGCCTTCACCTTCGGCAATCTTCTCTTCTACGCCATCGAAGTCTGGGTAGTCGTCCTTAGAAACGGAAATACCAGCGATAGTTTCGTACTTGAAGGAGAGATCCTTAATAGCATCTGCTACACGGACAGCAACTTCTGCGCCATAGATTTCCATGACCTTAGCCATAACCTTGGAAAGATGCTTCTTGTTCTGAACTTCGTTGTCGTAATCGAAGCGCTTGAGTTCTTCCGCGAGTTCATCACCTTCGAGACCACGAGTATCAATCAAAGCTTCCTTGATTGCGCCATTAACGGCTTCGTTAAAGAAGACGCGGCCGAGGGTAGTATCACGCTTTTCGCCCTTCGCATGAACACGGATTGGGGTCTGAAGCTTAATATCGCCCATATCATAAGCAAGTTCTGCCTCGTAGACGCTAGTATAATTCTTGGTTTCGCCCTGTGCCGATGGCTTGTTATAAGTCATGTAGTAGCTACCAAGAACGACGTCCTGAGTAATCGAAAGAACTGGAGCACCATCGGCTGGCTTCAAGAGGTTGCGACCAGCAGCCATGAGTTCACGAGCTTCTTTCTGGGCATCATTGCTGAGTGGTAGGTGGACAGCCATCTGGTCACCATCGTAGTCGGCGTTGAAACCGTTAGCGACGAGTGGATGGAGCTGGATTGCCTTACCATCGACGAGCTTAGGCTGGAATGCCTGGACCGAAAGACGGTGCAATGATGGTGCGCGGTTAAGGAGGACATACTTGCCTTCAATAACTTCATCAAGAGCATCCCAAATAACTGTTTCGCCTTCCTGAATGAGGTGAGATGCAGAACGGATATTGTTTGCATATTCGTGGCGGATAAGCCAGCTAATTACGAATGGCTTAAAGAGTTCGAGAGCCATCTGCTTTGGCAAACCACACTGGTGGATGCGAAGTTCTGGACCTACAACGATAACGGAACGACCAGAGTAGTCGACACGCTTACCAAGAAGGTTCTGACGGAAGCGACCTTGCTTACCCTTGAGAAGATCGGAAAGACTCTTGAGCTTGCGGCGACCATTCTGCGATGCAGCGGCGCGGCCACCACGGCTTGCGTTGTTATCGATAAGAGCATCGACGGCTTCCTGAAGCATGCGCTTTTCGTTGCGGCAGATAACTTCTGGAGCGTTAAGGTCGATGAGCTTCTTCAAGCGGTTGTTACGGTTAATAACACGGCGATAAAGATCGTTAAGATCAGAGGTAGCGAAGCGGCCACCGGCAAGCGAAATCATTGGACGTAGATCTGGTGGGATGACTGGAATTACGTTCAAGATAAGGTCGGTTGGCTTGATGCCTGCAGAAAGCATACCTTCTAGGACCTTCAAGCGCTTCATGATGCGCTTCTGCTTGGTACCCTTAGATTCGTCAGCTTCCTTATGAAGTTCGTCAACGAGCTTTGGAAGATCAATTTCCTTCAAAAGCTTTTCGATTGCGCTTGCACCCATCTCAACTTCGATGAGGTCAAGATATTCATCATCGAGGTCACGATAATCGTTCTCGTTAATGAAGTTGCCCTTCTTGAAGCTTGTAAGGATATTCTTCTTCTGAAGATAATCAGCTTCGAGCTCATCGAGTTCTTTCTGCTGTTCTTCAGCGAGCTTCTCGAGGTTTGCACCCTCAGCATGAGATTCCTTTGCGTAGCGAGCATTGATAGCCTGCTTAGCAACGTCAGTCTGAGTTTCGAGATCTTCGAGGCGCTTAGCAATTTCTTCGTCCTGAGCATCAATGATGAGATAAGCTGCAAAGTAAACAACTTTCTCAATGTTCTTAACCGTTGCGTCGAGCAAGAGGCTAAGTGCGCTAGGAGTGCCATGCATAAACCAGATATGGGTTACTGGAGTTGCGAGTGCGATGTGACCCATGCGTTCGCGGCGGGTAATGCTCTTAGTAACAAGGTTACCTTCCTTATCGACAGCAGCTTCGCGGGAGCGAACACCCTTGAGCTTTGGATCGTTTGGATTAATGTCCTTTACTGGACCGAAAATACGTTCGCAGAACAAGCCATCGCGTTCAGGTTTCTGCGTACGGTAGTTAATAGTTTCTGGTTTTGTGACTTCACCATAGCTCCAGTTTAGGATATCTTCCTGGCTGGCAACTGATAGGCGAATAGCGTCAAAATCGTTTGCGCTGATAAAATTATCTGCCCAAGCCATTATTAAAACTCCTCCCCTTCTTCATCATTATTTGTTTCGATATCAATGTCGTCCATTTCTACTTCAACGGCATCGTCATCACTTCCATCGATTTGGCTGATGCCATTTTCTTCGGCATCTTCTGCAGATTCAGCAACAAGCTCTTCACTGTCGAGGCGGGCATAGATTGCAGCATCATCATTTTCTTTCTGGACGCGGCGGGTAGTCTTCTCGATTACAGAGTCAGCATCTTTTGCGTCACCATTATCAAGAAGGTCAACCTTGAGGCCGAGACCCTGAAGTTCCTTAACCAAGACGTTGAAGCCTTCTGGAAGCTTTGGACCTTCGATAGATTCGTCCTTAATGATCGATTCGTAAGCCTTAGCGCGACCGAAGACGTC
>JAZQSO010000088.1:0-41546 GCA_045630145.1 Candidatus Nanosyncoccaceae bacterium
CAATTAAGGCTGCAAGTAAAGATCCTATCGTTTCCCTCAAGTTCTATAGATAGACAAACGAAAAAGAGCTCCGTTAATCGCGGAGTTCTTTTTTGTTCCTAGCACAAACGAACTATTCTACCCAGTTAACCCGAGCAACACGAAAGCAGCAACATATTAATCTAGTATTCCGAAGCGTAAATGAGCGTAGCGAGACTGAGGAATACTAGAGATAATATGTTGTCGCATAAAAATAAGCCCACATTCCGTGAGCTTATTTTGTTTGCCTAGACTATTATGAAGCACTTTCTGGCAAGATGCCGTCTGCTCTTAGCGAGATAATATCTTCACGAGCTTGAGCATTGAGACCATCGACACTACCGCCATTAAAGGCTGCTACCTTCTGGGCTGGAGTCAACGAGCTTCTATTGAGGCGATTAATTCTTGCGCGAATCACATTCATTGCCCTATTGAACCTGATACGATTACCATTTCTTACCGCCAAGATTTGTTGGCCGGTGAGCGTATTATTCAACATGCTTATAATAAACGCGTCGTCATTTGGAATGTCTTTCAAATTATCGACCGTCCATTCACCACCGCCATCAGGCCTAAAGCCTTTTTCGACTGGATTTGACGCAGCCTCGGCTTGTGGCTCAGGATTTTCTTCCATACCATTCTGGCGATGTGCGCGGAAATACCATTCAGGATCAGCTGTTCCGAGCGGCGAAGCATTCTTATACTCATCAAGAGGATCTAAGCCACTTGCCTTCCAGTAATCAATCTGATCGTTCGTGTAGCCCATTGCGCGAAGATCGTCCTCGGACTGAGGTACTCTTCTGCCAGCCTCAGGATTTTCTTCCATGCCATTCTGTTGGTGAGCGCGGAACTGATATTCGTCATCCCATCCAGGAACATCAGGTATATCGTTGTCATCCAACTGTTCAGAGATGTTATTAGGATTTGGACGAGCGCCTGCGACTGTACCATCATCATTCTGCTCCATACCATTCTGGCGATGTGCGCGGAACTGATATTCGTCATCCCATCCAGGAACATCTGGCAACTCGTTGTCGTCATACTGACCTGTAATATCATTTGGATTCGGCTCAGGACCAGGGTTAGGAGTTGGGTTAGGACCAGGCGTTGGGTTTGGACCCGGTGTCGGCTGAGGACCAGGCGTTGGCTGAGGTGCCGGCGCTGGGTTTGGACCAGGCGTTGGGTTAGGACCAGGGTTTGGACCAGGTGTTGGATTCGGATTAGGTTCTGGGCCTGGATTTGGTGTTGGCTCCGGATTTGGCGTCGGTTCAGGATTTGGATTCGGAGTTGGCTCTGGGCCTGGATTTGGAGTCGGTTCTGGATTTGGATTCGGAGTTGGCTCAGGACCAGGCGCTGGAGTTGGTGTTGGAGTTGGTTTTGGCCCCCTTCCTCCACCAGTTACTGGCAATGGTTTTGCCCTATGCAAAGCCTTGCGGCTAGCAAATGGGAAGATAGCAATACCATTAATCAAACGACTTGCACCTTCGATAACCTTGCTAGGACCACGCTCAGCAATAGTTTCAAAGACATCGTAAACCGTCTTTCTTGTAGTTGTATCAATCGTATCTTCGATCGTTCCAGTAATATCCTGACCAGGCCAGGTTGCCCAAATATCGTAGATTGGTGAACCATCTGCAGCAATACGACCAGATTCAGATGCGATTTCTACCATACCCATCTTCTTTTCAAGACAGCTCTGGATAAATGGATTATCCGAGAAGAACTCCTTCTGAGTAGAACCATCTGCAGCCGTGAAAATACGTTCAGAAAGCTGGATTGGCGTAGCCTGCGAACCGCGAGAGAATGAGAAGAATGCGTGAACTCTACCAGCCGCCATATCATCCTCGAAATCACGGGTGACACCACCACCAAAGGATTCGCCATGCATACCAGAATGCCAACCATGCTCATCTGTAAAGTAGCCGCGAAGCTCATTACCATTGCTCTCTGGCGTACCATTGTTGAGCCAGTTCCTTACAAAGCCACCGCTCGAGTGGTTCCTAGCATATTCAGCAACGTCAACCTGAGTTGTAGTTGTACCACCAGTGACAATATCATGCGATTCAATTCTGTAACCTGCTCTACCAAGCTCATCAAGCTGAGATTTAGTAAGCTCTTGGCCAGAATACTTCTGGATTTCGCTATAAACCAAGTCACCAGGCTGAATTGTATCAGGCTCCTTGAGACCCAAGAAGTGCGCAAGTGGCGTATTTGTTGCGTCGTAATTATTTTCCTTGTTGAAGACGTGATCGAGAACACCGACTTGGTTAGGATTGAAGTATGCTGAAATTTCACGTACGGCAGTACCAACTGCAATAGAGATAGCGGCCGTCTTCGCACCTTGAGCAAACATACGTTTAGTTTTGAGCTTGTTGCGAGCCTTATCCTTATCACTCATATCGCGAGAAATTTCCGAACGGACAGCATTCATTGCGTCGCGATAAGTCTCAGAATTACTAATATCGACACCTGCTTTCTTGAGAGCAACCTCAACCTTCGCGCGGGCGACATCCATATTCATACGCTCATCTTCAATCTTTTCGCTTGAAGAGTAGCTAATCAAATCCACCCTCTGGCTATCACTTGTATTAATCAATGCATTAATATTCGCGAGAGCCTTCTGCATTGCATCAGTATCACCACTTTCGAGAGCATCTTCCAAAGATTGAGTCAAAGTCTCAGCACTCTGCATTTCGTAAAGCGTCTTAGCGACATCTCTATCATACTTGCCCTTCTTGCCCTCTGGTCCAGAAACATCTCTACCCATAGCAGCTTCACGAGACGAAGTCTGAATATCACCAGCTACACGGCCGCGTTCACGAATACCAGCTGCAGCACCAGCAATCAAAGCACCGCCAATACCTGGAGCAACTGCCCTAGCTGCCGTACGAGCTCCCTTATCTGCAAAGAATAGCATCAAGCTAGCTGCGCCACCGATAACTTCTGGCGAAATCAAGCCCATTGTATGTTCAGAGACCCACTCAGAAGCTTTCTCAATCTTTGTCTTGTGAGATTCGGAGCGAACGCTACGCATTGCTTCGCCATTAATATAGCTAAAGCCTTCCATCACATTGATGATACCTTCAGAGTGTTCAGCACGTTGCTTTGCAGCCTCAGCAAGCTCAACAAGGTTATCAACCGAGAGGTCGAGCTGCTTATCAGACATGCCTTCGCCCTGCTGAATGCGGCGTACCTGTTCCTTCAAGCTAGCAAGATCGCTCGAGCCAGCTGCATAAGCTTCAATTGCCTTACGAATATCAATTGCCGCCTTTGCTCCAGGATTCTTATCAGCATCAACACGCGTTTCAATGATGTTACCATCTTCATCGCGAGACTTCGTTACGACGTAGATTTCGCCATTTTCATCTGTGCGAGTGGTGTAACCCTGCATGTTTTCACCAGCGCGCTTATGGATAGCTGGCATAACCTGCTCCATATAGGCCTTGGTAAAGCGTTCAATACCACCAGTCTTAGACCAGTATTGCGCAACAGTCGAGTTATCCACCTTCTTGTTGCCATCATTAGCATCAGCATTGTAAGCAATAATAGCTTCGAGGGCCTTCTTGCGATAATTCGCTAAGACACCTTCCTTGAGCATGTTGCCGAAAATAATCCTCTTGAATGGATTCTTCGAATGAGCAATTCTTTCAGCGAACATTGCTTCTGCGATATCATGCGCAGCAAGTTCGGCTTCTTTCTCGGTAATAAGCGAAACGTAAGCCAAAGCTTCTTCGCCCTTAGTTTTACCATCACTTTCAGGATTTTTCTTATCGGCTTCTGGATTATTCTGGTCACCTTCTTTATTCTGGTCGGTTACAATGTCGCCTTTTTCGATACCTTTGAGCTTAGCGTATTCATCAAGAATCTTCTCACGCTCGTCGTCTGGAAGGTTATAAAGTTCTTCAGGAGAAATACCGTGATTATCCTTCAACCAAGAACCGAAGTCGCCATTAGGCTCAGTTTCGCCCTTTTCGAAGTCATCATCATTCTTCTCGGCACCTTCTTTATTGTCCTCATCTTCGTTCTGTTCCATGCCGTTCTGTTCATGAGCGCGGAAGTTGAAGTCATCAT
Source organism: Candidatus Nanosyncoccaceae bacterium (assembly GCA_045630145.1). Taxonomy (GTDB): domain Bacteria; phylum Patescibacteriota; class Saccharimonadia; order Saccharimonadales; family Saccharimonadaceae; genus UBA2834. The sequence goes on from JAZQSO010000088.1 coordinate 4,090, forward strand.
CACCGCCGCCAGCTGGAACCGCCTTCAAGTATTCTTCCATTGGATCGAGACCATCAGCAATCCACTCGTCGATTTGCTCTTGAGAATAACCCATCTTCAACAAATCATCGACGCTTTCAGGCGCCTTCTTTGCAGCAGCCTCAGGATTCTCTTCCATTCCATTTTGTTGATGTGCACGGAACTGATATTCAGCATCACCGCTACCGACTGGAGTAGCATTCTTGTATTCTTCCAAAGGATCGAGACCATCGGCTACCCAATCATCAATCTGTTCTTGAGAATAACCCATCGCAAGAAGGTCATCAACGGATTCTGGGGCTTTCTTAGCAGCGACCTCAGGATTCTCCTCCATACCATTTTGCTGATGCGCGCGGAACTGATATTCGGCATCGCCACTTCCAGCCGGAGTAGCATTCTTGTATTCTTCCAAAGGATCGAGACCATCGGCTACCCAATCATCAATCTGTTCTTGGGTATAACCCATAGCACGCAAATCATCGACGCTTTCAGGCGCCTTCTTAGCAGCAGCCTCAGGATTCTCTTCCATGCCATTTTGCTGATGCGCGCGGAACTGGAATTCATCGTCCCAACCTGGAACATCAGGAACTTCGTTATCATCAAGCTGGTCAGCAATATTATTAATTTCGCCACCACCCGCAGCAACTGCTGGCGGAACAACTGGTTCGGACATAGTAATCTGGCCGGCACCTTCAAGCTGGCCCAATTCATCGATAAAGCGATCAATTTCTCCAGGATTCTTCTTTAGATAACCTGTCAAATGCGCCCAATCCTTTGGTGCTGGATCGTTTTCGTCATGACGTGACAACTTACGAGTGTTATCGTCGGTATCGCCAACGCCAGTCCAATCGCCTTGGTTAACTGAGTCATAACCGCGCAATTTGATTAATTTTGCAACAAAAAGATTAATAAACTCAGGGTGTTGTCTATAAAAATCTGCACTTTGAACAGGATACTCGTCGATATTAGCCCCCATTTTACTGAACGATTTCTGTTCTTGGATGATAGCGTCCAAATCGTCACCCTGTTCCGAGCCTGACTCGATACCGGCTTGCTCTTTCATCCTCTGTGCCATCAATTCCTGACGGAAAGCACGTTCTGAAGCTACCAGAGCATCAGCATCTTCGCTGTCGCCCAAAGCATCCTCGCGCATGCGCGATAGTCTAATGCGTTCTTCCACAGAAAGACTCTCATCATCACGCAAATCTTCCTGCTCTTCTTGATTATTTTCCTGGCTGAGCGTATCCCATGGATTCGGCTCGCCACCACTACTTCCACTAGGTGGAAATTCTTTGTTAGGCATTTGGTCCTCCCATTTGTACAGCAGACACATCGGCCGTCGCAGCATCACTTACATTCTTTTCAGCATCACCGCCAAGGTAAAGCATCCTGAACTCAATCATCGTCTGAAGCGCAATCCTCTGGACATCGAGGCCAGCATCAACGAAGAACTGAGTAGCATCGTCGTTCGAGAAATTTGGATCATCAATTCTCTCGTTGAACTCAGTCAATTTATCTTCTGGAAGAGCGTTAATGAGAGCAGTATCAATCTGAGCCATCAACCTCTCAATCATATCTCGCTTTAATGTATCACGAGTCTCGTCGTCGAGGTCCGTGATCCCTTTTTCTTCCAACAAAGAATCCATGAACTGGCTTACTTGTTCCATTGATTACACCCTTTCCAATATATAGTTATTACGCTTATTTTATCATAAAACAATAAGCATAATCAAATCCAACCGCCTCTGTTAAAATGTGCCAAATTATTGTATAATATATAGCAATGAAAGTATTGGGCATCGAAAGTTCATGCGACGAAACCGCTGCCGCGATTGTCGAAAATGGCAACCGCGTGCTTTCTAATGTCGTGAATTCCCAAATCGATATCCATGCCGAATATGGCGGCGTTATTCCAGAAGTTGCTGCCCGCTCACATATCGAAGTTGTCTTGCCTGTAGTCAAAAAAGCTTTGGCGGACGCCGGCTGCACGCTCGATCAATCACAACCAAACCACATCGACGCCATCGCCGTCACGCATACGCCAGGCCTCGTCGGTTCCCTCCTCGTCGGCACACTCACTGCACGCACTATGGCCGTGTTAAATGACATTCCATTTTATCCCACACACCATCTCAAATCGCATATTTATGCTAACTGGCTAACTGGCTATGAACCAAGCTTCCCTATTCTCGCCCTCGTCGTTTCTGGCGGTCACACACAAATAATATATATGGAACGCCACGACGATTTCCGCATTATCGGCACCACGCGCGACGACGCAATCGGCGAAGTCTTCGATAAAGTCGCCAAGATTCTAGGCTTGCTCTACCCTGGTGGCCCAAACATCGCCAAGAAAGCCGCCCAAGGCGACCCAGATAAATATCCTTTGCCAATTCCAAAAGTCGACGGTTTAGACTTCTCTTTCAGCGGTCTCAAGACTGCCGTGCTTCGCGCTATCCAGCACGAGCTCAACTTGCCAATCAGCACACCAAGCTACGAACTAAAAGCTAAATTAACTGAGCAACAAATTTGTGATTTCGCTGCCAGCTTCCAAAAAACTGCAGTCAAAATCCTTGTTCAAAAACTCCAAAAAGCTACAATCGAATACCCAGCCGCCAAGTCAATTTTGCTTGCCGGTGGCGTTTCGGCAAACCTCGCTTTGCGCGAAGCTTTGCAGGCTAAATTCAGCAAAACCCACGAAGTCTACTTCCCTGACCTAAAATACGCCACAGATAACGGCGCAATGGTCGCCTCGGCTGCCTACTATTCTATTGAAGCCGGCAAAAAGCCAAGCGATCCATACAAATTAGACATTTCACCACGCTCAATTATTCAATAATTTTCACAAGCTTTATGCATCGTAAAGACTTTTTGTGCTCAACGCCAAAAAACACCGTGCTACAATAATAAACATGAAGCAACATTTCCTACAAAGTGAATCCTGGGAAAGTTTCCTACAAAGCCAAGGCGAAAAAACCTTCCGCCTAAACGGAGACAACTACTCCGTCATGTGTGTCCTCAAAGAAACTCCAGTAGGAAATTATCTTTTTGCGCCATATGGCCCAAGCATCGAAAGCATTCATGATCTCGGCGATGCATTGAAAGCTATCGAAGAACTCGCAAAAGAACACAACTGCATTTTTGCGCGCCTTGAGCCTATTAATAAACTATCCGCCAAAACGACTGCAAAACTAAAACTCAAGAAAACTACCGACCTAGATCCAAAACACACCATTATTTTGGATTTAGCACCAAGCGACGAAGAAATTCTACAAAACATGAATCAATCTAGGCGCAACTTTTATCGCAACTATGCCAAAAAAGGCATCACGGTTCGCCAATCAAAAGACAAAGCCGATGCTAAAATCCTCATCGACTTCCTTAGCAAAATCACCGGCTCGCGCCACTTCTCTACTCACAGCGAAAAATACCTGACCGACCAGCTCGACTTCGATTTCGCTACATTATATATAGCAGAATTCGAAAATCAGCCAATTGGCGCAGCGCTCTGCTATGACAGTAACGATACAAGGTTCTACGCGCATGCAGCCGCTAATGACGAATTCCGCAAACAACAGCCAGGCGTAGCAATCCTCACGCAAATGATTATGGACGCAAAACACAATGGCCAGAAATATTTCGACTTCTGGGGCGCTACGGATTCTACGGACGAAAAACATCCATGGTATCATTTCACGCAATATAAACTCAGCTTTGGCGGCAGCATGATCGAATATGGCGGAACTTACGATTACATCATCAATAAGCCAAAATATCAATTCTATACTACTCTGCGCAAACTCAACCGCGCAAAACGCAAAATCTTGAAAAAATAAAATTCGGCCTTCGGGCCGTTTTTTTTGATTACTATTATTAATAACACGATCGCAAATTCAATATTATTCAAGCTAACTTCGCCACAATCTGCATTTTACGACTTTAACAAGAATTAGAAAAATTCCTCAATCCCCACATTTTACGACATTAAAAACGCTTGGAAAAATCCACGAAAAAAATCAGGCGTCAAATTCGGAAAGATCAAAAAGCGAGCTCTTCCCCTCATCCATCACTTCCCTGGCCTTTTTGAGCAGCTTCGCCAAAGAAACTTCATCAGAAGCCGACCCGATATGCACAGTTTTTACCACTTCCCGCCCCTTTTTGTAGCAAACCTGAACACCAGTCGCACCACTACCAGTTTTAAATTGCCTAATGTAACTCACAACATTAATATACCATAACCATTTACACCCCCACTACAAGTCAAAGCCTAGAAACCCCGCCCTACCCGAACAAAAAACAGCCTTGCATAGAAACCCCACAGCTATTCCACAACCTAACCTAATATTTCTATTTAACACCCCTTGACTTAGCAACCCCGCTAATGCTAAACTTAAATCAAGATGCGGTGGGACCCTCTTATTTAGACCATACATCTTCATGGACCTAACGCCATGTAAAAAAAGGCTGAGATAAGGATCACCTAGACTTGGGCTAGGCGAATGACGGAAGACAAACAATGAATAACACATTTTTAACAATTTGCAAGACTATTGACACGGCTGTTTAATCTTCACGTGAAGGTTTTTGTGCTTAAAATATTTTGCAATTACAACTAAATTAACAGAGGTCAACCGCTTGAAAAAGCGGATTTTTTAAACCCAAAAATAAGCCAAAAAGGTAAGAGTTGCTAAGCTTGACATAAACACCTTCGCATTATATTGCTACAAGATAAGAACGGCCAAATTTTATCTACATTTTATGGTATAATATAGGAAACGCGTGAGAGCAGGGAATAGAGAGAAAAATTAAAAATCTATTTTGTTGTCTTGATCAAACAACAACTCTTCGCACCATGGGAGAAAAAATGAAATTTAGTAAAGCTTACGAACCAAATCAGTACGAAGCGGATATTTACGCTTTGTGGGAAAAATCAGGCGCTTTTGAGCGCAAAGCAGATGGTAACAAATCCGATCCATACACGATTGTCATGCCACCACCAAACGCAAACGGTAACCTACATATCGGCCACGGCCTCACGATTGCCTTGGAAGATATCCTAACCCGTTATCATCGCCTTAAAGGTGAAGACACTTGGTATATTCCAGGTGCAGACCATGCTGGCTTTGAAACCTGGGTCGTCTACGAACGTAAGCTAGAATCTGAAGGCAAAACCCGTTTTGATTACTCTCGCGACGAGCTCTATGACCAGGTCTGGAACTTCGTAGCAGAGCAGCGCGGCAATATGGAGCTTCAGCTTCGCGCCCTCGGCGCTTCTTGTAGCTGGAATGACCTAGTCTTCGCACTCGATGACAAGGTTGTAGATGTCGTTTACAATACCTTCGAAAAATTCTGGAAAAAGGGCCTTATTTACAGAGGTAAGAAGCTTGTTAACTACTGTACCAAGCATCAGACTGCTTTCGCAGATATCGAAGTTACTCACAAAGAAGAGAAGGGTAAGCTATGGAGCATCGCCTATCCACTCGTAAACCCAACCGACGAGCTCAAAGAAGTCGTCATCGCAACTACTCGCCCAGAAACTCTCCTCGGCGATACAGCTGTTGCAGTTAACCCTGAAGATCCACGTTACAAGAAATTCATCGGTCAGGAACTTATTCTCCCTCTTACCGACCGCACAATTAAGCTTATTGCAGACGAACACGCCGACATGGAATATGGTACTGGCGCCGTCAAGATTACCCCTGCTCACGATCAGAACGACTACGAAGTTGGTCAGCGTCACGACCTCGACATGATCACCGTTATCGGTTTCGATGGCAAAATGAACGAAAACGCCGGCAAATACGAAGGCATGACGACTGCAGAATGCCGCAAAGCCGTCCTTAAAGACCTCGAGGAGCTTGGTCTCCGCCGCGGCGAACAAGACATCACCCACGAAGTTGGCCACTGCTACAAGTGCGACACCGTCATCGAACCTCTCCTCAAGGAACAATGGTTCGTAGATATGAAGCCACTCGCTAAGAAGGCAATCGAAACTCTCAAAGCTGGCAAGATTAAATTCCACCCAGCCAACAAGCAGAAGGTTCTCATCAATTATCTAGAAAATCTCAAAGACTGGAACATTAGCCGCCAGATTCCATGGGGCATCCCTATTCCAGCCTTCCAAAACGTCGATGACCCAACCGACTGGATTTTCGACACCCGCGTCAACGAGCCAGAAATCGTCAGCGAAGGGAAGACCTATCGCCGCGATCCAGACACCTTCGATACCTGGTTTAGCTCTAGCCAGTGGCCATATATCACCACAAGCGACAGCGACAAGCATTTCCCAACTTCAGTCATGGAAACCGGTGCAGACCTCCTCTTCCAATGGGTAGGCCGCATGATTATGATGAGCCTCTTCGTCAAAGACGAAATTCCATTCAAGGAAGTTTACATGCACGGCATGGTACTCGACGAACACGGTCAGAAGATGAGCAAGTCCAAGGGCAACGTTATCAACCCTATCGATGTCGTAAGCCAATATGGCTCCGACGCGCTTCGCCTTGGCCTCATCGCATCTCGTAGCGCCGGCGTTAACCAGGCCTTCAGTACTAGCAAGGTCATCGCTAGCCGCAACCTTTGCAACAAGCTCTGGAACGTTAGTCGTCTCATTCAGACTATCGTCGACGAAGCTGAACAAAATGACGAACCAAAGGCAGAGAAGGCATCGCTCGGCGAAAACTGGATTCGCCGCGAAATCAACCGCACGAACAAAGAATTGGATAAGCTTCTTAAGAACTACCGCTTCGCCGAAGCCGGCGACTTACTCTACGACCTCATCTGGAACAAGTACGCCGACTGGTTCCTCGAATGCGAAAAGCTCTGGAAGAACACCGACCTCCTCAAGGATACCCTCGAGAAAGTCCTTATCATGCTTCACCCATTCGCACCATTCGTTACTGAAACCATCTGGCAGACTCTCAGCTGGACTGACGGCCTCCTCATCAGCCAAGATTGGCCAAAGCTCTACGAAAAGATCGACACCAAGCGTGCCAAGCAGTTCGACGAACTCATCACTATCGTCAGCGATATCCGCAGCCACTTCCAGAATCTTCCAGGCGCCAACGCTTACCCAGTCGCCTTCCATGACGACGAGCTCATGTATGAGAACCAGCTTCTCATCCAGCACCTCACCAAGGCACCAAGCGTTCCAAAGATTGACGTTACCGAGGCAAAGGGTCTACGCCTCGCAATTCCAGGCCACAACATCTATCTCCAGATTCCAGAAGATATCCACAAGAAATACAAGGCAAACCTCGAAGAACGCATACTTAAGCTTGGCCAAGAGATCAACACCTTAGAGGCCCGTCTCCGCAATCCAAAGTATGTCGAGAAAGCGCCAAAAGAGCTCGTCGACGAGACTCGCAATGCGCTCGTCACCAAGAGCAAACTCATCGAAAAGATGAAAGCCGAGCTCGAACTAGTCTAAAACCAAAGGCAAAAATACCAGTTAAAAAACTGGTATTTTTTAATCCCACAAACTATATACTAAGCTTGACAAAATAAGAGTTATATGCTACAATATCGGAGTAACTTGTGTGAGAGTCTAAAAAGGACGCTCACAGAGGTGAGTACTTTACAGAAAGAGGATGATTTGTATGTTGAATTACAAAATCATGGAAGCTTCTCGAGGAGAAGTAATAGTAGATCTAAAGCCCGGTATTGACGTAAACCGCAACCGAGACTCGATCAGAAGCCAGCTTGAAAAAGCAAAATTTAACAAAAGAATTGCTGGCTACGACCTAACATGCATGAAAGAAGGTAGAGTTGTCGTCTACTACAATTCGTTAATTGACGAAAACGGCGAGACGGCAACATATGTAGCGAAAGAGATCGCAAAATCTATCTTCGATGAATGATGAAATAGCATCATATCATCTCTCAAGGGCCCTACGGGGCCCTTTTCCATGCCTTGACAAATAAGCATAAGTATGATAATAAATAAAGTAGTACAAACCAAAACAAAAAGTGAGCAAATGGATAAAAAACCTAGCACTGAACTTAGTTCTGCAAAACCAGAAAAAGAAGATTTAGATCTTGAGAGCCCAAAAACCAAAAAATGGGGCGAGAGAATGCATCAACTTTGCAAAACTCTCATCGAAGCCGGGGCAGACGGCGACATTGAAGACAAAGCCGAGTTTCTTCTTGAGGAATCAAAATACCAAGAGCCAGAACTTAGCGATTTCATAGGCAAAAAGCCATATTATACTCGCGAATCAGTTAGAAACGACGAAAATTACGTTAGAGCGAGAGAGAAAGATTTTACTCCAGACCAAAGACTCGCTAAAATCGCAGAAGCCATCATTGGTCAAGCAATTAGAGGCAATGAACTTATCGAGTGCGTAGGGGGTATCCGAACAATAATTAGCGACCCTGTCACCCGCTACGACGATATTAGTGGCGGCATTGATCAAGCCGTAACCCTCATAACCGAAAAAGGACAACCGAAGCCATTCGGCTTCGATGTTACAATCGGCAGAAGCAAAAAAACATTTGTTAAAAAACTCTTCCGTCCATACCGCGACTCGCAAGGCAACGAACAAGACTTAATTGGCTTCTCAAGGTTAAAATACGGCCAAGAACCAACTTTGGACGAAAAAGGCAACTATAAATCGATTGAATGTAAAACCATCGACTTTATCCCGCGCTTCACTATCGCACTAAGCGAAGACGAAGTTGTAGACATGACATCAAATGTCGACGTGGAAGAGGGTTATGCAGAAGGAGATGTCGAAGTTTACACAAATCCAGATGCAAAAATAACCGCAAAAATCATACACCAGCTCTATGAGCAGGCCGTCTTCTATTCAGAATCCACAAGAGTAAACCTAGAGGAAACTCGCCATAAAATTAAAAAAGAGCAAGATCCAAATAAGCTAGCTGAATTAAAAGCAAAAGAACAAACCCTCCTAGAACAGCTAAAAAAGCTGAGGGAATTAACAACTACACTTGAGCCTGCCTTCAAGCAATCATATGTTCGCGCACGCAAAGAAACGATTCCTAACAAAAATAATGCAAAGCCAGACGGCAATATTCGTCGCACCATAATGTGCGCTGGCTATATGGGTACGCACACTGGTGCATTTATTGATACAATTCATCAATATGAAGGCTACGAAGGCGACTATGATGAGCAAGAAGACAAACTAATAGAACAGTATATCGAAGAGAGCCTGGATGAATGCTCAAAGAAATACCACAGAGAAAACCCAAATGCGACATTTGAGCCAAACTACAGCGCAAGCCTAATCGCTAGTATCGAATTTGATGCAATTATGAAAGCAAAAAGACAAATGCGCGCAAAATTCAGCCATCGTATGCAAGAATGCTTGGATATTGGCGAGCAAGAATATGACCAAATCATAATTGAAGAGCAAAACGCACGCGCTGGCATTGCAGTCTAAAAATAGACGATACATTAAAAATAGCACCATTATTACGGTGCTATTTTTAATGCCTACGTTGCTAGCTTTTCGCGAATCGAATTAAACTCATCTTCTGTAAGACTCAAAGTCTTGCCTTGCTCCCAAGTCTCATCGAATGGCATCAGATGCACGTGCGCATGCGGGACATCAGTGCCAATCACCTTATAGAGCGTACGACGACCCGTGACTTCTTCCATGTGAGCAGAAATTTTCTTAACAGCGGCCCACAATGCAACCCAGTCAACGTCAGAAAGATCATAAATCTTATCCACCTCAACCTTAGGCACGACTAAAGTGTGGCCTTTGACCTCTGGATTGATATCTAGGAAGGCCAAAACCTTATCGTCTTCATAAATCTTATAGCAAGGAATTTCACCTTCAATAATTCTTGTAAAAATACTCGACATACAACTCCTTTCTTATCTATTATACCCAGAAAAGTGGCAACATCAGCACCATTGCACCAATATGAATAAAAGCAGCCAAGAATGCGCTATAAATCGAATATATAAAGCTACGTTTATTGATCCCCTTATTATTCTTAGCGACTGCAACGGAGCGAATTGTGGACACAAGACCAACAAAAGCGCAGATCAGACTCAAAAGAAAGATTAAATTAGCAACAATATGAACCCAGACAGGCACAACTACGACAGGTTCACAAAAGACCTGAGGGCAAGCCTCAAACAACGAGCCCGAACGAGCACAATCATGATCACATCCCGAATAACTACCATAAGAAAAATATTGCGAACCAAGTTCACCAAAGAAAAAACTCGCCCAAAACAAGAGCAAGCCCCAAAGGGAAAAGTAATTCAAATAAACTAGCTTTCTATTATTCGCAACTTTCATGTATCTATATTAATTAAACAAATAAATAATAACCATCAAGCAAGAAGCAAGTGCAGCCACGAGAGAAACAAAAACAGCACATTTCTTTGCCTTAGGATTTTTAATCAACCATATAATCGAACGAAAAGCAGAAACCAGACCGATAATGCACAAAATAAAAGAAACCAAAAGCAGTATTAAAAGAATAATATTACACCAAGAAGGAAGAGTAAGTGCGCCGCCGCTACCACTAGGGAATTCAAACTGATTAGAAAAAGAAATTTCCAACCACCGATAAGCCGTGTAAAAAATAAAACCGCTAAAACCAACCCAGTTACACGCCAGCAAAGCCTTTTTCTCGCCGCGAAACTGCTTTGCCTTACCACCCAAGTTCTTTGTCATAACTAAATTATAGCGTATAAAAACGAGACCTTTCAGGTCTCTTTTTTATTCTTCCTGGCGGAAGCGAGAGGATATAAACAATGCGCCGTCGCTCGTTCCTCGCCGGGCATTGGGCGAACCTGGCTCTCATCCTCTCGCATTTTCTACCGAAAAAGAATAAAAACGAGACCTTTCAGGTCTCTTTTTTATTCTTCCTGGCGGAAGCGAGAGGATTCGAACCTCCGAGACATTGCTGCCCACACGATTTCGAGTCGTGCGCCTTCAACCACTCGGCCACCCTTCCACTTCTTATCTTATCATAGAAAAAGCCTATTTTAAACCGAGTATAATAAAGACAGAAATAAACAAGAGCGGAAATGAGAATAACAGACTTATTTAACTTACTAACAATAGACTTAACTTTAATAATCCCTATACTTTTTGGACTCATCGTCTTAATAGTCGGCACTACAAAAATCGTTAAACACCTGATTCTCAAGAAAAAATGTACAGAAAGTACAACAGGCGTCATAGAAGGCACTTACGAAGAACCTAACCTAGCATCCGAGGATCCAGACGACAAAGTTCACATTGTAGTTAGATATAAAACAAATCAAGGCGCTTTCGGAGAAGATCTTACTACGAATGGCCATTTCGCCAGTGCGCCAAAAATCGGAGAAAAGGTCAAAATAAAATACAATCCAAAAGCCCCCACGCAATTCTATATCGAAGGCTCCAAGATTATTCCTTCGACAATACTAGGCATGGTGTTTTGCCTAGCGATCATCGCATTCGTACTCTACAGCTTTTTAAAATGATAATATAAAACTATGTATAAAGAATACGAAGGCAAAGCAGTAACAATTCTCGTCTCATCACGCGGTAGCGGAATCTTACAATACGACGGCACAATGACAAAAGGCGACCACGCCGTAGTCTTAACCGATGTAACCATCAGCCAGCTAACCGCTCAGCTCGGCCGCAATGTTTTCGGGCAGGGCAGCGCGCTCTATACGTTCGATCAAAACATCCCGAAACTAACCATCAACGAAGACTATATAATCTCTGTTCAAGCCAAATAGCAAAAACTCCCCAAAACGGGGAGTTTTTTATAATCAAAGATATTTTGAAGACAAAATCGCCTAGATTGGTAGTTTCTTCGAGTGAAACGCGGTTATTGACCTAACGGTATGTTTTGAAGATAAAAGACGTCAGATTGGTGTTTTCTTTGCGCGACGCACGATTATTGATCGAGCGAGCACAAAAACACGCCGAGATGGCGTTCTTTTAATTCAAAACATGGTATGCCCGATACGATTCGAACGTACGACCTTTAGCTCCGCAAGCTAACGCTCTATCCAACTGAGCTACGGGCACATATGTGGATTGGCTGCCATTTTGACAGACCTATCATCCACTAGTTCAATAAAATAAATGAACATCTACATCGGTTTCCCGTTGCGATAGACCAATTATAGCACAATTTGTCAAGTAATGCTATAGTAAAGTTATGGCAAAGCAAGCGAAGAAAAAATCCAGTCTCAAACCAAAAATTCAAAAAGCCAAGGCGAAGTTTTTCACCACTTATTACAGTAATCCTGCCAAGGACTTAAAGATCGTTGCCGTCACTGGCGAAAAGGGTAGAGATGTCACCGCACATTACATTCAGGAAATTCTCAAATCCCGTGATCCAAAGGTTGGTTTAATCATCGATCCTAAGACAACTTCAAGCTTGTACAAACAGCTTTTCGCCATTTGGCGCACTGGCACCGACCATGTCGTCATTTCGGCCCCTAGCGAAGCAATCGCCAATCATTTGTTCTATCAGATTCCATTCTTTGCGGTCGTCGTAACCAATACAAAGCTTGATGAAACCGACCCAGACGAGAGTGAACATGTCAAATCCATCCTCTTCAATAAAGAACCTTTCTTCGCAATTCTTAATAGCGACGATCCAAACTTTAGCCTATTCTCAAGCTTCCCGTCCAAGTCTGCTACCTTGAGCTATGGCCACGGCAGCGACGCTCACCTCAAGATTAACCGCAGCAAAGTCTACAAGATGGGCACCGAAGCCAACATTAGCTTCCAGAACGAAAAGTTCGACATCGCCACCTACCTAACAGGCGAAGAAAATGTCGAATACATGGCCGCTGCAGCTCTTACTGCGCTTGCCGTTGGTCTCGACCAGGATACTATCGTAGATGGCATAGCAAACTACGAGCCAAACCAATCCCCAATTACTGCAAACATAAATCTCTAATATTCATTCATGCTAAATCAGAAATTACTCGTCTCGGGCGCAGAGTTTTTTGCCGACGATTTCAAAATTAACCCATATTACGGCGGAGATTCCATTGACCGTACAAAAGCCATTGCCGAGCACAATGCTATTTTGGCTTGCTTCAAAGAAGCCGGCGTCGAACTCGTCAAAGTCGACGCGCCAGCTAATTGCCAAGACGGCGTCTATACTGCCAACTGGGCCATCACCAAAAACGGCAAGGCCGTAATGTCACGTTTACCAAAAGCCCGCAAAGACGAAGAACCTTACGCGAAGCAAAAATTACAAGAACTTGGATACGAAATTTTTGAAGTCCCGAACAATTTACTATTCTCAGGGCAGGGCGATTCCTTGCGCTGCGGCAATTATCTCTTTGCTGGCTCCGGCTACAGATCAGAACCCGAAGCTCAACAGTTTGTCGCTGATGCTCTCGGCCTCGAACTGGTCCAGCTCCACGCTAAGCCACAACTAAACGCAGATGGCACGCCGCATATCAATCCTGAGACCCAACATGCCGATTCCTTCTTTTATGATCTAGATTTGGCGCTTTCTGTTATCAATGAGCACACGATTGCCTACTGCCCAGAAGCCTTCGACGAAGAATCTGTGCGCAAAATCGAGGCCACACCAGTAGATAAGATTCGGGTTTCACTCGAAGAGTGCACCGAAGGCTTTGCTTGCAACTTGGTTAGCACTGGCGAATACGTCATTATGTCGAATCGAGCACCAAAATTCCAAGCCGAGCTCGAAAAGCGTGGACTAATCTGCCTCACGCCAGACGTCACGGAATTAAAGAAGGGCGGAGGATATATCCGCTGCATTAGCCTCTGGCTAGATTAACATAGTCGCCCATCATCTGGGCGACTTTTTGTGCTTCTTTAAACACTCAAACAAATGTAAGACTTTTTGATACGTATATTTGTAAACCACCTCTGTTTATACTTACACAAAGTAAACACTTTCCGGAGAGCGTTAACTTTGTGTTATGTTCCTCTCTAGTGAATACAACTTTATATTTTTCAAATACATACATTTGTTTGAGTGTTTGCAATAGCTAGCAAAAAGAAAACAAAAAGCCCCGGCAACCCGGGGCTTAGCCAACTATTTTGCTTTTTTGATCTTCTTCAAAGCTTTGCGAATCTCGTCTTCTTCGTAATACGAATGCGCACCATCCGCACGCTCAATCGTCTTCTCGTTGCCTTTACCCAAGAACAAGACAGTATCACCGGCCTTCGCCATTTCACAAGCCTTCAAGATAGCAGTAGGGCGATTTAATTCCATGAACAAATCTTTTCCGTCCTTCTTGCCGCTCGTTCTCGCACCCCCAGCAATTTGCTCCAAAATCTCCATACCAGGCGTATCACGATCATCTTCCTCTGTAAGCATGACAATATCGGCATATTTACCGGCGATTTCGCCCATCGGCTCACGCTTGCTTGGGTCACGACGACCGCCAGCCGAGCCAAACATCACAATCAAACGGCCCTTTGTCGCCTTCTTCATATCTGGCAAAAGTTTCTCGAAAGCATCTGGCGTATGCGCATAATCCATAATTGCGGTAAAATCTTGACCTTCATCAATCTTTACCATGCGACCCTCAACGGAAGTCAAAGCATGAACACCACGCTGAATCTCTTCATCGGACAAGCCCAATCTCTTGCCAACCGCTACACAGGCTAGGGAATTATACACATTAAAGCTACCGCCAATCTGCGTCTCGATCTGTAACTTCTTGAGCGCTGGAATAGTATAACTGACGCCGTAAGGGGAGAGCTTAATATTCTCAGCCTTCATATCGCCATATTCAATACCATAGGTAACATAATCATCAATATCACCTTCAAAATACTCCGCCGTTGGATCATCGGCATTGATTACACCATAACGCGCCATCTTAAACAACTTGCGCTTCGCATCGCGATAACGCTCGAAAGTCTTGTGATAATCTAGATGCTCGTGCGTCACATTCGTCATAACAGCAATATCGATAGGCACGCCAACCGCACGATGCTGCGCCAAAGCGTGAGAAGTGAGCTCCAAAACTAGATAGTCTGCACCTGCATCGGCAATTTTCTTGATGCGCTGATTCAAAAGACCCGAATCTACCGTGGTCATATGCTCAACTTGCTCATGAATCTCGTCCACACCCCAACCAACAGTAGTCATAAGGCCAGTTTTGCGACCAGCCGCATTGAGCATTTTCCAAATCATGAAAGAAGTCGTCGTCTTGCCATTTGTGCCAGTGACGCCGATTACAGTCAACTTACGACCCGGGAAACCATAGCGCGTCGCATAAAAAGCCGCCTTACCAATATGGTAGGGAACAACTAAGCTATCATAAAATGGAATTTTTTCCTTTACACCCATAAAATACCTCTCGAAATCTTTGCTATATTATACTTCAAAATGATCATATTTTAAACATAAGCATTGACAAATTTGGACGCTTATGCTATAATTGTCTAGTTCATATCGAATTATTATTAAGGAGGGAATTTATATGGACGCTCTTTTAGCAATCGTGTTTGGTTATATCCTGCTTCGCTTCGCTCTCCCATTCCTCAGTGCTTTAGCTGATACTTTCAAGGATGAGATGAAGAGAATCGACAGAGAAGGTCTGATCAAGACCGATGGAGCCTTCTGGTCTCCAAACCAGGACATCCACCCCAAACACCATTAAAACCCCGCCCCAGGCGGGGCTTTCTATTGCTAAAAAACGCCCTAAAAAATATCATAAAAGCCCTTGCAAACCCACTCCGCTTATGTTATTATCACCTTACAAAAGGTCAAAATAAAAACAATTTAACAAAAAGAGAGGTAAGTGTATGCGTTTCTCCACACGCAATACGCACAAACGCGGCAAAGCCATAGCTCTTGCCGCAGGTGCAGCCGTCCTAGGTATAGGCGGCGTTGTAGGCTATATCACCGAAAAAGGGGCATCAGCCGAAACAGCATTTAATAATGATAATTTTTACTTCGCTCTAAAAAGCGATTACGACGGCATCAATTCCGCCCAAACCAAAGCGGGAAGCTATTTTGGTTCTGGCTCCAACCCAGTTTATTGTCAGGAAGAGAATTTCACTAACCCTCGCACTAACGCGAGCGCAACATATTATGTCTTCGCGAATAACCCAACAGGGGAAGGCGCGCATGACTACTGTACGGAAATTCCAACAAATCCGACTATTCTCAACGACAACGGTGCGTCTATTCTTAGCAAGACTTACAACGACACCTATATGGCACAGAACTATGCTCAGCCTCTAGGCGTGCTTGGCGCTTTCCATCTCATGGGTTTTGACCAGCTTGATCTTGGTAACCAGACTAACGGTAATATCATTACCAAAAACCTCAATAGTGCTGGTTCATACATTGGCTACTTCGAAGAGCCAACTATTAGCTATGCAAGGCAAATCGGTACATCTATCGGAACAAACTTTAGCTTCGCAAATGCACATAATAACGCTACTAATGTCTTAGTTACTGGCTACCAAGCGCCTATTGGAACTGGCGATAACGGCACAAAATGGACCATTAATGGCAACAAATCAAACATGCCAGACCGCATCATTGATGGCCAATATGCAGATAACGTCTGGCAGGAAGAAGATGCCGACCAACAGTTTATCGATATTGAATCTCTGAGAACAAACGCAAAGAGTTGGAATGCGAGCCTCGCTGGTATGACTGATACTTTGTCTAGCACCGACTACGATTTCTCAGACGAAAATAATCTAAGAATTAACATTCCGAGCGCAACAAAAGGGCAGCTCAATGTCATAACCCTCAGTAAGGATCATTTGGGTACAGGGCTTCTCCAAGGCCATCACGATATCTGCGTCTATGGCTTCGATCAGCATACGCCAGGCACGCTCCTCATCAATGTCGACCTCGCCGACCTTACCGAATTTGAGATGAATAACTCCTTCAAGCTCTGCTACAGAACTGCAGACGAAGTCAAATATCCGAAGTCCATTAATGCAAACGCTACATCAACAGATGATATCGACTTTACGGACAATCAAAGAGACTGCGTACGCGAACAGTGGATTCATGATAAATTCGAAAACCACGTTATCGTTAACTTCTATAACTCCAAAAGCAACGATAAACTCTACACAGGCGATATCGTAATCTCCCGCGAGACCACATCATTCGTCGTAGCCCCAGATTCAGATATTAGTATTACGGCATCTAGCTTCCAAGGCTTACTCATTGCCAAAACCATCGATTCAGAAGCAGATACTTACTATCTATCGCTCCACCCACAACTTCCACTTGGCCAGGTTTCAGAGTGTACCATCGAAATCAATCACTATCTCGCTGGTACTACCACAAAGATTGCTGCATCTGATACCGTAACCAACACCTGCGAACACGCCGAAAGAACCGTTCAGCCAACCACTACCTTCACGGATAGCACTAAGACTTACGGCTTCGTATCTGCTGAATATGTCGAAGACGGCGACGAGACAAACAAAGAGGACATCACAGATGACCTCCCAAAGACTGTAATTAACAGTAAGACATCCCAGGTCTACAACCTCTACTATAACGAAACCTGTTCTTACGTCATCAATCACGTAAACTACTACGACACTAGCACAGTCTATACTACTCAAACTGGCACCGTAGTCTGTAATACACCAGTCGAGGTCGGTCATCTCCAAAGCGTCGTAGACAACGGTCATACGCCAGTCTATGACGACGGCAGTGTAGTAGAAATCA
Source organism: Candidatus Nanosyncoccaceae bacterium (assembly GCA_045630145.1). Taxonomy (GTDB): domain Bacteria; phylum Patescibacteriota; class Saccharimonadia; order Saccharimonadales; family Saccharimonadaceae; genus UBA2834. Next base: position 21,751 of record JAZQSO010000088.1, read on the forward strand.
TTTCTACCTTGCCAAAGAATGTCGACGGTCGCCCAACAACCTTTACGGTTAAATACAAAGATCCTTGCACAATTGACGTCTATCACCGCCTCAAGGGCACACAGACAAACCTTGCGGAACCAGAACATTACGATGGTTTCTGCCATGAGCTTTCAAAAACCATCAGTCTCTCAGAGTCCGTCCTCGAGCACTACGATTTCGACAATGCTATCGAGACCGAAAGCGACACTGTAATGCAGAAGAGCGAATTCCCATACAATACGGGCGCAATTACGGCTAACCAAACTTACATCATCGAGTACGAAGCAAAAAGCACTCCACAACCAGAAACCTGTGCAATCTATATCCATCACTACAAGAAGGGCACAACCGAAAAAGTCGATGATGATATCTCGATGGAGAACACCTGTGGCAACATTCAGATGCAAGTCGAAATCTCTGAAAAAGCTTTAGCTAACGGCTATGTCTTTAGCTCAGCTAAAATGGAATCCGAACGCATCGTGATTGAAGACATCTCGGAGGACGAATTCCCACTAGCAACCACGAACAACTTCCCAGTAAAGGTCTACACGATCTACTACGAAAAAACTCCAGATACACCAAACACCAAGGACAACAATCCAGCCTTCATGCTAACTGCAGCTGGCACCGTCTTTGGTCTCAGTACCGCGGTAATCTTCCTCGCACGCCGCCGCTCATAATCAGACAATAATCTGAATTAAACGAAAAACCCTGCAGTGGAGAGCAGGGCTTTTTCGTGCCAAAAATCTAATCAAAAGACAAAATTAGCACTCTTTGCTTGACAGTGCTAATTAATCGCACTACACTATATTTATACCTTAAACAGGAGTTATCAATGTCTATTAAACCACTTGGAGACCGTGTCGTCGCCACCAAAGAAGCCGCCGCTACGAAGACTGCTTCTGGTATCCTACTTGGCGAATCAAACGCCGAAAAATCTAATGTCGCTACCGTCCAATCCGTTGGCCCAGATGTCAAAAACGTCAAGAAGGGCGACAAGATCATCTTCCGCGAATATTCCGCTACCGAAGTAAAAATCAACAACGACGAATATCTCATCATCAAGGAAGAGGATATCCTAGCCACCCTATAAGGTCATCAGCTCCTCGTCATAAAAATCATTTTAGATATATAATGCTTTCGGATTTTCTTTATAGCTTTTCGAACATCCGCAGTTACGACGAGGACTAAGCGCACAAGCCCTGTAACGACAGGCGCTTGAAGCGGTTCGAAAAGCTAAAAGTAAAATTCGAAAGGGAATTATATTATGTCTAAAAAGATTTTCTATGACGACGATGCTCGCGCCCGTGTTCTTGGGGGCGCAAAAGCTCTCTATGACGCAGTCAAAGTTACTTTTGGTCCAAAAGGCCGCAACGTTGTAATCGAGAAGGGCTATGGTGCTCCAACCATCACCCACGACGGCGTAACCGTCGCTGAAGCTGTTGATCTTCCAAAAGAAGACGACGAAACGCTCGGCTATCAGATTGGCGCTAAGCTCATTAAGGGCGCCGCTCAGAAGCTCAACAAAGCTGCTGGCGATGGCACTACGACCGTTACCGTCCTTACTTACAACATTCTCGCCGAAGCTAACAAGCTTATTGCTGCCGGCATCAACCCAATGGATCTCCGCAAAGGCATCGAATCTGCTGGCGCAGAAATTATCAAAGGCATCAACAAGACAGCAGAGCAGGTTGCCGGCGACGACAAGAAGGTCGCTGAAGTCGCCACTATCTCCGCTGGTGATGCTGAAATCGGTAAGCTTATCGCTGACATCATCGCTAAGATTGGCAAAGATGGCGTCGTAACCGTTGAAGCAGGCCAGGGCCTCGAAATGCAGAGCGAAATCACCGAAGGTTTCACTTATGACAAAGGATTCTCCAGCCCATTCTTCATTACCGATACTAATCGTCAAGAAGCTACCTTTGATAAGCCAGAAATCCTCCTTACAACCGAGAAGATTTCTGCTGTTAACGATATCGTTCCATTCCTCGAAAAGATGGCACAGACTGGCCGCAAAGACCTCGTTATCATCGCTGAGGAAGTCGAAGGCGAAGCTCTATCTGTTCTCGTCCTTAATAAACTCAAAGGCGTCTTCAATACACTAGTTCTCAAGGCCCCAGCCTTTGGCGACAACCGCAAACAAATCATGGAAGATATTGCTACCCTTACTGGCGCTACTGTCGTCAATAAAGACAAGGGCATGAGCCTCGAAACTGCCGAACTTGACGTTCTCGGTTCTGCACGCAAGATTATTGCTACTAAAGATCAGACTACAATCATCTCTGGCGATGGCGACAAGAAAGCCGTTTCTGCTCGCATCGACGAAATCAAGGCACAGGCTAACGCTAGTACATCAGATTACGAAAAAGAGCAGTTCAACAAGCGCATTGCTGCACTCGCAGGTCGCGTTGCTGTTATTAAGGTTGGTGGCGCTACCGAAACTGAAATCGACGAGAAGAAATATCGTGTCGACGATGCTGTCGCTGCAACCAAGGCCGCTCTCGATGAGGGCATCGTTCCTGGCGGTGGCGTAACGCTCGTTAACCTCAGCAAGAACATCAAAGACGACAACGCTGGCGCAACTATCTTGAAGCGCGCTCTTAAGGCTCCATTCACTCAGATTATGGAAAATGCTGGCCTTAACAGCCAAGCCCTCCTTGCACAGGTTGAAGCCGCTAAGGACGGTCAAGGCATCAACGTTATGACGCCAGAGAAGGGCCTTATCGACATGAAGAAGGCCGGCGTTATTGATCCAGCCCGCGTTACCCGCGAAGCTGTTCAGAACGCTGTTAGTATCGCCGCTACGGCAATCACCATGGGCGCACTCATGGTCGAACTTCCAGAGAAGGAAGCTGCCGCTCCAGCTGGCGGAATGGGCATGTACTAAAATAAAAGCCTAACCGAACAAAGCCATCCGCAAGGGTGGCTTTTTGATAACTCTAAATACAACCAAAAACCCGCTCCGAAGAGCGGGCAACTAATGAAGAAATCCTATTTCTTAGCTTCCTGAACACCGAGGCGATTAATTGCTTCAACAACGAAGAGAAGGGCTTCTGCTCGTTCTTTTTCGTCTGCGATGCTCTTAGCAGCGTTGTAAGCTGGCTCAATGCAAGCTTTGTCATTCATTGCATCAATAATTTCTTTGTAAACTTCAAATTTCTTTTCTGCCGGAAGATCAATCTTTTCGATGATTGGACGAAGATCCGAGAGAGCAGAGCTCTTAACGCGGTCTAAATCTGGGTCACCATAAGATGCTTGCTTTGGCGCAGAACCAATTGGCGCTACGATGCCATTTGCAAATGCTGGCATGGCAGGTGGTTCTGGTGCAACTGGTGCTGGAATTGGCGGAGCAAGCGGAGTAGCCTCAGAAAGAGCAGCAACCTGTTCGTCAACTGCCTTAGCTTCTTCTTTCTTAGCTTTTTCGTTCTGTGCTGGCTTCTTTTCCTTGCCATTCAAACGATTCTCAATCTGAGCAACCGCTTCAGTACTATCACTTGCATCAGCATTAGCAGCATTCGTAATGCTGTTGATTGCTTGCTGTAGCTCATCCTGAGCTGCGCTGTTATCATTCATAGACCCACCTTCTATTATTTTTACAAAATACTTACAACTATACTATCACGCTTGTGCTAAATTCGCAAAATTCGAATCAGCTGATCAATCATATCAAGTTTGACTGGCTCCATTGGCAAGCGTTCGCCAAACTGGTCTACAATCTCTTCGCCCATAGTTTCAGGGAAATAAACATTATTGCGTAGACTGAAGCGCTTCTTTGGCGTAAGGACAATGCAGTAATGATTACCTTCCTTTAGAATGCCAAAAGACTTAAAGTCGGAATAAGGATAAAGACGGTTACCTTCGGTTAGGCCCTTGTCGTCCAAAGTATAATGCAATTTACGTGGTGGACGCTTGACGTAGAGCAGCAGTGCAACAGCACAAACTACTACTAGGATCAAAAAGCTCCAATCCTTTAACCAAATCGTTAATGCGACAAATATCAAAACAATCACAGCAAAGACAACATACCAAATCTTGCCTTTTTCGCGCTGGATATATTCGTTCGCTTCCCAATTAATAATCTTCTTCGCTCCCATAATACTCTCATTATACAACATTCCGCCTATGCAAATAAAACGCAGCCACAAAAAGCGCCCAAGCAAACGCTTGAGCGACTTTTGGCGGAGGGTGGGAGATTCGAACTCCCGCACCAGCTTTCGCCAGTCTAACGATTTAGCAAACCGTCCCCTTCAGCCACTTGGGTAACCCTCCAATACTCTCTATTCTAGCACATTTTTCAGAAGCCGCCACCCCTATTTGCCGCATTTAGCACGATATGTTATAATTTTAGTCAGTTTAATTAGGGAAGTTTAATCAAAATGTCAAAGATTTCAGCCAAGATCTTCGAAGTCATCACCGGCGCAACTGCTGCTGCAACTTTGTTTGCAAGCCGCACTTTCGCAGTCGAAGAGGGCAACGATATCCACAACAGCTCGCTTCAAAAAGGCGTAGATGTTATGCATGCCGAAGGTATGCCAACCCAGCTCTTGGGCGTTGATGGCACTTTCAGCAATATCATCAACACTATTCTTTACATCGCTGGCGTTGTTGCAGTTGCTATGCTCATCATTGGTGGTATCCGCTTCATGATCTCTCGTGGCGATAAGGACAAGGTCCAGAAGGCAAAGAACACGGTCGTTTACGCAATCATCGGCCTCATTCTCGTCATCTTCTCCTATGCTATCGTCAACTTCATCGTTAGCGCTACTGGCAAGCTTACTGCTTAAACCGTCTTAGCAATCACGAGAATATCAACATGCTGCGCTCCAAGTGAGCGCAGTTTTTGTGCCGCAGCAAACATCGAGCTACCCGTCGTCCATACATCGTCTACGAGAATGTAATGTTTGCTCGGATCAAAGCTCTTAGTAACTTCATAAGCCTTTGAGGCCTGAATTTTACGCTTTTCCGCACTAGAACCAACCTGGACCGTAGAATTAGCACGTTTGAGTACCTTGGCGCAGCCTAAGCCAGACTTCCTAGACGCAAATGACGGTCTAGTCAGTCTGCTTAGCCTACGCACAAGGCGCTCAATATGAGCAAAACCTCTTTCCCGCACGTGCTTCGAAATGGTAGGAAGCGCAGCTAAAATTCCATCCAAATCAAAACCATCTAAAATCAATTCCGCCAACATATCGCCCGCTACACGAACGGAATTGTATTTATAGAGATTGATCAATTCTTTCAAAACGCCTTTGCGTTCACCGAGACAATATTGCCTATCAAATGGCAGAGCAGAGCAAGTCTGACATTTTCAATTAGACAATGCTGCGCCACAAACCAAGCAACGGCCAAAGCCCAAATTTATGTATTTTCTACAACGCGCACAAAAAATCTCACCTACCGCGCAACAATTAATACACCTAAGAGGGCAGAAAAAGTCTGCAAAAGTCCTAATTATTGTATTTTTCACAACACCTCCCTTTATACCTTGATTTTAATTTAAATGCCCCCTATAATAAAGCTTAAAGAGTGTAATAGTGGAGGAAAATTATTTATTATGGCTCGTAAACAAGACGAAATGAGCTTAGATGATGAGCTCACCGCCGCTTTTCTTTCAGATAGCGACATGCCTGCATTGACAGAAATCGAAGAGGATTCAGTAGAAGAAGAAATCATTCCTGAAGACACTCCAGATGTTGAACCAACTGTCGAAAACGAACTTATCGACGAAGAAGAAGACTGGGACGATACCGATGATCTTCCTGGCCAGCTCGCTGTTGATGTTTACGAAACCGCAGAAAAGCTTATTATTAAAGCTCGTACTGCCGGCATCGAACGCAAGGATCTTGATGTTTCTATCAACGACAATATCTTGACCATTTCTGGTGTCCTTAATAGCGGAGAAGACGACAAGGCTACGCAGTGGCACATTCAGGAATGCTACTGGGGCGAATTCAGCCGCACTATCGCTTTGCCTGTTCAGGTCAAAGAGACTGGCGTAGAAGCCATCCTTAAGGACGGCGTTCTTACCATCTCATTCGAAAAGGAAAAGGTCGCGGCGCCAACCCGCATTCAAATCAACTAGAACACAATGAGCCAATCAACCGCCAAAAATCTTGGCGGTTTTTTGACGGTCCGAAACAAAGCACCAAAAAAGCTACGGAACAAACCGTAGCATTTAGTAATAACAATCTCTACTTAAAGATACCGTTGATCACAAAGTTCACAATAGCAAAGGCGAGCAGAGCAATAACGAGGCCGATAATGCCATAAAGAATCGTATCTTTGCCTTTCTTAACCCTCCCAGGATCGCCAGTAGAAGTCATAAGCTTAAAACCGCCTAGAATAACCATAATGACAGCAATAATACCAATGATACCAAAAATCCAGTTGAGGATGCCCTGAACAATCTCAGGCAAACTTGCATTCTGGTCAGGGAATAAATTAAAAATATTGTTGATTGGGTTAACGTCCATACTAACCTTTCTATTTTATCTTTCAATATTATAACATAAAACAAAAAACCGCCCCGAAGGGCGGAGAATTGGTAAAATCCTACTTAAAGATACCGTTAATAACGAAGTTGACGATTGCGAAAGCGAGGATTGCGATTACGAGACCAATGATACCGTAAAGAATTGTATCCTTACCTTTCTTAACCTTTCCTGGATCACCAGAAGAAATCATCATGTTAAAGCCGCCGAGAATAATCATGATAACGGCAACGATACCAATAACACCGAAAATCCAGTTAAGAACATTCTTAATCATATCGTTAAGATTGTTTGTGGTGCCACCACCTGGGTTAACGTCGTCGATACCACCGGTTACTGTGCCTTTAATATCGCCGAAAAGCTTTACTAAATCCATTTTTACCTTTCTATATTTTTACTTGCATTTTAACACATATTCGAAAATCAAGCAAGAAAACGCTTAATTAAAACGCATTCGCAATGGCCGTTGCAATCGCAAAAGCCGAAAGGGAAATAACCAGGCCAATAATTGAAGCCGTGATGCCTTTCTTCGCCTTAGCGACCTTGCTTGGATCACCATTCGAAATCATCATGATAATGCCACTAACAATCAGCATAATCACAGACATAAGGCCTGCAATAATGAACAAACTTGTAATAACATTACCGCCAAAAGACTGCAAGAAAGCGGTAAAATCCATGTCACTGGCGCATTTACCAGTACCATCAACAGAACAAACGTCGTCTTTCTTTGCTAAAATCTCTAGTAATCTCATATCGTGCCTCCTTCAGCAACCGTAACAACTACGTTCAGAATTACACCAGCAAGAATACTCAGTACCAAACCAATAATCGCTGAAACGATAATACGCTTCGCTAGCTGAGCCTTACTTGGATCGCCAGCAGAGTAGGAATACATAATGCCGCCCCAAATAATCATTACGACAGAGACAACACCAACCGCCGTTGCCAAAACCGTAACAATTGTCTTTGCACGATCTTTTGCTTCATTCTCGCCATTGCCTGGAGTAGGCAAAATCTTGCCGTTCGGGTCATAATCAGGATCATAATCATAGCTTTCGCCGCCAACCGTTACAGATTCTGCAAAAACCGTAGTTGAAGTAGGCGCGACAACAGCCAGACCCAAACTACAGATGATTGCAAGGATAGCAAATACTTTTTTCATCTTCATTAACTCCTTAGTTATTTACATCCAAAGTGTTAATTACAACCGTGACAATAATCGCTGCAAGCATCATGATAGCAATACCAATACAAGCAGAAATAATCGTCTTCTTGCCCTTAGCAGCTTTGCCAGGATCTCCTGCGCTCATAGAATACTGCAAAGCACCCCAGATAATCATAATTACCGCGACGATGCCACCCCAGAACAGGGCACGACCACCAACATAGCTCGCAAGCGGGCCAACGCCAGCCGCACCGCCAACACCAGAAGTCGACTGAGCGTTATTAGCGATAGTCTTAATCAACTTAAAGATAATATCGCTACCCTTAACAATCACAATACCAATCAAAGAGTTAACGATAGTCTTCTGACCCTTCATTGATTTACCAGGATCGCCCGAGCTCGTTACATAAAGGAAGCCACCATACATTACTAAAATCACAGCAATATAGCTCGCAATATCGGTAATCATGCCGTAGATGTTTGCGATGAGAGTAATAATATACTTCGCGATTTCTTCCTTGCCGGAAGTAAAATCAGGATTTTCTGACAAATCTTCGCACCAACGCGTAATACCAAATGGGCTACCGCTGTGTTCGCAAACATTCGCTGCGGTTGCATCTTGCGTTAATAGAGAAGTGCCAAGCAAGCCAAACACTGCGGCCGCTGAAGCAAAAACTGCAAATAAAATTTTCTTCTTCATATGATTACCCCGGAATCAACCAAGTTATTATTAAACCGATAAAGACATATACAATCAAACCGATTACAATCTCGAGAATACGCTTCTTTGCGGCCTGAACCTTGCCTGGATCATCTCTTGCAGTCATCCAAGTAAAACCAGCCATTGCGATAAATGGCACGGCAATTACACCTGCGATACTACCAATAATCCACACGAGATCTTCAAGCATTACTTCAATGCCAGTCTTCGTGCCATCACCATCGCACCAAGCTTGTGGCAATACGCCCGTATTACAAGCTGCGAAAGTCGGCTGGGCAATTGCCACAGTAACAAAAGCCGCGCAAATCACCGCTGCTAGCGCAAAATAGCCAAGTTTTTTTCGTACACTCAACTTATTACTCATCTAGAGCTCTCTTAAACCTTCCTTTAAAACTTGCCTTAATTTTAGCATATTCGCAAGTCAACGCGCAAATGTTTTGAATTTGACAAAAATAAACTATTCTACTTGACGAAATCGCTTATGTGTGATATAATTGCCTTTATTATGAAGTTGCGATTGAGAGGTGCTCTAGTAGCAATTTTTGTTTTTTGCTTTAGTGTGTTCAGCTTTAGCACACCTGTTTTTGCTGACCCAGTCACTTCGCCAGAAACAACTACTACCACAACAACTACAACCACAGAGACCACTACAGAAGGGGAAGAAGCCGAAGAAGAATCTGAAGACGGTCTTATTCCTCTCGAAGAACAGCCTACTTGTGCTGATCAGATCGGCGGCCTCGCTTGGCTTGTCTGTCCTGGTACGGGCTTCTTAGCCAATGTTATTGATGGCGCATATAATGTTCTAACTCGCCTTATTCAGGTAGAACCAGTTACAAGTGACACCGATTCGCCTTTCTTCCAGATCTGGAGCACTTGTCGTAAACTCACCAACATCGTCTTTATTATCATGATGCTCCTCTGTATTGCATCCCAGATTACTGGTATCGGTATTTCTAATTACGGCGTAAAGCGCATGCTACCAAAACTACTCGCCGTTATTATTCTATCTAATCTTAGCTTCGCACTCTGTTGCATTGGTATTGATCTCAGTAATATTCTTGGTACCGGTTTGCGTTCTATCTTCGAATTTGTCGAGGAACAGTCTTTTGCAAACGGCTCACTCTCCGCTGATTTCCAATTCTTTAATGCAAGCAACATCGTTTCTACCTTCTTAGGTGTCGGCACAGCAGCCGCAGCGACAACCATTGGTCTAGCGCAAATCGGTGGCTTTACCGGTCTCCTCTGGCTCGTCTTGCCAATCTTGCTTGGTGGCATTTTCTCAATTATTTCCGCTGTTCTTATTATGGCTGGTCGTCAGGCACTCATTTATATTCTTCTCATGATTTCGCCAATCGCCATTGTCTGTTACGCTATGCCTAACCTCTCAAAGTGGACAGATAAGTGGTATCAGCTCTTCACGCGCATGCTATTCTTCTATCCTATGTTCAGTGCATTATATGGCGCATCTCGCCTCGCTGGCCTTGTTGTTATGTGTTCTGCAGTCACTCCAGATAATAAGATTGATCCAGTTCGTGTTGTGCTTGGTCTTGGTATTCAGGTCATTCCACTCTTTATGTCTATCCCTCTCATGAAGATGAGCGGTACCTTCCTCAACAAGATTGATGGTATTGTCCGTAACGTTACGGCCCCTGCAATGCGCAGCTTTGGTCGTATGTCTGCAGAAAATCAGTTAGCCGCATACGAGAGACAGCGCTTTAGCAATAGCCGCATGATGCATAATCGCCTTGCACGCTATTTGCAGCAGAGAAAGACTGACCGTATCGTGGATACGAAGGCTCTCCAAAATATCAATAAAGATACTTACGAGCGCCGTTCCAAGGAACGCTACTTTAACCGTAAAGGCCAACTAAACAGCCGCGGTATTATGCAAAACGAAATTAATATCCGCAAGGTCGAAAACGAAGCTAAACGCCTCAAAATCGATAATGATTTCGATCAAGGCTTCAAGAGCCAGCTCGTCAAAGACGAAGCAACGGGCAAATCATATTATGTTATGGACCCACGCGTTAGTAAGTTTCACGCTCACAGCGTCATTGACGGCAACGAACGTATCCAGGTCAGCCTCCGCGAAAGAGCAATCGAGAAAGCACGTTCTAACTCCATTCAGCTTGAAAACACCAAGTCTCTCGCCGTAAGTATGCGTGATGCTCTTAATGGCGACACCGATGATACAGCCGAAAAAGAGAAGATCAAACGCCTTGTCGAAAAATCCTTCAACCTCAGCAACGATGATACGGCCGGTTACGAGAAAGCTAAGCAGTATGTCCTCGCTAATGCTATCGCGGAAAAGCGCAAGGTCGACAACGACGAGCGCGGTCGCAAGCTTGAACTCTTTAGAGATATGCCAGCTGGCGATCTCATCAAAAAGGAACTTCGCAAGTCTTTCGATTACAACGATTACAACTCGATGGAAGCAGCTATTACGGTTCTTACCGAACGCGGTGACCATAACTGGCTCCTCGAAGAGCTTGCAGTAAACACACCTAAAATTGCTGTCGATGATGCAGCTCCGCCAAGCGTAAAGAACGAGATGATGCGCTTCCAGAAGCATCTTCTCGATTCCACCTTACCACTCAAGCGAGAAAACGTCTTCGCTGCAGCTTGGGCTAAAGCTAACATGATTCGCCGCGCTAAACACGAAATGGGCAAACCCGTCGAAGCCTACATTAGCTTTATTGACTTCCTTAACGGCAAAGTCCTTGACGGTGATGATCCAGAAGAAGTAGCAGGCCTCTCCGCAACAGCTATCATTAATGCTTACAAAGACGGTGGTTATTTCAAAGAGCAAGACCGCACGGTCTTCGACCAGATACTTCAGTTTAAGATTGACGGCACGGTCGACAGCGATCTTTTCCTATTCCGCGATAAAGACTACCGCTCTGGTCTCGCATCTGGCGAAATGGATGGCGAACAGCTCGATAACGCTCTCGACTACTTAACAAACGGTTACTTTAAGAGTCACAACATGGATACTGAAGGTGAACGTAAAGAAAAGTACAAGTCTGGCAAGAAAGCTGCTGTCGCAGATTTCGCCGAAAGCCGTATGGGTCACTGGCATCATCTCACTGACGATGACGGCGCTCTCCAATACAATGACGATGGAAGCGCAAAAATGGGCTTCGGCAAGGGAACATCCCTCGAAAAGGTTTACGATATGCTTTCTGGTATGACTGCGCAGCAAATCTCTAAATCGAAGAGTACTACCTTCAAGGCACTCAACCATATTATTGGTAAATTTGGTAAAGAGAATGCAGGTTTCACTCCGGATGGTTATAGCTACGAGCTTAGAACAATACTCGCAAGCCAGATCATAGAACTCAAGCGCAACGCAATTCTACGCGATGGAATGAACCCAGACATCCGCAAGATTCTTGGCATCTAATAAAGCGCAAAAATCTCCCCGAGCAACAGGGGAGATTTTTGTAGCAAAAAAATAAAATCGTTAAAAATACAAGCACAAAAACAATCGCATTTTGTGCTAAAATAATATACATATATGGCTGTCCACACGGTACCACAAGACGTTGAGACAGATGATAAGATATTGGGACCATTCAACCTTCGTCAATTCATCTATCTTTTAATTGCCGCGGCTTTTTGCGGTATAGGCTATGTTCTATTTAGAATTTTTGTGCCACTTATTATTATTGTTATTCCACCAGTCGCCATCCTCCTGGTTTTGGCTTTGCCACTCAAGAAGGATCAACCAATGGAAACTTATCTTGCCGCAAAAATTTCCTTTATTTTCAAGAATAACAAGCGTATTTGGACGCCAGGTCAGTCCGAATCAACCATCGAAATTATCGCACCAAAGAAAGAAGAGGGCGACCTCAGCAAAGGTCTCAGTCGCGCCGAAGTTTCTAAGCGCCTTTCTTTCTTGGCAGACATTGTCGATACTGAAGGTTACGCAATCAAGAACTCTAGCCCAAACCTACCATTCAATCAGGAAGTTTATGCTGAGGCAGAAAGCATCACGGATATGTATGATGCCGATCGCAGCCAAACCGTAAACCAGAATCTCGCAGACAATAACGTCCAGAATCGCGAAGCACTCGTTTCGCAGGTTCAGCAAGCCATTACAAACAACACGCCTATGCAGCCAGTTGTTGGTACTGTTCAACCACAAAACAATTTCTTCGAGCAAGCACCAGTCGAGCAGGCGCCAAGCCTACCAGAAATGCCAGACTACTACGCTACAGCACAGCCTCACCATATCGCGCAGGGCGCACCAACGGATATTTTTGGCGATTCCAATGCTACCGCAACCGAACCTGAGGCCGAAGTTCAAACCGAGCAAGGACAACCAGTACCAACCGCTAATCCAAGCATGGTCGAGCTCGCTCATAGCGACGATCTGTCCGTTCAGGCCATCGCCAAAGAGGCAAACCGTATCTCCGAAAAACAAGAACAATCTACTCAGTCTGTTCAGAATCAAGATAATGGGGAAGTTTACATTTCGTTACATTAAGGAGTTATATGCAAGATAATCAAAATCCATATGGAGCTGGACAGCAACCAATGGCTCCACAACAAGGCATGGCACAACCACAATACGCCGCAATGCCACAACAAGCAATGCCAGGTCAGGCAAATCCACAGTTCGCTGGCCAGGTGCAGAATGGCCAAATGCCAGGCGCACAGCCACAAACCCCACCAAAGCAGATCAAACAAGATCAAAATTCAACTCAGGGCACATTACTTTTCTCTGAGCTCCGTGATTCCATGGTTATCATGAAAGATGGTTCTTTCCGTGCCGTCGTCGCTTGTAAATCTATCAACTTCGACCTTATGGCCGAAAGCGAAAGAGAAGGCGTCGAAATGTCTTATCAGGATTTCTTGAACTCCATCAATTTCTCCATCCAGATTCTAGTCCGCTCCCAGCGCATCGATATTCGTCCATACATCGAAAAGCTCGAAAACATGCGCCGCAACGAGGACAACATGCTTCTTGCGCGCCTCATGGATAGCTACATCGACTTTATCGATGAGCTTTCTCAAGAAGCCAACATTATGGACAAATCTTTCTTCGTAATCATTCCTTACTACAGTTCCAAAGAGGCTGAGCATGACATGAACGAAACCAAAAACTTCTTCAAGGCTTTGAATCGTAACAAATCAAATGGCCCAATCCAGATTAATCGCGATGTCTACGATAAGGCTACAACTGAAATCAGCAACCGTTGCGATGCTGTTATTCAGGGTCTTTACAGTATTGGTATTAACGCCGTTCGCCTCAACACCGAAGCTCTCGGTCATCTCTTCTATAGCTTCAACAACCCAAGCGAAGCAATCTATCAGCCAATGCGCAACTTCAATGATCTAGCCCAGCTTTACGTCAAGAAAGCTACGCCAGAAGAAGCTGAAGCATACCGCCAGCAACAGATGATGCAGCAAGGAGGACAACAATAATGGCAAAGCAAAACCCTAGCGCTGCAGATATCGCAGCACAATCCCAGCTCCAAGAAGAGCAGGAAATCCAGAACGCGTTCGAAACCGGTATTACTACGATGCGCGACCTTATTTCGTCGAGCTCGATTGAATTTAATACCGACTATTTCCGCCTAGGTCAAAAATACGGTCGTACACTTTATATTTACGGCTATCCACGCAGCCTCGTAACTGGCTGGCTTAGCTCTGTTATTAATATCGATGAAGTTATCGATATTTCGATGTTTATTTATCCTGCCGATACGACAGTTGTTATGAAGAACCTCACCAAGAAGGTGACTCAGCTCGAAGCTAGCCTCAACATTAACGCCGAGAAGGGCAAAGTTCGCGATCCAGAACTCGAGAACGCCCTCCGCGATGCCGAAGCTCTCCGTGACGGCCTTCAGATGGGTTCTGAGAAATTCTTCCGCTTCGGTTTGTATTTCTCGCTCTACGCCGATACGCTCGAAGAGCTCCAGTTTGTTCAGCACAAGATTGAAAACATTTTTGGCCAGCAGATGGTCTTTACGAAGGTTGCAACCTCTCAGCAAGAGCAGGGCATGAACAGTACCTTCCCACAGTGTACTGACCAGTTGCAGATTCGCCGCAACATGAACACCGGCGCTATCTCCACAACTTTCCCATTCACTTCTGCCGACCTTACTCAGGAATCCGGTATTCTTTACGGCATCAATATGCACAACAACGGCTTGGTTATCTTCGACCGCTTTAGTCTTGAAAACGCAAATATGTGCGTCTTCGCTAAGTCTGGTGCAGGTAAGTCCTTCACGGTGAAGCTTGAAGCCTTGCGCTCTATGATGGTCGGTACCGAAATCATCATTATCGACCCAGAAAACGAGTATCAGAAGCTTTGTGATGCTGTTGGTGGCGCCTATGTCCGCCTCAGCTTGAACTCCGACGCCCGTATTAATCCATTCGATTTACCACAAGTTGTCGATGCTGAAGATGCTAATGACGCGCTTCGCACCAACATTACAACTTTGCATGGTCTCTTCCGTATTATGCTTGGCGGCCAGATGCCACTTAGCCCAGTCGAAGATTCCGACCTCGATCAGGCTCTTATCGACACCTATGCACGCGCTGGCATTACAAGCGATCCTTTGACACATTCTGCCACACCACCTACAATTATCAATCTCTTTGATACTTTGCTTCACATGGGTGGTAGCGGCCCAAGCCTCGCGCAGCGCCTTCGCAAATATACCACTGGTACTTTCGCAGGTATTTTCTCGCAGCAGAGCAACATCGATATTAACAACCGCATGGTCGTCTTCAATATTCGTGACCTCGAAGACGAACTTCGTCCAGTTGCAATGTATATCGTACTTTCGCATATTTGGAGCATTGTTCGTGCTAAGAAAATCAAGCGCAACCTTATCGTCGATGAGGCCTGGATGCTCATGCAATATGAAGATTCAGCAAACTTCCTCTTTAGCCTTGCTAAGCGTGCTCGTAAATACTTCCTTGGCGTCACGACTATTTCTCAGGACGTTGAAGACTTCATGAGCAGCAAGATGGGCCGCGCTATCGTTAGTAACTCATCTATGCAGATGCTTTTGAAGCAGTCTCCATCCGCCGTTGACGTTCTCGCTGAGGTCTTTAAGCTCACCGGCGAGGAACGCAAACGTCTTTCAAACTTCCCAGTCGGTCAGGGCCTCTTCTTTGCTGGCCAAAACCACGTTCATATTCAGATTATTGCTAGTGAGACTGAGGAAAGCCTCATTACAACCAATCCAAACGATAAGCGTTCCGCTCAAAAATAATCCGTTATTTTCCGTCGTCACCCTCGACAAAATAACAAAAATATTTTAAAATATATTCATAAATGGTCTCCACACCGAATAGTCCGCGCCTTAGCGCGATGCTTGGCGGTCTTAAAAGGGATCGTCAAAGCTTGGGAGTTAATCCACGCACGCGTAGTAGTGCAAATCTTTTGAACGCCGAGAAATCTGCTAGCCAGAGCCTCAACCAGTTCCATCCACAGTCTTATCGCAACAGGGAAGCTGATGGTGCGCTTTCCGATTATCTTGGCAACGCGCTAGACAAAGCACGCGCCGGCGAGGAAACCAGTAGCAACTATTCTAATACTCAGCCGACCGATTCTTTCCGCTTCAATCGCACTAGCAAATCCGAAAAGAAGAAAGGTTGGTTCCGCCGCTTTGGACCACTTGGCCTCATTATCTCCATTATTTTTGGCGGTGGCTTTATGTTAACCGGCTTTCAGTCTACGCTCGGCCCACAGCTTTCTTCGCTTATTACCGAAGCGACGGATATTCAGTATCCATCCTATAACCTCCGCAACCAGAGACTTTTCAAATATCTCATGGACGGCGGTGACCAAATCAAAATCAGCAACTTCACGAAGCGCTATACAAATTTTAGCCCTTGGCTCAAAAAGCGCCTCGGTAAGAACGGTATCGAAGTTGGCAAGATTGACGGCAGCGGTCATTTTGTCGAAACGAGCGGCCTCGCTACTCACAATACCGTTTTGCGCTACAATGGCGAAATTATTACTGCCAATGATTTTCAGACAAAATTCGCACAAGATGCGGGCTTCCGAAACTCTTACTACAAATCCAAACGCGGGCGCGTCGCAGGCTTTTTCGATAACGTCGCAGACAAGTTCTATCTGAAACGCGGACAAACTCGAGACATTTTTGATCAATTCAAAAGCTCGACCGATCCGGAAGAAAACCGGAGTAATTTTGAAGATATTATTAACGACCATGTCACTGGTACGGATACAAAAGTGAATAGTGGCGGCAAACGCCTCAACGAGGAAACTGGCGAGGAAGAGAAATTCCACAACGGCGAAGATATCGATTCCACAAAAGTGGCCGGCGATACACCAGAAGCTAAGGCGCGTTCATTCGTAAACAATATCGCTGGAAAAGTCGAAGTCGGCACCACAGTCGCATGTTCTGCTTTACAAGTCGCCAACGTCGCTTCTGTTGCCGCAATGGCTTACGAAATTCAGCAGTCCGCTGCCTATTTCTTGAGCTTTATGGAACCAGTTAGCAAAATGATGGCCGGCGACGACCAAGAGGGCGCAATCAACGAAACGCTCAATTATTTGACGCGCAGCACTACAAACGAAATTTCTTATGTAGACAAGAATGGCGTACAACAAACCAAAACCGTTACAGGTTCCGCAATGGAATCTAACGGCGCCAAGCTTGTCATGAGCAACACTGCCATTACGACTGAAGATACCGATCCATTCAATATCAATGGCATTTCGCGCGCTGCAACCGCTGTCGCCCTTACAACTGGTGCCTCGCAAACTACTTGTAATGCCGCTTTGGCTGCTGGCGCAATTGTTTCGCTTGCAACATCTGCCGCTCCTGGTGGCACGCTTGCGAAAGTTATAATCGGCGTCGTCGCTCAAACCGTTGGTGGTCTCGCTATTACCGGCATTGTTTCACTCATTGTTTCCGCAATCATGCCAAAACTCACCAAGATGTTTATTTCGAATGTTTTTGAAAGCCGCACTGGCATTGAAGCTGGTGAATACCTCTTCGGCGGGGCAGCGAACTCTAACTTCTCGCTTGCGCAGCACGGTAGCGCAGCAATGCCTTCTTCTAAGGCAAATGTTGCACGTATGAATTACGAAAATTCCATCGCAATCGCTCAGGAAGCTGAAATCGACCGCCTTACTAGCAGCCCACTCGACGCTAGCAATCCACACACATTCATGGGTTCTATCATGCGCAAGGTTAATTCCTTCGCTTACGCTACAAGCTTCCAAAATGTCTTTGCTTCACTCGTGAACACTACAACAAACTCCGTTCGCGAAGTTCTCCCGGGCGCTTCCGCCGCCGTCGATACTTTGTCCTATACTGGCATCACTCAGGAATGTGACAACCTCAAGGGCACAGTTTGCGATGTTTATGGCAACCCAATTGTTGCCGTCGATCTCTCAACTGTCGACATTACACCAGATGATCCAACTTACGAACGTATCATCAGCTACAACCTCGATAGCGAAGGCGAAATTAAAGATGATTCCGAACTCGCTAAGTTTATTACTTATTGCGTCGACCGCGAATCTCCATGGGGCGTCACTGATGCAAACATTTTGAACTCACTACAATCTGGTAACGTTGTCGTAAATAGCATCCCGATTTTGAATGATGTCTTTGATATCTTCAACGCTCTCGAAAACACCGAGAACGCAGGCTGGGCTACTGGTGAAACTTGCGTTAACTCTGAAAGCAATGCGCGCTGGCAGGCAGAATTAAAGTATTATCAGCGCTATGTTGAAGATATGCGCATTCTTGGCACCATGAGCGACGAGAATGATAACCCAGTCCTCGCTTTTGAAGATCGCTATGAAGCAGAACATCCAATCGACACCAGCTTTGAGGGCACCCTCGCACGCATCTCTGGTCTCACTAAGAATGATGTCGCCTTCCTCATGGAAGTTGTAGACTATTCCACCATGCTTGCCGAATATAATCCGACCACGCGCTATGGTTACGTTGCGCCAGAAAAAACCGAAATCAAACCAATCGAACCAGCTGGCTACATTGTTTACGAAAATTACGCCAATATGTTTACTGAACCAGAAATTGCAAAGAGTAGAGTAGGAGTTGCAACATGCTAAAACGTCTTAAAGTTTTCTTGTGCACAATTCTCGCCGCCATTATTTGCGTGCAACCTTGTTTTGCTACACTCCCAGACGAAGGTATTGTAGATTATTTCGATAATAACGGCATCTATTACTACAATCCAGTTGGCGACCAAGATAACTGCGGCTCAAGTGCCACGCGTCTCGCCGGCAATACAATCGCCGAAAAAATCTGGAACTATTTTGTAGACAAAGGCTTTACTGACGGCCAAATCGCCGGCATCGTTGGTAATGGCTTAGCCGAATCTGGCCTCACACCAACGCGCTCTACGACTGGCGCTTACTGGGGTCTCTTCCAGTGGGGTCCACGCCGTCCACAACTCTGGCAGAAAATGGAAGAAGCCGGCCTCGGCAAATATACCAGCTCAGAATACTGGGGTGCTGGCGCTGAAGAAATGATTCCAGAAGCAGACCTTGACGCTATTCTCACTGTCGAGCTAGATTTCTTGATGGGCCCAGACGATATCTCTTGGATTGACGCCATCAAAGAAACCAATGACCCAGAAACCGCTGCGGAAATTTTCCTTGTAACTTTTGAACGCGCTGTTGGTGGTAACGACCCAATTAAACTCTATCCTCCATACATGGGCTTGCTCTATCAGGGCACAACTGCTCGCCGCAACTTCGCTAAACAAGTTTATGACGAATACAGCGGGAAGGGTGTCAGTGTTTCGGTTTCAAAAGAGAATAACGGCAAAGGCATTACAATTATCGGCGACTCAATTACCGTCGGATCTACTGCCGCAATTAAAGAAACCTTCTCGGATATTAGCGACGATCAAATCGATGCTCGTGTTAGTCGCCCATGGGCAGAAGGTCTCGAAGTCGCAAAGAAAATGCAGCTTAACGACGTTGTAGTTTTCGCTCTCGGTACCAATAATACCGCGCTTTCAAGTTCAGATATCGATCAGCTTATTTCGATAGTCGGTAACAACCGCACAATCGTTTTGCTTACTAACCATGGCCCAGCCGGTTACGAAACAAACAACGAATTATTTAAAGAATATGCCAAGCAAAATTCCAACATTATTCTTGCAGACTGGGATGCTGAAGTTTCTAAAGACCCAAGCAAATATCTTGCTAGCGACGACGTCCATCCAACTGCTGAAGGCGCAAAACTTTTCGCACAGCTCATTAGCGATGCGGTTAATGGCGCCGTCCATAACGGTTGTAGCGTAAGTGGCGATTTCCAAGAAATGGTCTTAGCCTATGCTTGGCCAACCTACCACCCAGCACCATACATCGAAAAGATGCCAGCATACGAAGATGCGGTTAATCAATCACTCGCCGAAGGTC
>JAZQSO010000089.1:0-2091 GCA_045630145.1 Candidatus Nanosyncoccaceae bacterium
AGAATCGCAAGCAGATGCTTTGCGAGGCCAGCGTCGAGCTTAAACTCGTCTTTGCCTACTCGAAGTAGGCAATTCTCGCCCGTCAGGCTAGTAAAATTACTTTCGAGCTTCAGATCTCCGGCCTCAACTTTTTCGAACAGCTGAAAACTATCGATGTGGTTATTAAAGCTGCTGTAAGCCTTGATCATGAAAGCCTCGTTCTCGATGTAGATATGATTGCCATCAATATGAGTCGAGATGTCTTTTACCTTTCCGAGGTCAATGACGATGGGCGACAGAATACCAATAGCTCGGTCAAAGCAGAAAAGCACAATCCAGCCACACAGGGCGAGGATGGTGCAGAGAAAAATAGTTCTGCCTATAGGAGCGTCGTTCCTGAGTGCGTGGAATACGCAACCGCAAGCGAAAGATACGACAATGGTTCTGCGAGCTCGTCTAACCTCATATCTATGAGTAGCAAGAAAATTTGTGAGCTTCATATACATTCCCTCCTTTAAAGTTACGAAGCAAATAGCCTACACTATTATTATAGCATAAAAAGTATAAAAAATCAAGATACAATCAGCTTATGCTTGCTCGACTTTCCTTCCCAGGTGCTACACTATAGATATGGCAAAATTGAAATCGAGGTATCAATGTCAGAATTGCGGCGCGAGCTATGCTAAATGGGCTGGTCGTTGCGAGAATTGCGGAGAGTGGAATACTCTCTTGGAGCAGGCTGCTTCTGTGGAGGCGGAGGCGAAGTCGGCGCTCGCAAAAGGTGCAGTTTCTGGCAAAAAGCTCGCCGCGGTTTCGATTAACGAAATCGAGCCGAGCGATGCTGGTAGTCGTTTGGCGACTGGCTTTCCGGAGCTAGACAATGTTCTCGGTGGGGGTATTTTGCTTGGCGGTGTGGCGCTTTTGGCTGGTCAGCCGGGCATGGGTAAGTCTACGATTTTGATGCAGATTTGTGCCACGATTTCGAATGGCGGGCGCAGAGTACTCTATGTTTCTGGTGAGGAATCGGCTGGTCAGGTAAAGATGCGTGCGGTGCGCCTTGGCGCTTCGAGCAATCAGTTGCATTTTGCTAGCTCTTCTTCTGCGAATGATATCGCTAAGACGATCGAAGAGGGGAATTATGACCTTGTGATTGTCGACTCGATTCAGACCTTGAGTATGGCGGAAATTTCTTCGGCGCCGGGCACCGTAAGCCAGGTGAGCAACTGTGGTAATCTTATTATTCGCGCGGCGAAGTCTAGTGGTACGGCAGTTATTATTGTTGGTCATGTTACGAAAGACGGCACGCTGGCTGGTCCGAAAGTTCTTGAGCACCTTGTGGACGTTGTGCTGAATTTCGAAGGCGATCGTTATGGCGGATTCAAAACGATTCGTGCAATTAAGAACCGCTTTGGCTCGACGACGGAAGTGGCAATTTTCGAAATGGCGAGTGAGGGCTTGGTGGAAGTGAAAAATCCTTCCGAAGCTTTGCTTTCTGAGCGTCAAAACACCGATGGTAGTATTATTATGGCAACGATTGAGGGTACGCGTCCGCTCCTTGTTGAGATCCAGGCGCTTGTGAACCCGACTAACTTTGGCTATCCAAAACGCACGGCTTCTGGTTTTGATTTGAATCGTCTTAATCTTTTGATTGCTGTACTTGAAAAACGTACGAAGCTCAAACTACAAGACAAAGATATTTTTATTAATGTGGTTGGCGGCATGAAATTGAATGATTCTGCAGCGGATTTGGCGATTTGTATGGCAATCGCTAGCGCGGCGGCTGGTCGCAAACTCGATGAGGATATGGTAGTTTTTGGCGAGATTGGTCTTGGTGGCGAAATCCGCTCCGTGATTGCTCCGGATCGTCGTATTGCTGAGGCAAAAAAGCTCGGTTTTCATGGCGCGATTGCCCCTGCGACTATCAAGGATAAGTTTGTTTTGCCAGTGAAGGATCTTCGCTCGGCGCTCGTAAAATACATGAATAATAAATAAAAAAGCTCGAGCTTTTTTATTGACGCTCATGCTTACTAAACGCTATAATAGTTAATGTATAGCATTTAGCGAGAATGCAAAAAAGTGAGTGAGATTATAAAGAGAGTTATTGTACTATTT
>JAZQSO010000090.1:0-14592 GCA_045630145.1 Candidatus Nanosyncoccaceae bacterium
CTCCGCCACCAAATCTGGGAAAAGATTCTTAAAACTAACGAACCAAGCGTAATTATTGGACCTCGTTCTGCACTCTTTGCGCCAATTCGCAATCTCGGCCTTATTATTATCGACGAAGCGCACGAGCCTAGCTTTATGCAGGAACAAAACCCAAAGTATTCCGCTCTTCGCCTAGCGCCGCAGCTCGCTAAAACCGTTCTCGGCACCGCTACGCCCCTCGTATCGGATTATTATATCTGTAAAGCCCATGACGCCATCGTCGAATTGACCGAGTTAGCCGTTCAGAACAATAAAAAGAGTGAGACAAAACTCATAGATTTTACATCGCGCCAACTTTTTACTCGCAGTCGCTTCTTGAGCAATCCCCTCATCGAGTCTATCCAGAACTCCCTAGATAACCATACTCAGAGCATGCTATTTCACAACCGCCGCGGCACCGCACCTCTAACTATCTGCGATCAATGCGGCTGGCAGGCGCTCTGTCCAAACTGCTTCCTACCGCTCGTCCTTCACGCAGATAAGTTTAAGATGACTTGCCACACCTGTGGACGCAATTTCCCCGTGCCAACTTCCTGCCCAGAATGCAATAACGCTAGTATTCATCATAAAGGCTTCGGCACTAAGCTGCTCGAACAAGAAATTACCCGTCTTTTTCCAAAGGCCCGCGTCGCGCGTTTCGACGCCGATACTGAGTCAGACAAGCAGCTAAACAAAATTTACTCAGACGTTCATGACGGCAATTACGACATTATAATTGGTACGCAAATGATCGCCAAAGGCTTCGATTTCCCTCTGTTAACCACCCTCGGAATCGTGCAGGCTGATGCTGGATTATCTTTACCAGACTTCTCGTCCGAAGAGCGCTGCTACCAACTCGTAACACAAGTTATTGGCCGTGCCAGACGCGGTCATCAGGACAGTCAGATTTTCATACAATCGTTTCAACCAGACAATCCAATAATTGAGTTCGCAGTCAATAACAATTATTCTGCATTCTACGACTACGTTGTTCAGAAAAGACAAAAAAGCGCCTTGCCGCCATATAGTTTTATACTCAAATTGTCCATGACATATAAAACCGAAGCCGCGGCCGTTCGGAACATTCGTGCCCTGTATAAATTAATTATACAATCTGCCAATTCTCTAGGGGCGAAACAGTTCTCCGTCACTCCACCAATGCCCGCTTTCCATGAGCGCGCTAATACTGGCTATAGTTGGCAGCTTATCCTTAAAGCAAAGAAACGCAAAGACCTTCTCGCACTCTTCGATAGTCTTCCAAACAACCCATACTTGCACTATACTTTCGACCCGATTTCTCTTCTTTAATTGCCCTCTTTTCCCCTCGCTTATGCTAGCGAGATAGGTCTTTTTATGTTAAAATAACAGATATGAATAAGAAGTGCGCACCAGTAATCGTCACTCCAGATCCAAGACTTCGCCAAATTTCTACCGAAGTCACCGAGATTGATGACGAAGTTAAAGACATCATCGAACAAATGGTTCAGGCCTCCCTCGACTGGGAGAAAGAACACGAGTTCGAGCTTTCTGCTGCTCTCGCCGCACCTCAGCTTGGCTTCAATCGTCGCATTATCGTCGTTCGTGAAGATATGAACGAGAAAAGCAACAACAACTTCATCGCCCTCATCAACCCAGTCGTCATTAAGACAGAGGGCCGCATCCTTCGCGATTACGAGGGCTGCCTATCCGTGCCAACCATCTATGGTAAGGTTCCACGCCCTGCCAAGGCTCGCATTAAGGCTCAGCTCGAAGATGGCACCGAAGTCAAACTCAAAACCGAAGGCTTCCTCACACGCACTATCTTGCACGAAATCGATCACCTTGACGGTATTCTCTTCATTGACCATATCCGCGACAAGAAAGATGCTTTCTATAAGCTAGACAACAAGGGCGACCTCGTCCCAGTCGATTACGAAAAAGAAATCAAAAACAATAAAGATCTCTGGCCAGACGATTAATTCTGCCAGTAAGGAGGTATTATGGCAGCAAAAATCATCTATTTTGGCAACGAGCAACTTGCCCAGGGTATTAAACCTAAAACCCCTATTTTTGACGCTCTTGTCGACGCAGGCTACGAAATTTGCGCTCTCATTCTAACCAATGCCCACACGCGCCAACCTTTTGCTATCGCGAAGCGCGCCGAAAAACTCGGTATTCCTATCTACTACACTAAGAATAATGCCGAGATTAACGAAATTATTGCAAAATATCAGCCAGAAATCGGTGTACTTTCCGCCTTTGGTAAGATTATCAAGGACGAAACCATCGCCGCTTTCCCACGTGGCATTCTTAATATTCACCCTTCACTTCTACCAAAATATCGTGGCACCACGCCTATCGAAAGCGTTTTCCTCAATAATGATGCCGAGACTGGCGTCTCCGTCATGCGCCTCGCCCACGATATGGACGCCGGCAACATCCTAGCTCAGGAAAGCGTCAAAGTCACGCCTGAGACCACGAAACAGTCTCTATACGAGTCTTTGTCTACTATCGGCGCTAAATTGCTCGTAGACGTCCTCCCGGCCGCCTTAGAAGGCAAAGCTAACGAACGAGTCCAGGACGAGTCCGCTGCGACCTTTACAAAGCCTCTAGACAAGTCCATGAGCCAACTCAAGCCAGAAGAAAAGTCTGCTCAGACTCTCTTGAACGAAATTCGCGCCTTCGCAGGCTTCCCAAAGTCCAAGACTACTCTGCTCAATACGCCTTGCACGATTACTGAAGCTCATGTCGCAGATCAAGCCGCAAACGTAATCGACCTTCTCTGTAGCGATGGCAAATACCTCGTTATTGACCGCTTAATCCCAGAGAATTCCAAACCGATGGACGCCAAAAGCTTCATTAATGGCCACAAGAAATAAAAAATATCCAGCTTTCAAGGCTGGATATTTAATAAATTAAGCGTTTAGAATACTTTCTTTTTGCGAGAAGATTTCGCTCTGCAAATCTGCAAGAATATTGTTGATTTCTTCGCTATAATTTGGGAAATTCTCGTCGAGCCATTTTACAACTGCGAAATCACTCTTTGCCTGCTGTTCGTCAGCGCCGTTTTTGATTAATCTACGATAAGTAAAATCGTTTTCATAATCGGCATATCTATCAAGAACGCTCTGAATTGCTGCTGGATCATCAGAGGAAATCTTATCAAATTCTTCCTGCTGAGCCTCCGTAAGCTTGCTCATCATTGCTTCGCCAATACGCGTTTCGAACTGCTCCTGCGCGTATTCCAAGAAGTCCTGTCTCTGATCTTCCGGTAATTCCTCTAGGCCCACCGACTTCAGAAACTCATCGTTAAATTGAAACATTACTTTCTCCTATTTGTCCTTAGTTTAGCATAAAAGGAATAGGAATTTCAAATCAGCACTAAGCTTTAAGCAAGAGTTTTCTTCTTAGCTTCGCGGGTAAAGAATTTAATTCTATCGCCAATTTCGAGCTGGATTTTCTTCTCTGTCTTAAGAGAAAGACCACCAATTTCACCCTCAGCGAGCGAAGGCACATTAACCTTGCCTTCCTGAGTATTTGTAACTTCAACCTCACCAAGAAGTTCTTTCTTGCGATAAACTCTACCAAGCATGTTAGCCGCTACACGACCGCTCTTTACCTGACCACCAGCAATAATCTCGGTCTTCTCCGTACGGAAGACACCCTGAACTTCAAGCTCGCCGGTATCAGTTTCGACAATTTCAGCATCGAGCATGTTTTCCATTTCGCTCTTCGCATCATCAAGAAGCTCATAAATCACGCGGAAAACACGTACTGGCACACCGTTACGCTCTGCCATCTTAGCAATTGCGTTTGGTACAGTAACATTGAAACCATAGATTACGGTGTTACCACCAGAGGCCATATAGATATCGTTCTCGGAAACGGCGCCAACACCAGTCGAAACAATATTCAAAGTGATTTCGCCCTGAGTATCAATCAGGCGGAGAGAATCAACAACGGAGGTTACAGAACCCTGAACGTCGCCCTTTACGATCACATTAAAGGTCTTTGTGTTATCCGCAGTATGCATCATGCGTAGCAAGTCGCTTGAGGTGACATTGGTATTTGCAGATTCATTAGCCTCAGCCTGAGCATTGAGGAGAGCGATGCGGCGAGCGGTTTTCTCGTCTGCAACCTCTTCGAACTTATCACCGAAATTTGGTAATTCCTTAAAACCAGTCACGACAACTGGAGTGGAAGGCGTAGCTTTACCCTTTGGTTTGCCCTTCCAGTCAAGCATCGTACGGATCTTAGCGTAAGTCTTGCCAGCGACAATAAATTCGCCAACTTTAAGCTCGCCACCAGTAACAAGAAGATTAACAACTGAGCCCTTACCAACTTCCATGTGACTTTCAATAACAAGACCTTCAGCTGGGATCTTTTCGTCAGCCTTAAGCTCATCAATATCTGCAGTAAGAAGAATCATATCGAGGAGCTGTTCGAGGTTATCACCACGCTTAGCGGAGATTGGGACCATAATCGTGTCGCCACCCCATTCCTCTGGGTTAAGATTGAAATCAGTTGCAAGCTGAGCTTTCGTGCGGTCGATGTTTGCACCTTCCTTATCAATCTTGTTAATAGCGACGATAATCTTTGCATTGGCAGCTTCAGCAAACTTAATGGCTTCTGCGGTCTGTGGCTTAACACCATCATCGGCAGCAACAACAATTACGACGATATCGGTAAGCATTGCGCCGTGCTGGCGAATTGCAGCGAAAGCTTCGTGGCCAGGCGTATCAAGGAAAGTAATCTTGCGATCCTTGTATTCCATCTGGTAGGCGGAAATATGCTGAGTAATACCACCAGCCTCACCTTCGACGGTCTTCTTCTTAAGAAGTGTATCGAGAAGCGTAGTCTTACCATGGTCGACGTGGCCCATAATTGCTACTACAGGTGGGCGAAGCTTTGCATCCTTAGATAGCTCACGCTTTGTGCCTGGAAGCTTAGCGGAATTCTCTTTGCGCTCAAAACGTACGTTCTCAAAACCGAGCTCTTCGGTCATAATCTGAGCAGTCTCAGCATCAAGACGCTGGTTAATTGTGGCCATAATGCCATTTTTAAAGAGTTCTCCGATGAGCTGTGTAACAGAAATACCTAGCGCTTTGGCTAGTTCATCAACAGTTATCGAGCCAGAAATTTGTATTACTTTTTCTTCCATGCTTCTAGCTCCTTTCGCTTACAAGTTAATAAAAAATTTGGCCAATAAAAAATACTTGGAATTATTGTACCATATATTTGATAATAACGCTAATCTTATCTCTTATCTTGCGCGCTAGCCACTCTTCTCTACTTCTCGCACTTTTATCTAATTGTCCAAGTTAACCAGGTTGTCCAGGTTGTCCGGGTTAACCTGGTTAACTTGGACACAAAAGGCCTATTACACAGAAAACAATCTATCGGAAACAAACCGAAACAATGAACGTGGCCATAATCTTTCGTTTTCTTCCTCTTTTTCATCTGACACTAATTCAAAAGAGTTGTTTGCGTAATTTAAAATTATCTTTTTCTTTCGTTCCTCATCAGAATCATCGATAATACTCAATAGTTCCTCGTCAACTTCATTGTTCATCACAAAACTTTCCGACAATTCTCCCCTCTCTTTCATCGCATCAATCTTCTTTCTTTTTCTTAGTTGGCGAAGCTCCTCGAAACGTTCCAATACCATCCAATAGTCCGGCGGTGTCGCTCTAGAATAATTCGACATAATTAGATAGCTTGTATCTAGGTCATAGATAATGCTTTTTCGATAAACTTTTCTTCCTCCTTCAATTCGTGGAAGATACACCTCGTCCTGCCGCCAAGAAGTCGTTCCGTCCTTCTTTATTGACGAATTTTCTATTTTCTTAATGCTTCTAAAAAATCCTTTTCTCTCTGAACAGGCTAATTCCTGTAAAGCTCTACGCGAAAACCATAATTCATTTTTACTAAAATCATATTTTTTCATCCCGAAATTATTACCCAAAAATCCAAAAACCGCCAAGCATTATTGCAATAAAAATACAAAAATCCACCCCGAAAGGTGGATTTTCGCAAAATCGCAAATACGATTATTTCTTCTCAACGAAGCTCAAAGAGATCTTGCGACCTTCTTTGTCGATGTCGAGAATCTTGAATTCCTTACGCTCGTTAAGAGTGAAGATCTTCTCTGGGTCAACATCGTTGCCTTCGCCAAGCTCAGAAACGTGAACCAAGGCTTCGACAGCTGGCGAAATCTGAACGAATGCGCCAAATGGAGTAATACGAGTGATCGTACCTTCAACCTTGTCACCCTTCTTGAACTTTGCAATCTCAGATAGCCATGGGTCTTCCTGAAGTTGCTTCATAGAGAGGCTCAAGCGATCCTTGTCGATTGCGATAATCTTAGCTTCGACAGTGTCGCCAACCTTGACGTAATCAGCTGGGCTGTTAACACGTTCCCAAGAAATCTCAGAAATGTGTACCAAACCTTCGATACCATCAACGTTAACAAATACACCGAAGTCTACTACGCCGGTAGCAACACCCTTGACAGTGTCACCAACCTTAAGTTCGGCAAAGCGTTCTGCGAGACCATCCTTGATAGCTTCCTTCTCAGAAAGAATCAACTTGTTGGTCTTACGATCTGCATCGAGAATGCGAACGCGGATACCTTTACCTACCAAAGCGTTAAGGCGCTGAAGGATTTCTTCCTTATCAGAACCACCAACACGTGGGTAGTGCTCAGCAGAAAGCTGAGAAACTGGCAAGAAGCCACGAATACCTTCGTATTCGACGAGGAGACCACCACGGTTTGCATCGAATGGCTCAACCTCGATAACTTCGCCGGCTTCGAGCTTGGCAGAGATTTCATCCCAGCCCTTCTCTTTGACGGCTTTGCGGAGCGAAAGAAGGACCATACCATCTTCCATTTCCGTATCAACGACGCTCGCAGAGACGACATCGCCTTCCTTGAGCTGGCGACCAAAGGCCACCTCGCGGCGTGGAACATAACCGACACCACGTGCACCAAGATCAATCAAGATCTCATGCTTTTTGACAGACATAACCGTACCTTCGATTGTGTCGCCAAGTACGATAGGCTTGATATCCTCGCTAGCGAGAAGCTCATCCATCGTGATTGCTTTAGCTTTTTCAGCCATAATTTTGAATATTTCCTTTCGTTGGAGCTACTCATTATTCTTTCTGTTCTTTTAGATAACACAAAAAATAGTGAGTAGCACCAAACTACCCACTATTTTACTCTGTTTTATCAGATAAGTAAAGCTTTAAGCTTTTTCTTCGTCTTTGAGACCGCGTTTTGCCCAGTTTACATTGAGCGAAATAAGATAAGCGCTGGCAGCAATGAGCAAGATTGGAAGAACAGCATCTTCTGGACCAGTCGAAGGCATCGAGTTGGCATCTGCCTTTGTATCGACGGCTGGAGTAGTCGTAGTAGGCTCAGTCTTCTTCTCTTCCTTCTTGGTTTCCTTCTTCTCTTCCTTCTTTTCTTGGCTCGTTGTAGCAACTGAAGTTTCCTCAGTTGAAGCCTTAGGCGTCTTGTTTAAAGTGTTGGCGATTACGATGACCGCAATCAAAATCACTACGCCAAGTACAATTAGCGCACCAATACCAAAACGACGATATTTCTTGCTTGTATCCATTGATAATCTCCAAATACTAAACTCTTTCAATTATAACAGATTATAACAGATAAAGCAAGGTGGAGCGCCTCTATACTCTCCCCGCAAAAATGCTATACTAAAATTATGTATTTGCTAATAGATATCGGTGGCACAAAAACCCTATTATCAATCGCTAATGCTTCTGGAGAATTGCTCCATTCCATCAAATTTCCCACTTTAGCCGACCAAAATCTATACGCAAAAACCCTTCTTCAGCAGATTCGCACCAATTTTGCCCTCTCTGGCATCGAAGCAATCGGCGTCGCCGTCCCTGGCATAGTCGAGAATAACAAGATCAAGATGCTCGGCAATCTCCCTTGGAAGAATTTCGATCTCGCAAAACTATTAAAAGACGAGCTTGGCGCCCCTGCCTACCTCGAGAACGACGCTAATCTTGCCGCCCTTGCCGAAGCCAAACGTCTTCCAGGACGTACAGTTTATTTGACATTTTCTACTGGCATCGGCGGTGGCATTATCAATGATGGCGAGCTCGATAAGAAAAACCGCAATTTCGAGCCTGGTCACGAAATTTACACCTATAACGGCAAGAAATCCGAATGGGAGGATCTCGCCGCCGCAAAGCCTTTCGCGGAACACCACAAAAAACTCGTCCAAGAAATAACAGATAAGAAAGTCTGGCAAGAGGAAGTTCCTACCAAGTTTTCCCTCGGCCTTATCCCTATTATTAAAGAGCTAAAGCCAGACCGCATTATCTTTGGTGGCCCGCTTGGCTTCCAGCTTGATCGCTACCGCAAGCCACTTCGCAAGATTATAAAAGACGCCCTCCCAGGCAAAACCCTTCCGCGTTTCCTTATTGCTAAATATGACCAATTTTCCGTAATCCAAGGCTGTCTCCTCTATGTCAAAACTCAACACTCTCATTAAACAGCTTCAAGCCGACCACCCCGAGCTCCTCTTCGAAGCTAGCGAGCGCTTTACTTTTCATCCCCCGAATACCATCTATTACAACGCTGATACCGAGCGCCCAGACCTTCAAATCCTGCACGAACTCGGTCATTACCTAGATAACGATACGGATTATACTAGTGATATCGCTCTCTTGCGCATTGAGTCAAACGCTTGGACCACCGCAAAAAAGCTCGCCAAAAAATACCAAATCAAGTGGGACGAAGATTTTATTCAATCCAAATTAGACAGTTATCGTGACTGGCTACACAACGCTTCTCTCTGTTCTGTCTGCCAAATCAACGGCTATCAAAGCGGCCAATATTATCACTGTCCGCTCTGCGGCAAAAAGTGGAAAAACACCTTACAGGCCGAGTAGCTTCTTTGACTTTTCGGCCATTTATGATATAATATAGACATATGCGCCTCTCTGGGTTTAGGCGTAAATTATATTGAAAGGACGGTGTTCTCTTATGAGTAATACCACAAAACGACCCAAGCCCCTTCCCATCCTAAACATCGTAGGCATTTTATGCGTAGGCTTCCTTATACTCTCGTTTTCGAGTTCATTCTCTGCAATCGGCACGCTAGACGACTGGTGTTTCTACAACGAATACGCCGAAGCACGTGCCGCACTAAACGCCGCAGACGCACAGTTGAACAACTTGTCTTCAACCAGCAAGGTTATCGACGACAACGCCGGCAGTAGCAATATTACCGACGCGTCAGAAGAAACCCTAAAACTCGTCAATCGAGCCATTCGCGAACTACGCGCCACTTACGGCAGTCATGAATCCCTACACTGGGAGCATCTCGATAACATTCAAGTTAAAGAGTGCGATATTGAACCGGTTTTAAATAGTGTTGTTTTGGCTTACTATACGCCAGAAACCAACACGATTTACTGCAACCGACTCGAACTCAGCAAATCTCAGTCAGGTTACCGTCAACTCCATACAATAGCGCACGAGCTATTCCATGCACTGCTCGAGAACGATCGCAGTGCTTTCCTAAACGACAACGGAGCCTTTCATGAAGGCTTCGCCGAATACCTCGCACAAGATATCTATCCCGTAACTACTCCTTCATATTATCTAAACTACTGCATCGCAGAAGTTTTCGTGGAGGATAACGGTTTAGACAAAGCAATTGAGCTATTCATGTCCGGACAGGCCGAAGAGTCGATCAACCAGAGGCTAAATAAAGAGAATTTAATGCAAAACATCAACTCGCAGCTCTATTATTTGTCTTATTTTCCAGGAACCGCAAGTGCTAGCAAAATAGTGCTCGACGTTTATCTCCACTACGCCAAAATAACCGATGTAGATGTAAATGACCATGTAAACTATGCCATAATGTACGTAAAGCCATCTTTTGAAAATTTGGCTACAATGTATTACTTTGACAGTTTACGCTAACGGATAGCCGTGGCCACAATCAGCCACGGCTTTTTCCTGAGCCAAAAAAATACCCGAGCTTTTAACTCGGGTATTCCTTATTTAATAATTAAGCGTTCTTTTTAGCCTTACCACGCTTGCTAATGCGGCCACCTTTAGCGCCAGCGATCTTAGCAAGTTCTGGGTTAGCGGCAAAGCCACCAGTATGACCGTTGCGGCCACCCTTGCGACCGATTTCTGCGTAGAAATCTTTGCCGTACTTAGTCTTGTTAGTAGAGGCAGCCTTCTGGCCACCAGCTTTTGTACCTGCCATTTAGTTTATCCATTTCTGCCCACCAAATTCAATTAATATATCCACCCTGAAGATAATCCCCCAGGTGCTTATGCATATTTTAGCATAATGCTTACCTTTTGTCAATACGCTTTTTCTTAATTTTATGTTATAATAACCGAACAAACCGCTTGTGGATTTTCCAAAACTTTTCCACAAAAAGTCCTTGCGCTTATACTAAATTTGATATACAATTTAAGTAAGTTAAGGACTGTGCGAGAGTCCTTAAAACAAAAACACAATTTCCCCTGGCAGAGAGCTTAAAAGCCAGGGGATTTTTATATTTTACGTTTTTAAGCATAAGCCCACAAAAAACGAGCTCCTGAGAGCCCGCATATGACGTTTTTCAATACCAAGACGATAAAATACTCGTCTTTTTACTTTTCGTCGCTCTTACGGCGAATCTGCGCCTCAATCCCCTTTCGGGTACCAATTCTGATCAAAATATCCCCTACAGCCAGCAAAGCGAAGCTCAAAACCACGCCCCCTCCCAAAACTAGCAGCTTCCATTCTGCGCCACCTAATTGCGTAATATAATAGATCCCCTGACATACGACCACCGCGATTCCTAAACTACCAACAATGCGCATGATCTTTCCGGTTAATACCATTTTGTCTGGGCCACTTAATTTCTTCATTAATTATTATTATACCGCAGGACTTCTATATATATTATTCAAGCCAATAAAAAACGCCAAGGCGAACCTTAGCAAATTTCTCGAAATGGTGGGGATATGTGGACTTGAACCACAGACCTCGTCATTATCAGTGACGCGCTCTAACCAGCTGAGCTATATCCCCGACTGAATATACTATATATTCTACTACCCGCCCCCACAAAAATCAAGCGCTAGCGTCTGCAATTTCTGATATAATAAGCTCATGGGCTGGAGTTTTAGCTTAGGTTGGGCATTTTTCGGTCTCCTCGTTATGGTTGCCGGTGCTCTAATCGTTATATATTATCAAAAATTCGCCGATAATTTCTTAAACGGCGTAAGTAGTTACGAAAAAACCAAATTGATCGGCATCATTACTATTATTGTCGGTCTAATTCTTCTCACGAATCTACATACTGTCTTGTTAACCGCCTTCGTCAATCTATTATTCAAGAGATAGAAGACAAAAAAAATAGACCCCTTTCGGGGTTATTTTTTTATAGTTCAATTCTGAAGCTATTAGTGTCACGAATTTCTGCGCCATGCTTCTGGTAGAATGCCACTGCGCCAGCCTTCTTACCCTTACCAGACGAAGTAAACTCTAGTCTGCGGCAACCTTTTTGCCTACCATATTCAAGGATAGCATCCCAAATCTTTGATCCAATTCCCTGATGCTGGAATTCGTGCGATACGACAAAATCTTCCAAATAAAGATTCTTATTCACAAGTGCGCCCATAATTACTGAAACGCTCGCCATGCCAACTAAAGCACCTTCTTCATTGGTCGCAACGAGGATATCGTGCCATGGCGATTCGATAATATCTTCAATTGTCTCGCGCGGAACGGCCTCGCCTTCGTAATGTGAGCTCAAATCTTTGAGCAAAACTCCCATCTTTTCTGCAATATCTGCATCATATTCCATGAGTGGATTTACGGTAATTGTCATGCACCAATCTCCTTTTCAACGATTTCTTTAAGCTTTTCTGCGACCTCATGATCTTCTCTAAAATCTGGGCCTTCTACCAAAATTCTTAGCTTCATTTCTGTGCCAGAATAGCGCGTAAAGACGCGGCCGCGGCCATCTAATCTTTCCTGCGCCTCTTTAAGCGCTTCTGTCCAGCCAGCGACTTGCTCGAGCGGACGCTTTTCTGTCACCTTTACGGCAAGCTGTTCGTTCGGGAAATCTTCATAATCTGGCCACAAATCTGCCAAGGCGCAGCTCTTCTCGCGGATAATCTTCTCCGCTAAGAGTGCCACAAAGGTACCATCGCTCGAATTGAGCCATGGAAGATAAATAATATGACCAGCATTTTCGCCGCCAAGAATTGCACCAAGCTCTTTGCACTTGCGCGCTACCTCGCGGTCGCCAACGACAACTTTCTCGACCTTGATACCCTGCGCCTGAAGATACTGAATCGCTGCCAAGTTGCTATATTCCGTCAAAACAACCGTATCATTCTCGAGTAGGCCGTTTTCTTTAAGATAGACCGCCAAGAAAGCTACAATCCTATCACCGCTCCAGATGCGACCGTATTCATCAACAAGAATTGCTCTATCTGCATCGCCGTCAAGTGCGATACCCATTACACCATTCTTCTTACAATGCTCGCTAAGCTTTTCTGGATGCAAAGCACCATAGCCTTCGTTAATATTCTCGCCATCCGGTTCTGGGTCAATTACTTCGACTTCAAGGCCAAAATCTTCAAAGACTAGACGCGAGAAATTATGACCAGCGCCAGAAGCAGCATCGAGCATAATCTTGCCATTTTTAAGCAACTTCGACTCTGGATCTACCGAATTATTCGTGTCCTGAAGCGCCTCATGTGCCAAATCAGCGTATTTCGCAGCACTTTCTAAGTCTGTACCCTTATCAGCATATTCAACGCTAGGAACCTCAATATCTGGCTCCAAATCGGCTGCAAAATAGCGTGCCTCAATCGCAAGCTCTAAATCATCATCACTCTTATCACCATTTGCAATAAAGAGCTTTACGCCATTATCTGTTGCCGGATTATGTGAAGCAGTAATCATAATGCCACCCTCATAATCACTCTGCTCAAGAATCTTAGAAATAGCTGGGGTTGGCAAAATACCAAGATCTTTAACTTTGACGCCACCTAACGCTAAACCTGCAATCAAGCTATCTTTCATCCAAAGACCACTCAAACGCGTATCACGCGCCATTAAGAATTCTTTTGCCGGCATCTCGCCTGCAATAGCAGAACCTAGAGTTTTTAATACATTCGGACGTAGTGGAAAATCTCCAACCTTCGCACGAATACCGTCAGTTTCACCGAAAATTTTCTTCGTCATATTACTCCCTGTTTACTATATCCTACCCACTTTTTCGCAATCCGCCAAGACCGCAAAATGTATACAGATTGTAAATTTAACAACAAAAATAAGCTAGAAAATTCGCTTCTACCCCTGTTAATTTTGTACAAAGATTTTATACAAAATCTATTGACATAAGCATTAAAAGCGATTATATTTAAAGTAGCTTTTGTGATTATTCGCAGATTACAAAAGCCGCACTATTCTCAAAACAAACATCAAACAAACATCAAACAGCGGAAGTTTCGGATCGATTGTGGCAATATTTAAGCTCTCAAGGCCACAAATACAACTGAGCTGGAGCTTCCGCAACTCTCAAAACAAATCTCAAAAAATCTCAAACACACACAAAAAGAATACGGTCTCGCAACCGTATTTTTTCTATCTATAGAAACATAATAGCCTCTTCAATATAGAAGAGGCTATTATGTTTAGTACACGGGCGTATAGCCGCGCTTTATCATCTCTTCGCAGCGCTCTTTAACATGTTCATTATTCCCTAAAGTGCTAGGCATACAGTTTACGTAGCACTGATCCGAACCGCAACGCATGTGATTCTTTACTTTATCGCCAAATACGCCCGCCAAAGCCATAGCTCTAAACAGCATAATGCCTGCCGCAATCGAAGCAATTGCGATAATTATAGTAATAACTATCGGTTTAATAATGCTCTTCTTATTTCGTTTGATCTGTTTCATTCCTTTTATTATATAACGGTAATTAATTAGCAACAAAAAACTGCTCTTTCGAGCAGCTTTTGCTTTAACAATTTAATTGTGCAATTACAAACATCGTAGTATCTGTAATGTAAAGCTTTATGTTGTGGCTTCCGAAGAAGCTCAAGTAATAGATTAAGCTTAAGACCTATTACCACAACCGACCTAGATACATGCATCATTGCTGATTCATGCTCTTATTCTCCCTAGAAAGGAGGTAATCCATCCGCACGTTCTCGTACGGATGCCTTGTTACGACTTAACCCCAATCATCTCCCCCACCTTAGGCCGCCGAAACGGACTTCGGGTGTTGGTGACTCTCATGGTTTGACGGGCGGTGTGTACAAGACCCGGGAACGTATTCACCGCAACATGCTGATTTGCGATTACTAGCGATTCCGACTTCAAGGAGGCGAGTTTCAGCCTCCTATCCGAACTGGGACCGGCTTTGGTGCGATTTGCTTCACATCACTGCTTCGCTTCGCATTGTACCGGCCATTGTAGCGCGATTCTAGCCCAAGGCGTAAGGGAAATACTGACCTGACATCATCCCCTCCTTCCTCCCCGTTACCGGGGCAGTCCTACCAGAAAAATACAACTGGTTGCAAGGG
>JAZQSO010000091.1:0-7480 GCA_045630145.1 Candidatus Nanosyncoccaceae bacterium
TAATACTATAAATCACATCATCGGCCATACGCGTAGCGGCATTAATCTTCTCAATCGCCTCTGTACGAGAGTTAAAACTACTCACGATGCGCTTTTGACCTAAATCGAATAACACTAAATATTTCATTTGTTACTCCCAAATATATGACTATATTATACCTTATTTTGCTGTTTTTGTCAATATGCTAATGGCTTATTCACGGAGCTTAAATAATGTTAAAATATAATCATGAACAGAAAGAGTTTCTACATAGTCTTGGTCTGTGTCATAGTAGCAGCGTTCGGTTTTTCCTACGCCGCTCAGCTCAGATCACACGCAATATATGAGCAGGCTTGCCCAAACGGCAACTGCGAAACAATCGTCAAGGAATACGAGTATCTTCCTATCGAAGATGACCATTCCGAAGACCAAAACCCAACCGTCGACGAGAATGCAACCGTCGTCAACTCAATGACCGGCATCGC
Source organism: Candidatus Nanosyncoccaceae bacterium (assembly GCA_045630145.1). GTDB lineage: Bacteria > Patescibacteriota > Saccharimonadia > Saccharimonadales > Saccharimonadaceae > UBA2834. The sequence goes on from JAZQSO010000091.1 coordinate 466, forward strand.
CGACGACAATGCCGAAACTGACGAAAATACAATTTACAACCGTAGTATCTTCGTCACTGGTAACAATGTCAATGCGCAGCAGCTCGACATCAATGGCATGATCTTTGCCGCTGGTATGAAGGTACGCGCAACTGGCAAACAGCAAAGTATTGCCGCAGCCGGCGAAACTGTCGTGCTCGACTCAATTACACACCAGGAAGCTTACTTGGCTGGTCGTAACGTCGAATTGACGCGCAGTGCTAGCGTTCGCGATATGTTTGTCGTTGGCGAAACCGTCACGATTCGCGGTGTCGTGCGCGGCGATGCTTATGTTGGCGCAGATAAGGCTATTATCGACAATGCGACGATCTTAGGCGATGCCAACTTCAGCGCAAACACAATCGAGTTCAAGGGCGACAATATGGTTCATGGCACTTTGCGCTATGATTCTACTGCCAACCTCATCAATCTAGATAAGGATTCAATTGGTGGCCTCGCTAGCTACACCGTTCCTAGCTATAGCAATGATGCGCTTTATCTAATATTCACTTACGCATCCGGAATTTGCTCGATGATTGCTTGCATTGCAATCTTTGTCGTCTTCCTTGCAAGAATTTCCGAATCCGAATACAAGAAATTAATGAATTCTAAAACTTCAGTCAAAGACACCGGTATTGGCTTCTTGACCATGATTGTCGCACCATGCGTAATCTTGCTACTCATGTCGTTCGACTTCTTAGCACTCGTTAATGTCGTTTTGATTCTTTCCCTCGCTATTACTTGTGTTTCGAGTGTTGGCGTCGCATGCGCACATCTCGGCAAGTTCATCAGCGAAAAGATCTTGAAGGTTAAGGATTCTAGCGTTTACCAGAATGCCATGATTGGCGCAGTTACATTCAGCTTGCTCTGGGTGGTGCCTATCTTCGGCGGCCTCGTCGATTTCATCTTGCTTCTTTCCGGCTTTGGCTACATTATTGGTCGTATGTTCAGCAATGTCTCCAAGAAGGGAGCTAGTAAAGCTACAAGCGCTAAGAAATAATTAATCTAATCACCGCCAGATTAAAATACCTGGCGGTTTTTTGATGGTCAGCTTAAGTATATCCCGTGCAAGCCGTTCGACACGTACCGGATCAAAAAATCACCACAGCTTTTCTCTGTGGTGATTGTATTTTATTCTTGTTCGACTATCTCGATGTCTGAGGTTTGAATGTTTGGTACCTTAATCAAGATAATGTGGCCGGTTTCGCTCGATTCAACATTGCCATTTAGCTCTGATTTCTGAACCTTAACGCGAAGCTTATAGTTACCATCACGTTCGACACTCTTGAGACTGTAGCTAGCGACATGCTTGTCTTCTTTTACGACCGCAATCACGTTGCCAGTCCTAAAGAAATCGTCGTTAATTGTCATGCTGACTGTTGCGCCAACTGAGTTATGAGCAACATCAATAAATCTACGATATTGGTCACTGCTCTTAATAATTACAGCATTCGAGTTCTTAATGCCATAAACCGTGAGCAAGCAGTCGTTATCCCCGACACCTTCGAGACAGTTTGTCTTGGCGGCGTAGGAGACTTCTTCGGACTCGTATTTTATATCTTCGAAATCTGAGCTACCAGTCATGATACTAACATTGGTTTCTTTCTCGATACTTTTTACGCCTAAGGTAATACCAAAGTAAACTGTGAGGACCATGATGCCCGCGATGCCAAGCACACAGACAACAGAAGTCATAATTAGCTGAGGCGTAATGCTCTTCAATGATTCGCTTGCCGCTTTCTTGATTTGGCGGCTCTTTTTAGCGCGATCCATTTCTTTCTTCGCTACCATTATTGTGCCTCCTTTGAATATTCAGAGATGTTCACTTGAACCTTCTTTGGCTGGATATTCTCGACCTTAATCAATACTAGATCGCCATGCAGGTTCGTAATTGCAACGCCAGTCATGAAAGACATTCTGCTGAGCGTAACGGAAAGATTATAGTTTTCGTCGCGGTAAACCCCTGAGAGGCCGCGAATATTCGAGTAGAAGGCTTCGTCCGTAACAGCAATTACTGAGCCTGAATCAAAGAAGCTTGAATCAATATTCATGCTGCCAGCAAAGTTTACATCGTTGTCACTATGCGAGCTGTATAGATTCTGCAATCTTTCGAGCTGAGACATCGACTTGATAACTGCATATTTCTCACTGACACCATATTCCTGAAGTAGATAGCCAGCGTTGCCCTTGCTAGGCTCTTTCTCGCCTAGATTATAAGAAAGGCTGAGCGAGCTGTAATCTACGTCGATAATCTCGCTAATCTGCTCAGTTTCTTCGACTTCCGGATTAAAGAGGTTTGAAGTGCCGATATTAACACCTACCCAAACAAGTGTCAAAAGTAGAGCTGCACCAAAAACCACCATCACGACAGTCGTCGCAATGATTTTACCCTTGGAGCTAGCACAATCATCGCAGATTTCCTCCGCGCTTGGCTTCTCTACGATCTTTTTCGCTTCGCGCTCTTTGCGCTCGGCGCTTGCTTTGTCTATACCCGCATCTTCGGCTTGTTCGATGCGTTTCTTCATGTCCGCTTCAGCTGGATTTGGCACTGAGTCAAAATCTACGAGCTCATCCTCGGACTTGCCACCCTTTTTCGGCATTCTCTCCCTTTCTGCCTGATTAGATTTTCATAATTTCAGCTTGCTTCTCGGCGAACAACTTATCTACCTGAGCAGTGAAATCCTTCGTAATGTCGTCGATTTCTTTTTCGGCGCGCTTCTTCATATCTTCGCTAAGCTCTTCGTCTTTGACTTCCTTGCGAGCGTCATCGCGGAGCTTGCGCATAGCAATCTTAGCTTCCTCAACTTTGCCGCTTGCAGTCTTAGCGATTTCCTTGCGGCGTTCCTCGGTTAGTGGTGGAATAGGAACGCGAACAACCTTGCCATCATCAGCTGGGTTTAGGCCCAAAGTCTGATCATTGCGAATTGCAGCGCAAATATTCTGAATATTAGATGGATCGAATGGCGTAACAAGTAGCATTGAAGCACCAGAAACAGTTACGTTAGCGACCTGATTGAGTGGCATGAACTGGCCATAAGCCTCAACCTTTACGGCACCAAGCATATCTGGGTGTGCGCGGCCCGTGCGGACCTTCTTCATAGCTTCTTTAAAACGATCAATGACCGCGGTCATATCCTTCTTTAGCTCGTTAGTATCGAACATAGTCTCTCAAACTCCCTTTCATCTTTAAAATTGAGCGTAATTCTACCAGTACCACGCGAGCTTGTATGTACGCGCACTTTCACACCGAGCCTTGCGCTGATTGACTCAGCACGCTTTTCGCTCTCGATGCGGATCTCTTCGTTCTCAGTATCGTCGGCATCTTTGCCCTCTGCGGCCTTCTTCGCTCTTTCGCGGACCGTGACCATATACTGCTCGACCTTTCGCGCACTCCACCCCTCGTTAATGATATAAGGCAGAACTTCCTTAATCTCCTCTGGAGTAGCAGAAACAAGCGGACGCATCTGCCCCTCCTTCAGCTTATAATCTATCATGGCACGCTTTGCCTCATCTGGCAAGCTTAAGAGGCGCATCGTATTGCTTACAGCACCGGTACTTTTACCAATACGTTTCGCCATTTCCGTAATACTCATATTGAACTGCTCGCGAAGCTTAGCATAGGCTGTCGCGGTTTCAATTGCATTCAAATCTTCGCGCTGAACATTCTCGATAAGCGAGGCTTCGAGGCGGTTCTGAGCAGTCATCGTGCGAACAACAGCAGGAATCTTCTCTAGGCCAGCGATTTTAGCAGCACGCCAGCGGCGTTCGCCGGCGACAATCTGATATTTGCGGCCACTTTTAATAACAACAATTGGCTGAATAACACCCATCGCCTTAATCGAGTCGGCGAGAGATTGAAGCTCGCCCTCATCGAACTGGCGACGTGGCTGATCTGGATCCGGCTCGACCTCAGTGAGCTTGAGCTCTTCGAGGGAGCTAGTCTTGGAATCTTCTTTGGCAGTTGGATCGTATTGAGCATCAAAAGAATCTGTTGGAATCAACGATGAAAAACCTCTACCTAATCCTCTACCCATTTACACGCTCCAATACTTCTTCGGCCAAATTCTTGTAGGCCTTTGAACCTTTACTAAATCTATCGTAGGCTCCCACTGGCAAGCCATGGCTTGGCGCCTCAGCAATACGAATATTGCGCGGGATAACCGTTTCGAAAACCTTGTCTTTGAAATATTTCTTAAGCTCAGCATAGACCTGAGAGCTGAGTGCGGTACGCTTATCATACATCGTGGCGAGCACGCCGAGGAGCTTAAGATCCTTATTCATGCCGCGCTTCACGAGGCTCATACTATTGAGAAGCTGAGCGACGCCTTCGAGTGCGTAGAATTCGGTCTGGACTGGAAGCAATAAGTAGTCTGCGGCAACCATAGCATTCACGGTTAGGAGAGATAGGCTTGGTGCACTATCGATGAGAATAAATTCGAATTGATCCTCAACTTCGGCAATTGCGTTGCGCAGGAGGACAAACTTGCCCTGTTCGTTAATGATTTCCTGCTCGACGTTTGCGAGCTCTGGAACGGTTGGGGCAACGAAAAGATTTTTGATCTTCTCGACAGGCTGAACAACCTCGGCTAAAGTAGCCTCACCAGTCATAACCTCACAAACGGTTTTTTCGAGTTTTTCCTTTTCTAGACCGAGGCCGGTACTAGCGTTGCCCTGAGGGTCGTAATCAATCACAAGAGTAGAGTGGCCTGCCTTCGCCAAAAAGAATGCAAGATTGACTGATGTCGTAGTCTTGCCAACACCTCCTTTTTGGTTTGTAACCGTAATCACCTTCGCCATATATTTTTTATTATATCAAATTTTTTTAAACATTAGTATTATTGCTTTACTGCCATAGATATTCTTCAATAATCTCCGGCATTGGAATCTCGAGCAGAATGATGCCGTTTTCTTCGGCGCGATGACCGAGATAATTCATTAGCGCCAAACTATCATTAAAAAAATGCACACACTCGTTAGGCGCTTCGGCCGGCGGATTATCTGTTAGCACTAAAACATCCGAAAGCATATCATAGTTTGGATTACCAAGCTCTTCGATATTATCTGTAACGATTGCGCGGGCTGGTGCCTCCATAGAATATATCGCACGGAGACCATATTGAACAGAAGACGGCGTGCCGTCTGCACTATCGTCGATGATATAACTACCGTTGATGCCACGAGCTGGCGACATGCGGCCATGAATTGGCGCGATTTCGGCAATACCCTTGAGGATTTCCTCACGAGACATACCAAAGAAGCGGCCAACCGCACAAGCCATAAGGACTGGGCGGACGTTGTGCTCGCCAAGAATACGGATCTTAATTGGAATATGCTCGCCGTCGAGGTTTACGATATCGCCTTCCTGACCATCGAAGTTCTGGGCGGTATTTTCGAAGTAATAATTGGCCGGGAGCTCATCGCCATAAGTGACGGCGTTTTGGTTCTGTAAGTAGTGCATGAATTCCTGCGAAACGTCGCTGATATTGATGATTGTTGCCTTGGAGCGGTTCGCAGCGGAGAAATATTTTTGCGCTTCTTCGTCGGTTCTAACGGCAGTAATGACCGTGATGTCTGGATTGAAGGCTGGCATACTTTCGGCCGATTCGTAATCGAGGAGGATAATTTCTGCGTTTACGTTTGGGTTGTAGCCGAAACTGACAGTAAATTTCTGGCCCAGAATAATGCCGAGCGAGCGAATCGCTGATTTGCGACCATAAGAACCCGCAACAAGCACAGTTTTGACATTAGGGTTCTTTTCTAGGTAGCGAATGAATTTTGGCTTGCCGAATCCGAAAGGCATTATTTAGCTCCTTTTTTATCTGGTTTATTACTGACTGCGAAGATGATAGATGTAAGACCGTCAACCATCAAGAAGAGACCAAAGATTAGGACGTAAGTCATTTCGTAGAAGTGGCCAGCAATCATCGCAATGCCGGCAGCTGCGCCAACTAGACCATCGACAACTAGAATGAAGCGATCGAGGCCAACTTTATGATTCTTGAAGCCGCGCACAATAGCGAGAATTGAGTAGATTATGGCATATATAGCTAGGCAGATAACACGGGATTTGTAGCTGATTTTATCTGTTAAACCTTCGAAAGTTGAAGCAAAAAGAAGATTGACGAGAATTAGCTCCATTGCAGCCGTTACGATGGTTGGCAAGATGTTTTTGCCGGCTTTTTTACGGATGAAGATATCTAGTAGGTCGACGACAAATAGAGCCGATAAGCCGACTGCAACAAAAATCGTGAGCGAATTAATACGACGGGTGTTGCTAAAAGCTAGCACTAAGCCTGCGATAAGCGACAATGCACCGCGTACGGCAGAAACCAGCCAATATTTTTCGGCCGGCACAAGCCAATAACTATTTTTATTTGTATTACCTCTAGTCACTAAAGCCTCCTATTTAGTTGATTATAGAATAAGCTTAATGTGTTTTCAACCTTGGCCGAGTTTTTAGGCAATATATTCTTTTCATAGTACATACGCGCAAAAGTACACGTTTTTCTACGCAAAGTTGTTTCTAACAGAGAGGAGTTTGCGGCATGTAAATAGCCCAAAAACATAATTGACTAGCCGTAAATACTACAGGGGTGATATACAAGTATGCGTTCAAAAAATGCACTTCGAATCACAGTCTGCGGATGACTATATATAATTGTCTATATATAAAGTGAATTATTGAGCATCGGCCGGAATAGTCTCGCGGCGCTTAAACTCCATCAAAACCGTTGGCACGGCCGGCGGCGGCGTGAAATAATCCGGGCGCATTGGCAAGCGAATGCGTGGCGCATAGTTCACAAAAACCTGAATGCCGAGCTGCGAAGTATAATGGCGATCATTATTAAGCATTTTCAGAGCAAACTGCTTCTGGAGAATCAAATAGATTGCCTTCGGCGGGTTCGGAGCCTCGTCCAATTTATGCATGATTTTCGAGCTGATATCAAAAGGCGGGTTCGCAAAAATCTTATACTCGCCTTCTGGCAGTTCGTAGTCC
>JAZQSO010000092.1:0-2839 GCA_045630145.1 Candidatus Nanosyncoccaceae bacterium
CAAAAGGATTAACCTGGCGCGCTTTACAGATGGCGGTTTTTCTGTTAAACTAGGATGCATAAGTGGTCCCGTCGTCTAGTGGTCCAGGACGTCTGGTTCTCATCCAGAAAATCAAGGGTTCGACTCCCTTCGGGATCACCACACAGGAATAAAATGCCCGTAAGGGCTATTTTTTTATTCCTGTGTGGTGGTTTCCCGAGGGGGGGGAGGAGAACCCGTAGGGTTCGCCGAAGTAGGAGCCGAGCGAAAACGGAGAAATGCTTGCATTTCGGATTTTCCGAGGCGACGCCCTGAGGAAAGCAATTCTGAAAGAATTGCGCTCTCCCTTCGGGACTATTTCTGATCTGCTAGCATAAAGCTTTTATCTGTCAGGGCGAATATTGCTTCGTCCGACATTCTATCGTCTAGAATGAGCGTAATCCAGTTGCGCTTGTTCATGTGCCAGCCCGGGAAGATATTGGGCGTATTGTTGGCGAAATCCAGTGCTTCTCCGCTATTGAATTTGAGATCAATGATGTCTAGGCTTTGGTTTGTATCGAGCCCGAGTTTATTGCCTGGAATTACCATGATAATGCCGAACCATTTGCGGTTGCGACTATTGCGAAAAACGCAGCATTCTGGCGTGTGCTCTGGCCACAAAAACTCTGGCTGGACGCCATATTCATTTGCGATGTGTTCTAGAATTCGCTTGGTTTGTGGGTGATAGCTGTGGCTCATTTTTTTATGAAGAGTATTGTAGCTTAAGCTGTTTTATTCTTCTTCGTCTAAATCTTCTTCTTGGCTTTCGTTTTTATTTTCCGTTTCACGATATTTATCGAAAATGCTCATCTCGAGCAGCTCGTTTACTTCTTTGAGATACGGGGCGTGCTTTTCGAAGTTATCTTCGACGGATTTTTCGTAACCGCGTTTAGCATCTTTGAGACACTTATAGGCTTCTTCGATATCCGTGGCTAGTATGCCTTCTGGCATACGCGCACGAGCTAAGGCGTAACAGAGGCTAGGATGGTGCCAGCGGTAGTACGAGCCAATAGCTTCTTCTGCTTTTTTGTAATAATAGATAGCAAGTTCGGAGTCGGACTCTATGCCGTATTTGTCGCCGTGCTCGTAGATATCTCCTAATTTGTAGAGTGCGTAGCTATTATCAGAATTTGCTGCGATTTGGAAATATGCGATGGCGAGTTGAGGGTTCGCCTTTTGGTGACGACCATAGAGATAACAGTAACCAAGATTACTAGCGGCTTGTCCGGAGACATCTTCGTCGCCTTGTGTGGCGGCGAGCTGGTAATACATGACGGCTTCGTTGTATTGCTCTTTTCTGTAGTATTCTGCGCCTTTATTAAGTAAAAATGCGGCGTCTTTCATGTTGATAGCTTGGATGTCTGCTTTTGTAAGTTCCATATTCGCTCTCCTTTTTAAAAAATATTATATCAATCCAGGCGGATTCCTTGCCGTGGTAGAATGGGATTATGATGCAGACAATAAATGAGTGGCTTAGTTCTAATAAGATTGATTGGGGTAAGATAATTTGGCCGATTGTGACAATTCTCGGCGCTATGCTCTTCTTTGCGATTATTAAGGCCGTCACGAAGCGTCTTTTTAAAGCTTCGAGCGCACGTTTGTCTAATGCGCAGCGCCGCCAGCGTGTTGATACGGTTCGTACGCTTGTCGTGAGCATTGAGAAGTATGTCGTGATTTTTATTACGATTGCAATTATTCTCTCAATCTTTGGCGTGAATGTGACTTCGATGGTGGCTGGTCTTGGTATTATGACGGCGATTATTGGTTTGGCGTTTCAGGATCTCGCCAAGGATATTATTGCGGGTGTGTCGCTCGCAACGGAAAACCAGTTTGATGTCGGCGATAACGTTGAAATTAATGGTTTCCGTGGCAATGTAATTTCGCTTGGCTTAAAGACAACAAAAATCCAGAGCTACAAAGGTAATATTAAGTGTATTGCAAACCGTGAAATTACCGAGGTGACGAACTATAGCGATAAAAATAGTTTGGCTGAGGTAAATGTTGGCGTGGCTTACAAGCATAAATCTGAGGATGTCGAGAAGGCTTTTGAGATGGTGCGTACTAATCTTACGAAGAAAGAGCTTGAAAACTCGCTTGGCGAATTGGTCGTGAATGGTATTACGGATTTTGGCGAGTCGGCCATTATGTGGCGTGTTTCGATGCCTTGCAAGCCGAATACTGCAGTCGGAATCGAACGTGTAATACGTCGTGAAATCAAAGCGGTTTTTGATAGCGAAAATATCGAGATTCCATTCCCACAAGTCGTGGTTGCAAACGCAAAGAAATAACACTTATGCCGGTTGCCTTATAGATGACAGCCGGCTTTTTTATGGTATAATTTAAGCAGTTTTCGCACATTAACAAACAGACATACTAAGAGGAGGTGTTAGGTATGAGCGAAACTAGCTGTATTGTATTCGTGAACGGAGATGTCTTGATTTTTAAAGGCGAAGGCAAGATTGTTATTCCGGAACAGCTGATCGGTTTCCCTTTTATGCTGAGTAATGATGAAGGCACGAAAGTCTTAATCGAGCAGCCAATCAACAATGCGGGCAGCCGAGCAGTAATGCGTGCTTGCATTCTGCAGGTAATCGAGGAGTTTCGCAAAGTTGGCATTCCGCGTGTGGAGTTTCCTCGCTGGAACGAAATGCTGATATTTCCAGTAACACCCGAATCAGCTGATGAGGAATACTGGTGTCCGGAACAAGTCGTAGACAGTTTTCTGGATTTATATGGTCCAGAGTTTATCGTCTAGGAGGTGGTAATATGCCAGAAAAGTATTTCTTGCGTGGTTTTGCGGATAAAAAGTCCGAGGCCGTAT
>JAZQSO010000093.1:0-21940 GCA_045630145.1 Candidatus Nanosyncoccaceae bacterium
GTATAGTGGTGATATCTGCATTGGTGGTGGTATTATCGCATAAAAAAATCCCAGAACTGAATCTGGGATATTTTTATAGATCTACAAACCAATCGTCTTGTGGGTAGTATTGCTCGATACTCGTGAGCGGTACTTGCTCGACATCGAAGCTACTGTCTTTATGGGTTGTAATTAAGGTTGCGCCACGTTGCTTAGTGTCGCGCGCGATGCCTGGCATTGCGAGATAATCAATACTCATACCGTAGGTAAGACGGATGCCTTTATATTCGATGGAAGTATTATTGTAATGATCGTGACCACAGAACATGCCCTTGGTGCTACCGAGGTTTACGGCTGTATCGAATAGCTTGCTGTGATATTGCGAAGCATCCATTGTCTCGTCGTTATTCTCGCCGAAGTAATATTTAACTTCATCGCTACCTTGCTGGTATAAGTCGTAGGCTGTGACATATTCTTGTAGCGGAATATGGAAGAAAACTAGCGAAGAAACTGTTTTTCCTTCCTTCTGATTCAGTTCTTCGATTTGTCTCTTATACCAAGCGACTTGATCATCGTGAATGTAATCGTAGGTATTGAAGCCTTCGCCAGTATAGGCGTTTGAGTCGATAATAACGAGTGCCTGATTAAGCGATCCGTCTTTGTTGCGGAGCTCGATAACTTGATTGTTGCGACCTGTGATGTCTGGTTGGGTGTATGGATAAAGCAAAGTTTTGCTAGATTTGTAAGACAGAGATTTGTAAACCTCTTTTAGTTCATCTTCGCTTGTGGCAGCATAGCTTTCTGTATCGTGATTACCATAGGCGAAAGCCCACGGAATGCCGAGGTTACGCATAAAACTAGCAAACTGCTGCACTGGTGCTGTATTGTTAAACGAGAAAGATGAATAACCAACCGGGAAGGTTAAGTCTCCCGTTACAATTACAAAGTCTGGCCTTGTATGGTCAATCAATTTGTAAACTGCTTGAAGGGCTTGTAAATCGCGGTGGTAAGAAATTGGGCCGCCGCCAAGGTGAATATCTGTGAGCTGAAGGATTTTGAAATCATCCTCAGTCATTGTGATTGTATAAGTACCAGTATCGTCGTTGTATTCAATCTCGCTCTTATTATTCGAGATATTTGGACGAGAATTGATGTATGGCTGAGTGAGCCAGAAATCGCGCGATAGAATTGCGTAGCCGCCACCAAAGACAATTACAACGCTTGCGATAGCGACTGCGATTTTATTAATACGGATTTCCTTGTAGCAATAGCTCTTCTTTGTGGAATGAATGACCGCGAGCGCAGTCAAAACAAAGATAATTTCGAGCACGATTACTGGATTCACGACGAAAACTTTGTCGAAGAGGTAGAAGATTAGGATTGCGGAAAGCCAGTAAGCGCCACAGAAAATTGCAGATTTAATGAAATTGCTCCAGAAGATTTTGCGCTTTGCGAGGGTGGCCTTCTGGAAGATGAAGTGTGTAATGCGCAGGTTTTTGATTAAGAGGAAGAGTGGCAGAGAAATACTTAAGAAGACACTCGCAAAATAAGTCGCCATCTGCACAATCTTCATGTTAAGGCTTACGTTAATAACGTTTGCGATTGCACCGCCTAAAATGGCGAACATTACGAATAGCCAGAAAGTCGAACGGGTCGTGTACTTGTCGAAGGCCTTGCGGATATGATCGTAGCTATCAATAGAGAAATAACGCGAATCGTCGTCCGAACGTTCGTAAAGGATGAAGTCTACAATTGTAAACGCAGCGCAGAAAATCGCACCGGCAAGCATGAGTGGACTAAAGTTTGCGAGAGTGCCTAGAAATAAGCCAATGGCGGCAAGACCAAAAGCGGTAGTCGCGTAAATATGGATGCGTTCGCGACGAAAATGCTTGAGATAGGCTTCCTCTTCGACGACATCCGCATTTGAGGTCCAAACTTTGACATCTTCGTCTTTGTAACCTGCTGCTTTTGCGAGAGTTTCAAGCGAATTGTATTTTTTAACGATTTTCGAAAAAGCAACACGCTTTGAATTGTTCTCGAGTAATTTGTTATATTCTTTTGTAATTTTGTCGAGAATTTTTGTTTTGGCAGACTCGGCCTTTGTGGAGAAAGGAATCTCCTCGAAGAAGCTTTCAATGTAATTATTAATGACACTCATGATTAACAATAATTATATCAATTTTTATGGATTGTAACCGATGCGCGTAAAACGTTTATGCTAAAATAAACTTAATATGAGTAAAATTGTGGGCAAATCTAACAATACTAAATCTTCTAAAACTGCGAAAAAGACTAGCGCAAAAACAACAACTAAATCTGCGCCAAAACCAACCGTAAAGGCAAAGGCTGAAAAGAAGAGCTTTTTAGATCTTCGTATTAAGAACGACAATAACGTCCTAATGATTTGTGTTGTAATCATTTTGGTGATTTTGATTGTCGCCTTGCTAGCTTCTGCGGTTAAGAATCGCAAAGTCGAAATCGATGCAGACCTTACAATTGCGTCTACTAGCGCAGGTTGCGATATGATCGTACGCGAAGATGACGGCACGCGCCCAGCAAGTGGCAGCACGATCGTTGTAAAGAGTTCGAAAGATTACCGCGATATGCTTAGCCAGTATAGCTATCTCAAGAAGTTTAATCTCGAAGAGCCAAAAGACTTCAGCGAGGCAAGCTATGTTTATATCTATTCGGTCGATTCGATTAGTGAAGATGGTCTCAGGCTTGGCAATGTGAATGTTCAAAATAAGAACGTAAATATCGAAATTAAGTTCGATGGTGACAAGGCGGTGGATTGTGTGAATGCGCATCTCTTTGTTGTTCGTGTTAATGATACGACCATCGAGAATGCTAACTTTAGCACTGTCGCAGACTAATCCCTCTCGGGGTATAATAGAGGTATTATGACGAAGAAGAAAGCTGAACCTGCAAAGGCTACAACTAACAATTCTAAAACTCTTACAATTCTCGCAATTGTAGCTGGTGTAATATTGTTCCTAGGTGGTCTAGGTATCGTAATCGTAAAACTCATTGAGGCAAATCAGGAACCAGTGAACTGCTGTGGACCATATAGGGGATACGGGCCGAAAAGACCAGGTCTCATGGAAGATAAGCCGATTCTTTATCTATATCCAGAGGAAGAGACTGAGGTAAGCGTGCGCTTTTCGCATCCAGAGCTCCTTACGACGACTTATCCAAAATACAACAACGAATGGAAGGTTGTGGCGCAGCCAAATGGTGATTTACGTGATATTAATGGTAATTACTATTACAGCCTTTACTGGGAAGAGCAAGAAGCTTACAAAGAATTTAATGACGGCTTCTATGTCGAAAAAGACGATGCAATTGAATTCCTCGAAGAAAAACTAGAGGCTCTCGGTCTCAATGATCGTGAACGTAACGAGTTTATTATGTATTGGCTTCCAATCCTGGAAAAGAACGAGAAAAGTTTCGTACATTTTGAGTTCACAGAAGAGCTACAAGCCGAAAATGCGCTCGTTATTTCGCCGGCTCCAGATTCGCTTTTGCGCATCAACATGACAGTTCAGAAAGTAGGCGAGGATCCGAACTTGCCAGAGCAGGAATTGCCGAGCTTTGAAAGAAAAGGCTTTGCGGTCGTCGAGTGGGGTGGCGTAAGGCGCTAAAACTAAAATCAAAAATAGTCCAAAACCTGGGCTATTTTTTATGTTCGAATTGAAAATATAAGCGAAATATGATATAATATAAAGTATTAGCCGTTATGGCTAATTTTGCTCTTTAAGAGATACCTGAGTTTTGGGTTTGAACCTAGGCAAAAAGACCTTATGCCTAGAAAAAATCCAAAACAAAGGTGGTTATTTAAGATGGTTAAAAAAGGAACTATCAACGGCAATGCATCTCCTATCCTGAAAACTTGCGTGGCTTTCAATCTGGAATGTCTCGTGAAGGATACTGTGGTGTTTGCTTTCGAGCATCGTCTGTCTGCTGCAGATTGCGACAAGATCGCTTTCGAGTATGGTCAGTTCGTAGCGGCTTCGGCGCTGAGTTTACCTCAGGGTAAGTTTGCGTTGCATAGCAATTTTTATGAATCAGCTATCGATACTGGTATCGTTATCGAGGGCGCAGACGGCTACGAGACCTACGAGAGCGTTGGCGCCTATGCGGAAAGCATTGACGTTGATACCGAGGACGTGATTAATGCTAGACATTATCTGAATCTTGCCAGCAAATTCTTATCCGAAGTATTTGCGGAGGCGGGCTTTAAGGATATGCCGAGCGAAGCGGAGCTTCAGCAGATGTGTGTCTCGGGCGAAAACTACGCAGAGATGCAGAAGAAGCTGCATGATATTTTCGGCAGCGCTCAGGAACAGGGCCAGTTTAATAAGCTGATGTATCAGGCGATGGCGGGATTCCATCAGGCTTACATGGAGGAATTCTGTGAAGGATATGACTTCGAGGAGTCCGGTGAGCTGGTCGACTATCACATCTATCAGTCAATGCCTTTTGGTGTTGCGCCGGAAGTGACGGTCGCAAAAGTTTATACGAATTTCCTGCCGATTCTGCTTGCGAGTGGCGTCAGACTTGATCAGGCTTCTCTCTTTGCTTATCGTCTCGACTGTGGCAGAAAAATGCTGCGTCAGTTTGCGGGAAGCGATATGGAGAATGATCCTATCGAAGCTCTGGATGAAGCTCTCTCCGAAAAGATCGAAAAGCTTGTGCCTTACATTCCGGCGTTCGCTATAAGAAGCGCAAAAGAAAGTGGCGCCTGCAGACGCATGGCTGAGACTTTCGTGCGTGACATCTGGTTCTCTGTGCCCGTAGAGGTGGTAGAGTCGGATGAAATTGAGGAATTCCTGAGCGCACTTTGCATGGCGCTCGGAGGAATGGAAGACGACTTCGACGACTAAAAAACTTTTTCTAATCATTGGAACGGGGCTCTCGAGGGGGCCCCGTTTTTCAAAAGGGGGTATTATGATGAAAAAGCACAAAAAAGAGGATTTAATCGCGGACTTACAAGAGTTAGCAAGAATCCTCGGCAAGACACCAACAAGTAACGACATAAACAAGTATCGCAAAGAAACAGGAAAGTGTGCCGGTCATGCGACCTACTGTGATTATTTCGGAAGTTGGGTGGCCGCACTTGAGGCCGCAGGTCTTCAGACCGAAACGCTATATTATCGCATTACTTCCGATGAGCTGTGCGAGAAAATGCGTGAGTTTGCTAAAGAGCTTGGTCGCCCGCCGCTCCGTAGGGAAGTGGACGAGAATCGCAAAAAGATGCCATGTTCGCAGACTTATATTGCGCGCTTTGGTTCTTGGAGAGGATCGCTCGAAGCGGCTGGACTTACGATGGATCGAAGCAATCGCAGAGATATGTCTGACGAAGAACTGATTGACATGCTTTGTAGTTTTGCTGAAGAGCTTGGCCGAAAACCTACCGTGCGAGATTTGGAATCTTGTGCCTGGATGCCATGCTATGCGACTATCGCAAATCACTTTGGCACTTGGAACAAAGCTCTAAAGAAAGCTGGTCTCTGCAAAAGAACACGCAAGCCGCATAAGCTCACCAAAGAAGAGAAGCAAATGCGTAAGCGTGCGCAAATCATGCGCCAGCTCGAAGCCTTCGTAAAGCGCGAGGGACGCATGCCTGCTCCGGATGATCTTGGCAAGAAGAGTAAAACACCGTGTTATCGCACGTGTGTAAGCTATCTTGGTAGCTGGCAGAAAACTCTGTCGATTCTTGCAAAAAAGTCCTAAACCATAAGCCGCCCTATTCGGGGCGGCTTTTCTATTTCTTTACGACGCTTTTGATTTCTTGTAATTCAAAGCGATATTTTTGCTTAACTTTTGGATATTTCTCGTGGTCTACTTCGCTAAGGAACATTTCTTTTGGTCTGGCCCAGAGTTCGCCCTTGCCGTAAAGCTGGCGATAGATTACGAGCTCTTCCTTGGTTTCGGAAAACTTCGCAACGTCTACAACGATATAATGGTCGCCTTTGAAATGCTTATAAATGCCATTAATAACGAGTTTGTTCATATTGGATACCTTCCTCGACTTGCGCTAGGCCTTCTGGCTTTAAGGTCTTAATAATTTCGCGCGCGAATTCAACTGATGCGCCCATGGCGCGGGCGGTAATAGTATTGCCATCGTGCGTAACGTAATTGTCTTGGTATTCGCCGCCAAAGCTTTCACTCTCGAAGCCTGGGTAGCAGGTATATTTCTTGCCCGAAAGAATGCCGAGCTTGCCAAGAGCGCTTGGTGCGGCGCAGATTGCGCAGCAGTATTTTCCGGCAGCATTGTGAGCTTTAAGCACTTCGCCGAGTGGAGTAAAGTTTGTGAGGTTTTCGGTGCCACGGAGTCCGCCTGGGAGGATTAAAGTATCGTATTCTGTGGCATTGAATTCGCTCCAAATTAAATCGGTCTCAACTGGAATATTATGGGAGCCTACGACTCGATTAGAGCTGGTGATTGAAACGGTTTTGATTTCTAGGCCAGCGCGTCTAAGCATGTCGGTTGGCACGATGGCTTCACCTTCTTCGAAACCATCCGCATAAAATATCGCTATCATATCTAAATTGTACAACGATTTGAGTGGGGTAAATAAGGTATAATATAAGCATGAGCGATAATTCTAAGCATTTTGATGCCTATGTCGTAATCTCCACTTTTGGTCGTTCGTTAATGGAGGCCTTCATTCCCGTAATCATGTTTAAATCGGGCTATGATTTACATGATATCGCTTTTTATTACATGCTGATGAATCTGATCTCTTTCGGCGTCACTTATCCGCTCGCGATTTTATCAAAGAATTACAATAATCGCATTTTAGCCACAATTGCCATCTTTGCATATATTGGCTTGCAGTTTACGTTGCCATATTTGGATGGCTCGCTTGGTATGATTGCGATTATTGCGGTTTTGTATGCATTGTATCGCCGTTGCTATTGGCAGTCGCGTCGCTTCTATTCGCTACATATTGTGCAGAAGAAGCATATCGGCAAGGCTTACGCGATTTTGAGTATTATTAATCAGCTGAGTTTGATGGCGGCAACTTTCGTAGGCGCAGTTTGCTTGGATTCGCTTGATATGAACACGCTGATTATCGTTTCGGGTGCGATTATGTTTGTGGGGTTGATTCCGCTCTATCGCATGAAGCTAATGCATGAAAAGAATACCGTGAAGCTGAATCTCGGTAAGGCTTTTCGTTTGATTCCGGCGCGCGATCTGATTATCTTTGGCGCATTTGAAGTCTTGAATGTCGTGCGCTTTTTGTTCCCGATTTATATTGTTATGTATGTTAAGGATAATTATCAGTCAGTTGGTGTCGTGACTGTGATTACGGATTTGGCGATCATTATCTTTAGCTATGTTTTTGGTAAGCGCTTAGATAAGACTAATAAAGATTTTCTGCGCCTCAGCACGCTTTTGGTTGTAATTGTATTTGTGATTAAAGCTTTTTCTGGCAATCCAATTTTGTATCTTGTGTCTTTCCTTGAGGGTTTCATGACAAAGATGTATGAAATCGCCGTGCAACGCAAGTTCTTTGAGCTTAGCAAAAAGTATGAATATAACAACTACAACTTAGCTTACGAGATGGCACTAAACTTTTCGCGCCTTCTAGCGGCTACTCTTATCTTTGTAATCCCGATGGATATTCGCGCCGCAATTTTGGTGTCTTTGGGTATTATGAGCCTGTCTATCTTTGTAAACTTTAAGAAACCGAGAATTAAAGATTTTGATGAATCGGTTTGTATTGAAGAGGAAATTTAAGTTTTAACTCAGTAAAAGCGCATATATTAACTAAATAGCAACTTGTAAAAAGGAGCTCTAAATGGAAGAAACACAACAATTAGTCATAGAACCGCAGGGCGAAAGACCGAAGTTTAATAAGAAAATAATTGGAATTATTGCGCTTTGCGTTCTGGGTATTTGCGCAATTGTCGCAATTATTATTGCGATTATTAAGGCTAGAACTGTATCGACTGGCGCCGACGGCTTGGAGATTACGAGCGGTGGTACGTATACGATTTCGGAAGATATCTCGAGTGGTTCGGTTGTAGTGCGCGCTGATGAAGCGGACGTGCATCTTGTTTTGGACGGCGTTTCGATTAAAAATACAAATGGTCCAGCGATTTTCGTAGAATCTGCAGATAATGTCTTTATTGAGCTCAAAGGCGAGAATATAATTACCGCTACGGCTACAAATGACTACAATGGCGCGATTTATTCTAAATCTGATCTAGAATTTTCTGGCGATGGCTCGCTCGAAATTAGCTCTACAATTGATGGCATTGTAGGCAAAGATGACTTAGTGGTTAATAGTGGCACTTTTACTATTAGTGCTAAGGATGAAGGCATCGTAGGCAAGGATTCAATTACGATTAATGGCGGCGATTTTATGATTTCTGCTACAAGTGGCCATGGTCTGAAAACTTCAAACGAAGAGAAGAAGGGCGACATGGTAATTAATAATGGTTCGCTCAATATTACGGCTGGCACTGATGGCTTGCATTCGATTGCGAATATTACAATTGCTGGCGGAAATATTACAATTTCGGCTGCTGATGATGGCATTCATGCGGACTCGGCGGTCACCGTAAATAATGGCACAATCAATATTACGAAGTCCTATGAAGGTATTGAGGGTGGCGAAATCGCGGTCAATGGCGGCGATATTAAAGTTGTTGCCTCGGATGATGGCTTTAATGCTGCTGGTGGTTCGGATACGGCCAAAACTATGGCTAGCATGTTTGTCGGCGACTCGAGTAAGACTATCACGATTAATGGTGGCAATATTTACATCAATGCTAGTGGCGATGGTATCGATTCGAATGGTAATATCTATATTACTGGCGGCACAACTTATGTCGATGGTCCTACGAATGACGGCAATGGTCCGATGGATTATGGTGATGGAGATTGCCAGTTTGTGATTACTGGCGGCACTTTGATTGCTGTTGGCTCAGCCGGTATGGCAGTAAATGCGACTTCAGCAGAACAACCAAGTGTTTTGATGAACTTGAGCGGCTCGTATTCTGGCGCTTTGAGTTTTGGCTCGATTAGCTACACGCCAAGCAAGACATATAGTTCGGTTTTGATTTCTTCGCCAGAATTGCATACGGGCAATAACTATACTTTGACGATTGATAACAAAGAGATTCAGACTACTTCAATCACAAGTAATATTACGAATACCGGCACAGCTGGCATGATGCCTGGTATGGGTAATGGCCAGCAGGGTGGCCCTAGCGGCATGCGCAGATAGTCCTTGCTTTGTAGGGTGTTTGAAACTTTGCTTTGCGTAACTGTTTGAAACGCTAGAGGTAACTTAGTTAACTAAGTTAACTAAGTTGCTTTAGTTCCCAAGTTCCAAAGTTAACCAGGTTAACTTGGTAAAATGGATTAGGCTAGCCGAAAAACAAAAGAAGAGTCCGCTTTATCGCGGGCTCTTCTTGAAACTACTTAAACAGTGACTTGATAATCTTAGTAGTCAAACTGCGGCCGACAGCGCTACTGGAGCTACCAATCAAGTTGCCAATCGCACGCTGGCGATACTTATCGAACTCCTTCTCAGTATCGCTCTTCTTTGCGGCTTTTGCAGGCTTCTCGGCAGCTGGCTTTTGCTCGACGACTGGTGCTGTAGGCGCTGGCGTAAACTGACCACCATTCTTTGTTGCCTCAAGATATTCGGCATAAGTCTGTGGCTTACTCGCCGGAGTAGCGGAAGCTGCAGGCGCAACAGCATCAACTGGAGCGGCAGTAGCAACCTGCGTAACTGGCGCAGTTGCAAGCTGTTCCGCTTCGGCTTTCATCTTCTGAATAATCTCAAAAGCGGATTCTGGATCAACCTCGGTATCGTACTTGCCAGCAAGCGGGCTAGCATTAATAACCTTATTCCTTGCCATGTCGTCCAAAACGCCCATCTGGCTCTGCGGTGGCAAAATCGTTACGCGCTCCACAATTGTTGGCGCACCCTTCGCATCCTGGAAGGATACCAAAGCCTCGCCCGTACCAAGCTCCAAAATTGCCTGTGCAGTGTCAAACTCTGGATTCGTACGGAAGGAATCGGCGCTCGCGCGAACAATCTTCTGCTCGGCTGGTGTATAAGCGCGCAAAGTGTGCTGAATGCGGTTGCCAAGCTGGGACATTACCTCGTCTGGAATATCTGTTGGTCTCTGCGAAGCAAAATACAAACCGATGCCGTGCGAGCGAATCAGCTTTACGACCTGCGTAATGCGCTTCAAGCGGTAGCTTGGCATGCCATTAAACAATAAATGCGCCTCGTCAAAGAAGAATACGAGTCTTGGCTTGTCTTGGTCGCCAACTTCTGGCGTGCCCGCGAATAAGGTAGTAAGTAGCCAAAGCAAGAAGCTAGCATAAAGATCTGGACTCTGGAAAAGCTTTACGGAATGCAAGATATTAATTACGCCGCGGCCATCAGTATCCTGAACGAAGAAATCGTTAACATCGAGGGCTGGTTCGCCAAAGAATTTGCCTGCGCCCTGATTCTCGAGCGTCAACAAACTGCGCTGAATTACGCCGATACTCTGAACGGTGATATTGCCATACTTCGTATTGTACTTGTTGCGATTTTCGGCAACATAGGCCAAAACTGCACGCAAATCTTCGAGATTAATTAATCTTAAGCCTTCGTCCTCGGCAATCTTGAAAGCAATTGCTAAGTTACCTTCCTGCGCCTCGGTCAAACCAAGCATAATGGAGAGAATTTCTGGGCCAACTTGCTCAACATTTGCGCGGACCTGATGACCATGTGTGCCGTACAAATCCCAGAAACGCACAGGGAAAGCCTTCGGCTCAAAACCTTCGAGTTTAAGATTATTAACACGCTCCGCGATATTCTCGTTCATTTCGCCCGCCTGAGCAGTGCCGGCTAAATCGCCCTTAACGTCTGCCATGAAAACTGGCACGCCAGCATCGGAGAAGCTCTCTGCCATTACTTTGAGAGTGATGGTTTTACCAGAGCCGCTCGCACCCGTAATTAAGCCGTGACGGTTCGCCATCTTTGGCAAAATGCAAAGCTCTTTGTCGCCGCTTTTACCTACTAGGATCTTGTCATTCAAAAACACTGAAATAATTCCTTGTTTACTGTTCTAATAATAGCAAAAACCCGCGTCTGTTGCGCGGGTTTGTAATCTTTAATTTCTTTAGCGGCGCTTTGCTTAGGAAGAGTGCGCTTCCGGCAAGAGTTAGCAATTCGTGTCAAATATATTGACAAAAATAAGCATATATGCTATAATATACACATATTCTTATGAGAGGCGGATTATAGGTTAATCCTATAGCATCTCTGAGGGTAAATTATATTGAAAGGTGGTACCCCTTTATGGCTACCAAGAACATTCCCATCGAAGAAGTAAAAACCTGCGACCTGAACCTCGCTGCTGCTGTTGCGGCTTTCATCGGCCTGAACATGCTTGAGGGCACTGAAGTTGCCCTGACAAACCCCGGCGAGTATCCTCCCGTCCTGCAGACAAGCTACGACCCTGCAAACCTGGCGTTTCCCCAGGGGTGGTACTTTGCCAAGCACTCTGTGCGCAACAAACACCACTCTACGACCGGTTTCTATGAGGAAATCCCGGTCAAGGATAACAAGGGCAAGCTCTGGCAGACTTACCGCGTCGAGAACGCAAGACAGGTCGAGGGCAAGGACTTCAGTCCGCTCGTTCTGGCTGACGTTATCGTCGCACTCAACCCGCACGCCAAGAAGCTTAACCCCACAGTAGTGAAGTTGTCAAAGCTCGAGAAGCTGGATTCTATCAGAATCCTCGAGGGCTGGACGGTCACGGTTGAGCACGGAAAGATTACGCTCACGTCGGGTTACAGCAAGGCATTCATCGTCTACTAATCTTCGATTCGTCCCCCAAGCTTCGGCAAGGGGGATTTTTCATGTCTTTTATCTGTTCCTGAACTCGCCATATCTGTAAAAATGTGTTAAAATATTCGCCATGAAAGCAAGTGAAGTTAGACAAAAATATCTCGAGTTTATGAAATCTAAAGGCCATGTGCAGATTGCGCCTGCCGCCTTGGTGCTCGAAAACGATCCTACAACTCTCTTCACTGGCTCTGGCATGCAGCCGCTTATGCCATATCTTCTCGGCAAAAAGCACGAGGATGGCACTCGCTTGACGAACTCTCAGCCATGTCTTCGTTTGCAAGATATCGATGATATCGGTGATCCTCGCCACTCGACTGTCTTCGAAATGCTTGGTAACTGGTCGCTCGGCGATTATTTTAAGGAAGAGCAGATTCGCAACTTCTTTACTTTCTTGACGCAGGAAATCGGCTTGGATCCAAGCAAGATTTATGTAACCTGCTTTATCGGCTCCGAAAAATACGGCATCCCACGCGACGACGAAGCTGCCTCTATCTGGCAGAAGGTTTTTGCTGAGGCCGGTATCGAGGCTAAGATTGCTGAGATTGATACTGCCGAAAATGGTGACAAGCGTGGCATTAAGGAAGGTGAACGCATCTTCTTCTATAACGACAAGGAAAACTGGTGGTCCCGCGGTGGTGGTATTGAAACCACTCCTATTGGTGACCCATGTGGCCCAGATTCTGAGGTCTTCTATGATTTCGGCGAAGACAAGCAGGATATTGAGAAGTATGGTCAAAGCCACCCGGCTTCCGACGGCGCCCGCTTTATGGAGATTGGCAACCAGGTCTTCATGCAGTATCGCCGCAAAGAAGACGGCACTTTCGAAGAGCTCGAGCAGAAGAATGTCGACTTCGGTTCTGGTCTTGAGCGTGTTACGGCTGCAAGCATTGATTCCTTCGATATTTTCCAGATTTCGCTTTTGAAGCCAATTATTGATAAGCTCGAAGAAATTTCCGGCAAGAGCTACGATAGTAATACTTCCGAAATGCGCATCATTGCCGATCACCTTCGTGGTGCCTATCTTTTAACTGCTCAGGGTCTCGTCCCAAGCAATAAGCAGCATGGCTATGCACTTCGCCGTATTATTCGCCGCGCTATCTTGAAGGCTTTGAACCTTGGTATCGAGCAGAACTTCCTCGAAGAGGTTTTGCCAGCTATCGCTGAGAATTACAAGGATTTGCCAGATAGCATTTTAACTACCCGCAACGATGTTTTGGCTGTCTTGGGTAAGGAAGAACAGGCTTTCCGCCGTACGCTTAACCGTGGCATTAAGGAGCTTGGCAAGTTGAAAGAAGCCGGCCTTACCGGTAAGGAAATCTTCATGCTTCAGGATACTTATGGCTTCCCAATGGAATTGTCTGTCGAGGAAGCTTATCGCCAAGACATTCAGCTGAGTGAGAACTGGCGTGCTGAGTTTGATGCTGCTCTCGAAGAGCAGAGAAATCGCTCGAAGACTGCTTCGAAGGGTATGTTCAAGGGTGGCCTCGAAGATCATGGCGAAATGTCTACGAAGTATCACACGGCAACACATTTGCTTCTCGCAGCAATTCAGAAGCATATCGATGCTGGTAGCTATCAGCGTGGCTCGAATATTACTGCTGAGCGTATGCGCCTAGACTTTGCTTGCGACCACAAGCTTAGCAAGGAAGAATTGCAGCAGCTCGAAGACCAGGTCAATGAATGGATTCAGGCAGATCTGCCAGTTGTTCATGATGAGTATGGTAAGGCCTATGCGCGAGATACTCTGAAGGCGCATGGTAGCTTCTGGGATAAGTATCCGGAGAAATTGACTGTTTATACGATTGGCGATTGGGATAATCCAACCTCGCGCGAGGTTTGCGGTGGCCCACACGTTGAGCATACTGGCGTTCTTGGTCACTTCAAGATCCAGAAGGAAGAAGCTAGCTCCGCTGGCGTACGCCGTATTAAAGCGATACTTGAGTAATCGAAAGACCCTAGCGAAAGTTAGGGCCTTTTTGTGCTATAATTTCAGCAGTGGCTCGCGCCCTAGAAACGCGAGTTTGGTGTTTAAGTTACCTTAGCCTAACGGCGGGTAACTTTTTTGAGCTTCGGCAAATGGACGGTTAACTCCATACTAACGCCTAGAATAATGATTCTTACGCTCATGAAACTCTTTCTCAGGAGCCTCTAGCTTATCTAGAATCGCCGTTCACTGGGACCCCTGCGAATCGGGTCTCAATGGTCTCAGCGACGGAACACTCATGGGCTCACCCGTGCCCGTGCTAGCACTATATTATATATTTTGAAAAACTGCCAAGCATTAGTATGATGTTTTTTGTAAAAAAGAATCTTTTGTCTTTTTTGGTTTTATGAATAATCCATGCGAGATGCTCAAACAAATGTAATACTTTTTGATATGAATAGTTGTAGGCTGCCTCTATCGTATATTACGCAAAGTAAACAGCTATTGAAAACCGTTTATATTGAGTAAAAGTTGTCCCTGTTGAATACAATTGCGTGCCACGAAATCCATACATTTGTTTGAGTGTCTAACAAACATCATGCGTCTTTCTTGTGACTATGGGCAAAAGTATACGCATCAAGAAAAGGTATAGGGAAGTGGCTTCGCCTGAGGATGTAAATAATACAACAAAAATTTCGCCTCTGTTCTAATCTGTCGTGCTACTATGAGTTTAAGGGGGAGCACTTTGAAAGGGTGATTATGAATGCTCGAAAAAGAATTATCCGTAACGGAAAGATGCAATTCTGTCTGGAAAAAATATAAAGTTTTGATGCTTCTGCATACGGTTCGCCGCACTGGTGTCAAGAATCACGGTATCTGTGTCTCGCCTCTGTATATGGCGGACCAGAACGTTCAGGAACACTCGTATTTGGTGGCCACGCTTGCGGTCTTCCTGCATGCAGTATTTCCTGAGCTGCGCGAATTCTTCCCGCCGAACTATGTAGAAACTCTGCTGCTTCACGATATCGCGGAAACGCAAATCGGTGATATTGCGGACGACGGCGCAGCAGAAGCTGTGAAGCACAAGGATGAGCTGGAGTATAAGTTTCTGAGCGAATTCGTCGAGGATTTTGATCCGGAAACCGGCGAAAACATCATGACGAACTTCGGTGAATTCCAGAAAAAGCGCAATATTCTCTATATGTTGGACAAGCTTGAGTGGATTCTGTTTACAGGCTGTCTCACTCCTGGCGGAGATGCAGGCAGTCTGAACTATAAGGAATCCCATCTCGGGCTGACTGATCAAGACAAGCATGCAATCGAGGTGACCGGCTCTTATCGCACGGTTGACGCGATGGTGGTGCACTTCCTGGAACACACGCACGGAATCGAAGGCAGAGAAATTCTGATTAACATCATCGAAACGATGTATATGAATATCGATGGCTTCATTCCGAGTTTTGTAGGCAAACTTTACTAATCCCCCTAAAATCTAAATCCCCCGGCAAAACCGGGGGTTTCTTTTGTCTGTCTTTAAGAAGCGAATAAAAAAAGAAGGCTTGGCCTACTACCCGATGGCCATAGGTCGCCAACTTTTCAATCGCTAAGCTTGGCCTGCTACCCGATGGCCACAGGTCGCTTAACGTTTTTATTATACTATTTCTTATTGATTGTCTCAAGTTTATTGCTTTTAGTGATAATTAATAGACTTTTGACTCTTCGGGATTTCTTGAATTTATTAGTTAAGATCCGAATTGCAGTCTTTTCTGGAATCTTAATAAAACGGAGATCGATTATGAGATTCTCGGACTGCCGGCCACCCTTTGTGATTTTACGTTCTAGGGTATTTGGGTTGTCTGTGATTGGAGTTTTGAGCTCCCAGCATTTACCATTAAGTATTATGTCAGGATTTTTATTCTTCTGAGTGTTTGATGGTTTAATTAGTTCAATATTGTATCCGAGCGAAAGCAGAAAATTAATATCTTCTTCTTCGCGGTCGTAGAATATGGCGCCATTTTTGATTAATTTTCCAGACTTTGCCATGTGAGAATAATACTACTTCTAGCAAAAAGTGCTAAGCATGATTACGATGCTTTTGACAAACGATCGAACGGATGGTTATATATCGACAGAAACCGGGGCTATATATCTGTTTTCCGAAACGTCATGAGCGAAGCGAGATTGAGGAAAACAGATATATAACCCCATTAGTTATGTTATAATATACCTAACATGAGCATTTTATCGAAAGCTTCAAAAGTCTTTAAGGGAACGCCGAGCGAGCTCAATGAGCAGCAAGATGACGCTCGCCGTGCTTCCTATAATAAAAAATCTGACGATTATCTTCTTGCTCTAGATATTGGTACTGAATACGTCAAAGCCCTCATTGCAAAGAAGGCTCGCAATACGCTCAAAATCGTTGGTGTCGGCAAGGCGCACGAAGCTCCGACCAACATGTTTGCAGGCGCTATAGCAGATATTTCTGGTGTCGCAAAAACTTGTGAAGATGCTCTAATTAAGGCCGAGGAAATGGCTGGCGTGCGCGCTAAGGAAGTCGTTGTTGGTATTGCTGGCGAGCTTATCAAGGGTAATACTGCCTCTATTAAATACCGCCGCGCGAATGCCGACGAGCCAATTTCCGACGATGAGATGACCGAGATTATCGACCGTGTTCAGGCTCGTGCTGGCGAAAAGGCTCGCCGTGAGGTTGCAATCGAAACCAACAATCCAGACGTCGAGGTTCGCCTCATTAATTCCGCATTAGTCTCGCTTCATATTGACGGCTACAAAGTCTCTAACCCTATCGGCTTCAAGGGCAAGGAAATCGTCGTTCAAATCTATACCGCCTTCGCTCCTCTCGTGCATATCTCTGCCATTGAGCGTGTTTGTGATGAGCTTCAGCTCGACCTCGTAACGGTTGCTGTAGAGCCGTTCGCTGTCTGCCGCGCTTGCCTCGGTAATAATCTTGAATCAGATTTCTCAGGTATTGTCATGGATATTGGTGGTGGCACAACGGATATTGCTGTAGTAGAAGATGGTGGCGTAGAGGGTACGAAGATGTTTAGTATTGGTGGTCGCAGCTTTACGCATCAAATCGCCGAGCGCCTTGGTATTAGCTTTGGCGAAGCAGAGAAGCTCAAGCTCCTCAGCGACAGCCCAAAGATGCCAGAAGAGCTTCGTCATAAATTCGATAACGCCGTCGCGCGCAACCTTGATGTCTGGCAGGCTGGTGTCGAACTCGCAATCGAAGAATTTGATCAGGTCGAAACCCTCCCAGGCCAAATCCTCCTCTGTGGTGGTGGCGCTGGTCTCTCGGCTATCCCAGAAACTCTTGCTACGGGTGATTGGTATAAAGATTTACCATTCTCGCGTCGCCCAGTTGTAAGCCTCATTGATGTAGACGAAATCGAAGGCATTGAAAACGCTACGGACCGTGAGCTTGACCATACCTTCGTAACGGCTATGGGTCTACTCCGTGTTGGCATTGATACCTTAATTGGTACCGGTGATGACCATAGCCTTCGCGCTAAACTTACGCGCCTGCTTAAGAATTAATCAAAAGCGCCCCATAAAGGGGTGTTTTTTTGTTCTTCTCGCTGTAATGATAGGGGGAAATTTGACAAAAATACGTAAATATGCTATAATGGAATTATCTTTGGTGTCGAAAGGCATTAGGGAAATTATATTATTGGGAGGTGCTTAGCTATGAAAAAGCTGAGTATCAAAACAAGCATCTTTTACATCATTGGTGCCATCGTGGCTGTGTTTATCCTTCTGGTAAACGTTTACAGCATCGCTACTGCTAACGGTGACATTAAGGCACAGAAGGCTTCTCTCTCCGAATACTACGGAGTTGACGATGTCAAAGTGATCAAGAATGTCAACCCGCCTGACGATCTTACGGGTGAGCCTTATCCGGCTTGGCTTGGCGAGCCGATTGGTAATGCTTACGCCTACACGGGTGTAATCAATATCAATCTTCCCTACGATGAGATGAAGGATGGATTCCAGATTCTTGAAGTAGGTGGCAGGGCGAATGCTGCATGGGAACAGATAGATAAGCTTCAGGACAAAAGAGAAACTTGTTTCTTTATGATTATTGTCTCTCTGGCAGGTTTAGCTCTTAGCATTTACGGCATTTATGCAAGTAAAAAGGTTTTGAGGGTATCTGTTGGAGCTGAATGGCTTAACGATGACTAATGGTGGAAAAAATGCGGCGCTCCGGCGCCGCTTTTTACATGCTCTACTCAGGGATACCTTGCAAGGTGTCGCCCATATCAATCTGGTCTCGATCAATATTGCCGATTAAAATCCCGACATTTTCGCCTGGACCTGCATATGCTAGCGTCTTCCTGAATTGTTCAATGCTAGCAATAACTATTGGAATTTCGCCCGTTTCTGAAACGATAGCTGCCTTCTGGCCAACATAGAAGAAACCGCTTTCAATCTTGCCGGTAACAATCGTGCCACGGCCAACGACTGTGAAGATATCTTCGATAACCATATTGCCTGGCTGGCTTTTGTCTAGCGGGAAGTCTGGCTGTATGAGCTGAGGCTCTGAAGCGTTTCCGTTTGAACCGAATAACTTAGCTAATAAACCCATTATGTTCTCCTATTTATTGAATTCTACAAATTCGCCCGGCTTCAAACCAGATAATGAATATGGTCCAAAGCTAACGCGGTGTAATTTTACTACTTTGTATCCAACGGCTTCGAAAGTGCGACGAATCTGGCGGTTGCGACCTTCGCTCATCGTGACCTGCCATTTTTTGTCAGAATCATCTTCGAGACGTGCGAGGCCTAGCTTGCTTTTGCCGTCTGGCAGATTGATACCGAAGTCGGCGATTTCCTGGCGGTGAAGTGGCTGTAAATCTCTGTCTAGCTCTACTTCGTAAATCTTAATCTTGTGAAACTTCGGGTGTGTCATCTGGAAGGCAAAGTCGCCATCGTTTGTAAGTAGTAAGATGCCAGAGGAATCCTTATCGAGACGTCCAACACTCTTGAGCTCTTGCATATCGGCAGGAAGTAGCTCGTAGATTGTTGGCGTATCGCCTTGGCGCTTGCGGCTGCAAACATAATTAGCTGGCTTATTTAAAGCAAAATAACGCAGCTTCTTCTTGAGGATATTTTTGCCCTCGACTAAAACTTCGTCGTCTTCAAAAATTCTGGCGCCTAGCACGGCCGGCTTGCCATTCACGATAACTTTGCCAGCGGCAATTAAATCATCTGCCTCACGGCGAGAAACGCCATAATTAGCTCCTAAAAACTTATTGAGTCGAATTCGTTCACTCATATATATAATTATAACATTCAAAAAGGAGGCGATTTCGCTCGTCTCCTTTTCTATTTTATTCGACTGTTTCAGCGGCTTCTTCGCCTTGTGGCGTATCGCTACTTTGGATGTTCGGTCCTAGGTTTGGCGTGTCACTATCTCCGCGAAGGAAGGCAGGTAAATCGCTATCACTACCATCGAGGATAGTTTCGTTATTTTCGGCTTTTTCGCCTTCAGCTTCGGCCTGTTCGCGACGTTCCATGGCTTGTTGCGTGATTGGGTCGTCTGCTAATTCGCGAGCCATCGCGGCGGCAAGTGGATTCTCAATCTCGGACTGAGTATTGCCACTATCTTCGCTAAGTTGATCGGTTAACTCGTTGAGGTAACCTGGCTGAATTGGCTTAACATTACTGACGTCGTCCGTAGAAGGCTCATCGATAAGCTCGCTATTGAGACCCATCTGAGCTTCTGCGTTGGCGACTTCGTTTTGTTCGAAATTCTGAACGGCGCTATTGTCAACCTCACCGCTTTCTTTTTCTTCTGGAGCGGAGAAGGCAACTGGAGCTTCCGAAACGGCGGCTGAGAAGTCGTCGTTAGCTTGCGCTAAAAAATTCTGGGTGCCCTCCATGCTTGTGTCGGTTGCGACAGGGATTTCTGGGGCATCTGGCACATTAAGTGGTGGAGGTGTTGGTGCGTTAAAAGGATTATCTTTCTTTACGCCTTCGTCGCTGTTGAGAAGCGCATCGATTTCAGCTGTCAAAGCTTCTTGATTTTGCTGAAGAGTTGGATCGTTGATTGGCTGAATTACGCGCTCGCCACCTTCGGTTTTTGTGCCAGCAAGGCTATTAACGGCTGGCGTAGCAGGTGCTTCAAGTCCGTTTGGCACATCTGGCATAGCAGAAGATGTAGCGCCTGTGATTGCTGGGGCTGCTGGCATTGCTGGTGCGGCAGGAGCGACTGGAGCTTCTGGAATTGTTGGAACTTCTGGCATTGCTGGTGCGGCAGGAGCTGGAGCGACCAGTGCTTCTGGTGCTGGTGCTGGTGCTACTGGTGCAGCTTCTGGACTTGGCATTGGTGCTGGTGCTGCTGGAGCTGGCGCAACAGGTGCTTCTGCGACAATTGGCGCTTCAAAAGTAGCTGGCGTTTCCGGCATGGCAGGTGCGACTGGAGCTGTAGCTACAGCAGGAGTAGCAACTGGTGCTGGAGCAGGTGCTGGTGCAACTGGCGCCTGTGCAACTTCTGGAACTACTGGTGCTGGTTGTGCTGGCATCTGAGGCATCTGTGGCATTGGAGGCATCTGTGGAGCTTCCATGGCTTGAGCCTGGGTCTGAGCTTGCATCTGAGCTTGAGCGGCAGACAAAGCAGCTGCTTGCGCTTGAGCTTGAGCGGTATCGGTTGTGAGCTGGGTATTGTCAATGTTTTGCATTGCCTGATTAGCTTCGTAGCCAGGAACGGCTGGCTGATCAGCGGTTGCTGGGCGAGTTGGAATTGCGGCAACAGTATCGAGGTTTGCGCCTGCATTCGCGTTAGGTGTATCTTCGAGCAATTCGTGTACTGTATTTACGACATCTTCGATGCCTACCTGAGATTTAACAAGATAACGATTTGCACCGAGTGCTTCGCCACGCTGTCTTTGATCGTCGCTTGAAAGCGCAGTCATCATGATGACTTTAACATTGGCGGTTTCTGGAGTGGAGCGAAGGATATCGAGCATATCAAAGCCAGAAATCTTCGGCATCATAACGTCCGCAATAATTAGATCAGGCTTTTCTTTAACAGCTAGTGCTAAGCCTTCTTCGCCGTCACTAGCCGAGACGATATCATAACCCTCTGCGACCAACCTGATACTATAAATTTCGCGTAGGGACTTATCGTCCTCAACTAACATTACCTTGCTCATACTAACTCCTATTGTATTATACTTATGCCTAATTTTCTAGCATCATATTTTGGCGCTGCTGCATTGTGTTGTCATGAACAAACTTGGCCTGTTCGTAGGCGGCATCGTCCATTCTTGGAAAACTCACGAAGAAAGTCGAGCCCTTACCAACGACGCTCTCGGCCCAAATGCGACCATTCATCGACTCGACGCGTTGTTTGACGAGATAAAGGCCGAGGCCAGTGCCGCCAATCTCGCGCGTGTCGCTGTTATCGATGCGGTAGAATTTCTGGAAAATGTGTGGGAGTTCTTCGCTTGGCATGCCCATACCGGTATCGCGTACGCTAATGTAAACGTTGTCATTGTCTGCGCTAACATTTACAAGCACCCAACCTTGCTGGGTATACTTCACTGCATTTTCGATGAGATTATCAACGACTTCGCGCAAGTAATCTACGTCGACACTCGCATAGATTAAGCGCTGAACGGTTCGAGTACCAGCAACATTGCTTTCGTTCTGGCTGTTGCCGAACTGATAGGAAAGCTTCTTGGCTTGAATGCTTGGAATGTGGCCATCGGCAATCGATTTAACAAGTTCGGTCATTTCGACCGGCACAAGATTAACCCTCGCTTTGTTGTCGTCCATCTTGGTAGTGTCAAGCAAATCTTTGAAGAGGTGACCAAGGTGCTGTGAGGCTTCATGGGCTTTTTCGAGATAGGCTTTTGCGCGGGCGTCGATCGTGGCAGTAGCTGGGTTTAAGGCTAGGCCAAGATAACCTTCGATACTAGCGACAGGTGTGCGCATTTCGTGGCTCGCGGTGGAAATGAAAGTGTCTTTTTCTTCTTCCTCTTTGAGCTGTTCGGTAATATCACGGAAAGTCACAACTCCGCTCGAATTAGCGCCATTGGTTGGCGTGATGATAATAGAAACCGGTGTGATTTTATTGCTGTCGAGGGTTTGCAATTTGTAATCACGCGTTTCGCCCATTTGGCCGTTCTGCTGAGAAAAACGA
>JAZQSO010000094.1:0-32724 GCA_045630145.1 Candidatus Nanosyncoccaceae bacterium
TGCCCTCTTCGTAGGCACGCTTATAGATTGCGAGCGCTTTCCCTTTATCTTGCTTAAACAAGATACCATTCTCGAGATTATAGCCGAGCGTACAAAGCTCCTCCAACTCATCCTTGGTTAGCTTACCGTCTTTAAGTTCAAGTGTAATTTCGTTATCCATATATTCTTACGCGCCCTGAAAGATTCGAGCTTATTTCCCAATAATATCGGGCCTAACAGAGATATTATAACGCATTTATAGTTAGAGAAAGAAGCGCCTGAATAGTAATGCTCAAATTCGCAGATAGAATCGTCTAGGTGAGTGATTTCTTCGTTCGAAGCGCTATTATTGATAGAGCGAGAACGAAAAATCGCCCAGATAGGCGATTCTAATGCGAACTATGGTACACCCGGCGGGAGTTGAACCCACGACACCTGGTACCGGAAACCAGTGCTCTATCCACTGAGCTACGGGTGCGCTTAAATAATTATACAACAGAGAACAACCGAGGCGCTTCCCTATATCTTTTACCCCTTAAAAAGTGTATAATTTAGCTATGAAAATACGCGAAAATGTGCCAATTGCCAAAATAACCACAATGCGCCTTGGCGGTCCGGCGCGTTACGTGATTGAGATCGAGAAAAACGAAGACCTTCCAGAGGCCTACGCTTTTGCCGCCGAAAAAGATTTGCCAGTTTACGTCATCGGTGGCGGCAGCAATATCGTTGGTCGTGACGGTGGTTTTGACGGCGTGATTCTTGTTAACCATTTACTCGGTATGGGCGAAGTTGCGCCCGCCAAAGACGATAAGGTTGAGCTCTGGGCGGCCAGCGGCGAAGCGCTTGATGATTTCGTGCGCTATAGCACCAAATACGGCTGGTCTGGCATGGAATGCTTGAGCGCTATTCCAGGCACAGTTGGCGCTGCGCCAGTGCAGAATGTCGGCGCTTATGGCCAAGATATTGCAGGCGTTTTGAAAGAAGTCGAAGCTTTCAATACAAAGACCAAGCAATTTGTCACCCTTCCAGCTTCAAAGCTAGACTTAGGTTACCGCCGCAGCATCTTTAACACTGGCGAACTTGTCGGCCGTTACTTCATTGCCAAAATCGTCGTAAAGCTCGAGAAGAAAGAGCTCAAACCACCTTTCTACAATTCCCTTCAGAAATATCTCGACGATAACGAAATCGACGAATATACCCCAGAGAATCTTCGTAAGGCAGTCCACGCCGTGCGCACTAAGCTCCCAAATCCAGAGTTCATCGCCAGTAGCGGTAGCTTCTTCAAAAACGTTTATCTTAACGAAGAAGACGCCAAGAAAGCCATCGACGCCGGTATTCCAGTCTGGGAAGGCGGCAAGATTCCTTCCGGTTGGCTCATCGAGCATGCCGGTCTCAAGGGTCAACTCATTCACGGTATGCGCGTCTGGGAGACCGCTAGCCTCGTGCTCGTGAACGAGAGCGCCAAGAGCTACAAAGATCTCGATGCTGCCCGCAAAGAAATCATCAAGACAATTCAAGATAAGTTCAATCTCACGCTCGAGCAAGAGCCGATGGAACTCGGAGACGAATAATGAGCGAAAAACTAAATGGAAAAGAGTTGGCGAGCTTTATTAAGGAACGCCAGGCTGCGCAAGTCCGCAGCCTCAAGGGGCGCAAAATCCAGCCAAAGCTTGCAATCTTCTACGACAACGACAATCCTGTTATTTTGAAATACATTACCCTCAAGCAGCAATACGGCGACGATATTGGCGTCGAGGTTGAAACTATCAAATTCGGCAAGTCTAACGCAGAGGAATCACTCAAGAAATCCGCCGCAGACAAAAACACCCAGGGAATCATCGTGCAGCTCCCTCTAAAGGAAGCAGATAATAGCATTCTCGATTTAATTCCACTCGAGAAAGACGTTGACGGCCTCCGCGAACAATCCGATACCGCCACCGCAATGGCAATTCACTGGCTTCTGACGAGCTACGGCGTAGAGCTGCCAAAGCTTAAGCTAGCAGTCGTAGGACGTGGCAAACTTGTCGGTCGCCCACTCATCAAGATGTGGACCGAAAGTGGCTACGACGTTACCACTTTTGCCAAAGGCGACGATTTGAATCAACTAGTCAATTACGATGTAGTAGTAACAGCTACGGGTGTCCCCGGCGTCATTACAAGCGACATGCTCAAAATTGGCGCAGTCGTCGTTGATGCTGGTACCGCAAGCGAAGATGGCGTTATTAAGGGTGATCTTGCCGATGAAGTGCGCGAGCGCAGCGACCTAATCCTTACACCAAAGGTTGGTGGCGTCGGGCCACTTACAGTTACAATGCTTTTCGAGAGAGTCTTACAAGCTTGCGAGAAGCAAAAATAAAACTCAGATTATAAAAAAATACCCCTCTTGCGAGGGGATTTTTGATACTTAAGGCGTTGGATGCGCTGCGTTATATGCGGAAACCTGTGCTTCGAGACTATTGTAGTCGCTCGCTGTCGCAGTCTGGAAGGCGCTGATTTTCTTCATATCGCCATAAGTCCTAGCGATTTGCTGCTTAACAGCATCGTCCGTACCAGTTTTCATATAATTGGTTAACTGATTGATCTGTGGAGGCGCAACACCAGTAAGCCATTCGGCATTGAAGTCGTTCGAGCCAACCAGCTTCTCGACCCATTGATTCTCGTTGCCTGACCACTTCGGCGGATTATTAGGATCACTATAAGAGCCGTCTGAAGCCAAAGCCTTGTAGTATTGTCGCATTGCACCATGCTTGGCCTTCAACATACCATCGCTATCGGCGAGACGCCTACGTGCCACCTCGCGACGAATTTCATGAGCTCTTTCATCATTGCCAAGATTATCGAGCGCTTCAGCGATTGCGTCGTCGGCAGCGTTCTTATCATCAACAGAATTCCAGTGCCTGACTGCGCCAGAGATTTGCGCTGCAATGTCCTGTGCGGAACCATCGCTACCGATAATCTCTTTAACTTTGCCTTCCATATCTTCAGCACTAACACTTGCGAGCATTTCCTCGGTAGCGTCAGCCTGCTGCTCCATTTCCTCATAGCGCGCCATCTCAGGTGCGTTCGCTTCACTACGAGCCAAGGCACGATCCGACTGAGCGCGCTTAGCTGCTTCTAGACGTTGTCTTTGGCTATGCGAGCGTGTCAATCTGCCAAGCTTTGTTTCATTACCATCCTTGTCTACGCCTGCGCGCATACGGTTCGCGCGTTCCTTTGCACCACGGTCGAGACGCTGACCAAGCGCACTGCCACGAAGCCTGCTACCGGCAAGACCTTTGAGCTTATTCGCAAGACCTTGCAGCTTAGCACCAAGTGCACCAGCCGACTGAATAATAGTTTTCGGAATCAAGAATATCGGAATCACGCTCGCAGCGACCGCAATCACCATCGTGAAATAGTTCGGCGAGCCGTCTTCTTTGGCTACCCCCATCGCCGCAGTTAAAATATTTGAAGCAAAAGCACCACCCTTCACCATAAGTGAACAGATTGGATAGGCAAAGAGCAAGCCCTTAAACAAACCGAACCACTGATTAAAGGTCTTTTTAGTGCCCGGCAGAATATACAGCAAAACCGCGACTGGCGAAGTGATTGTAAGGAGAATAATCAAAGCTTTGCGAAGCTGAATAACAGTTAGAAGAAGCAAGATGCCGATAACTGCCGAGAGAAGCGCAGTCATGATTAGGAGTGTAATAGACTGACCAGACGCAAGTGCAGTCTTTGTCGCAAAGAAAGCCATAATACCAGTCAACAAGCCGCCACCTGCGACCTTGCCAACAAATATTGTCTTGCTCGAGCCGTCCGTCAAGGTATCGAAATCAATCTTTGCTTTCGCCGAAGCGGTTAGACCATCAAACACCGTGCCGATACCATCACCGATAATATTCGCAACATCTATCGCCATGCGACAAAGGAAGAAAGAAAGATTAATCACAATCGCAGCAATAACGATGCGTGGCAAAGATTTCTTAATACCATAGTTCGAAATACCAAAGCCCGTAATCTGCGAAATGATCATTATCATAATCATGCCGACAAGGATAAGGTCCGCTATAATACGGAAGCGATTCCAGGCCATCTCCATCGTGTTGGACGTAAAAATCGTCGGGTCAGTACTCATGAAATACTGAATCATTGGATAAACCATAGAGGTCAAGCCGCCAGCCGCTTTATTTAGACCACAAGCAAACCAGCCCCAGCCCGAAGCTTCCTTCGTACAGTTCACTGCCTCACGGTCAATCTCGGCCAAAGATTCATTATTTTGCAAAATGTCAGCTGCATCACTAAAGCTAAACGAGCCGCGACTCATCTCGCCACCCAAGGCAGTCGCAAGCGCGCTACTTGAGTTAAGATCGCTTTTGGTTAGTCCACTGCCGAGACCCAAATTTGCCTTAGCGCAGTCGTAGTAGAACACAGAGTCTGTCGAGATTGCGCCACATTTTCGCCAAACCATATCAGCATTACTCTCGGCGTGAATGTCTGCGCCAAAAGCTAGGCCCAAAAGACCACTAAGTAGAAGTACAGCTCCCGTTAAAACAATTTTTCGACCTATCTTTCTATTCATCTGTCTTCTTCCAATCTTTGATGTCATTTGGTTCCGAGTAACTCGATGCACCACCAGGGCCACACTGAATCTCCGCGCCAGGCTCAACGTTCTTAATAAACTCATCCATTTCATCAAAGAAATCTGGCATCGCTTCGTCGAATTGATCGCGCGTTAGCTCGACATTTCCAGCACGGCGTGCGGTATATTCGCCATCATAGAGTTGTTGTCTCTCTGCAAGAAGTGGCACAGCAGACCACATATATACCTTATCTTTATGCGCATAAATCGAAACGTAGGTGCCGTAGAATTCATAGCGATCAAGATAGAAAGTTTCGCCACCTTTTTCCATCGCGAAAGTCGTAGTTAGCTTGGCTGGATTAGGAATCTCGCCTGCGCTATGTCCTTCTTGCGTATCTGGTTTCCAGGTCACAGTACAGTTCATCGTTTCGCGATTTTGCACCATACTAGCAAATTCACTGCGTAAAGTTTTCTCCGAAGCAATCTCGCCATTACGGATACCCATAATAACAAGACCAATTACAGCCACAACAAATACTATTGCGAATATTACAATTACGATTATCGCCCTGCGGCGCGACATCTGTGCTTCTCTATCCATTCTACGACCTCATATCCATCCGTTGCGTTATAACATCACAAAGCGTGCGTGAAGCGCCAAGGCGATAGCGCTCAGCTGCCATTTTATCTTTCTTTTCGAGTTTTCGCTTAGCGATGTCTTCTTCGCTCGCACCAGCAGCCTGCATACTTGCAATCGCAGCATCTTCGCTCGCCTTCAAAGCATCCAACATCTGCTTCGACTTTTGCCTTAATGCATTATCCATATCTTCAATCACACCGCGCATAATATCTTCGCGCGCCGCCACCAATGCTTCTCCCGATAGACCCTTGCCGCGCAAAATCTCATCGAGCTGAGCATTTGCAGCACGAGTAATCGATTCCATGCGAGTAGTATCGCAACCACCAGTTAGCGCAGTAATCACGTTGGTATTTCCATTTGGATTAGAGGTTTCCTGAAGGAAGGTATTCTTGAAGTCTGCACGGAATTTTTCGCCAACATCATCACTACTAACGGTCGAGTAATCTGTACCAGCAGCAGCCAACGCCTGACGGTCACTACGCATCGTTCTGGCGGACTCCGCCTCAACGGCAGTCCTGCGCAAGTTTCTGATCTGCTCGAGATTCGACACCTGTTCTGGCGACATCGTAGCACGAATCTCTGGGTTATTTAACGCACCTTCAACAAGTTCGAGCGCCTTAACAGCACGGAAGCTATTCACATTCGTAGCGTCTTCCGAAACTGCAGCCAAGAGATTTTCAACGACACGCTTCTGCGCAGATGCATCCATCTCGGCAATATGCTTCGGCGAAAGACCGTCAAGCTGCTTCTCTGTAATAGCAAAGTTTTTATCGACACTCAAATCACCGACGTTAAAGGTGCCGTGTTCGTCATTTCTAATGGCCATGATTTTGTTGTGAAGGATCGGATTCTTCTTTTTAATCGAGTTAAGCTCAGCCGCAGTCATACCTGTCGCAATTTTCTTGATTGCATCAACATTCATCTGCATATCTTTATCTGCTAACAAAGCTTCGAGTGCATCGCGACCGGCCATGCCGTCCGCAACTAGCGCAGAAGCATACGCACTGAGCTGAACTGGATTCATTGTCTTTGCGTCTGCTGCTATCTTCTTCATAGCTTCGCTAATCTGCGTTACGTTCATGTTGTCGTTCTTGACCTGTGCACGCCAAGCAGCACTTTCGAGGTTCTGTTCCTGACTCTCAATATCCGAGAAGCGCTTTGCTTCCAATTTAGCTCTTTCAGCACGAATTGAAGCTTTGACACGCGAGAGCTCACCCTCAGAAGTATGCTCAAAGTCAGTACTACCAATACCGGTATTCGGGTTATCCACCTTGGCACGATAAAGACGCTTGCCACCATACATACCCTTGCGGATTTGACGGTTCGTAAGCGGTGTAACAACTCTCTCATATCTACCAGTCGCAGCATTAAAGACATAGAAATTGCTACGTTCTTTAGCCTCCATGTCGCTCAACTTCTTACGATAGGCATTTGCGCGGCGCTCTTCAGACTGAATACGAATGGCATTCTTGACATATGGCGCAGTAGGCACAATTTTATCCCTAGCGCGTAGCGATGCATTGTAGGCACGCTTTGCGAACTTCTTAGCCTTACTATCTGATGCATTGATTGTCTGTTTCTTAGGCACAATCTGGCCATCTCGCGTGCGTTTGTAGCCAGCACGCGCGAGCTGTTGATCCTGATCTGCGCGACGATTCAAATCCGTCATAAAGCGCGTACGTCCTAGCGCTCCGCGACCGTTCTTCTGCAAAAATCCATTCAATCTAGCAACTGCGCTCTCAGCTGCGCCGAGCGACTTCATGATGACCGACGGGATAAAGAAATAAGGCACTGTCGTAATCAGCAAAAAGCTAAGATTTCGCAGAACTTCTCCGAGCTCTCCATTATCCGCCCACGTCGCATATATCACGGCGCCGGCATAGCTACCTCCATACACCATCAGGCTACAAATTGGATAAGCAAAAAGCACACCCTTGAACATCGAGAACCACTTATTGTAAATGGATTTTGTTCCTGGGAGCATATAACAAATAAAGGCAATCGGCGCGAATACGACAAGCAAGATGCAGAGTGCTTGGCGCACCACCGCAATCACAAACAAAAGGAATACTGCGAGCAAAATCGCAAGAATACCAAGAATGATTAAGAGGATAATCTTCGTACCTAGGCCCTTAGCTTTAATCACAAGGAAGCTAACTACGGCCACAATCACAGTTGTAAGCGCCGTACTGCCACCAACCTCAAAGCTAATGTCTGGCGGAATCGAATCAATCATTAAATCTTCGAACATCGAGCCAAGCCCAGCACCAAAAATATTCGAAAGATCAATTGCGCCCTGACAAATGAAATACGAAAGATTAATCATCAAAATGCCTGCCACCATGCGTGGGAGCATCTTCTTGATACCATAGTTACTAATACCAATACCCGTAACTTGCGACAGCACTACAATAAAGAGTAAAATCGCAAAGGCAATATTCGCCAGATTGCGCACGCTATTCCAAGCCGTATGCAAAGCATGTCCAGGCGAGCCAACATATTCATAATCAAAAGTAGCTGGATCGATTTCTAGGAACTGATCAACAAACACTTCGTAAGCCAAAGTCATAAAGGCCGCGATATGGTCGAGCGAGGTACAAGTTAAATCCTGGAATAAGCCTTCACATTCCGGCTTCGAATATTCACCATTCGCCGCAAAGGAGCGTGGCGCAAAAATACCAAACACCGCTACGAGTGCAATAATTACAACTGCAAAACGATGGAGGAATTTCTTCATCAGAAAGAACCTCCGCTCACATTTGTCATACGGCTGACGTTCGGACGATGATATTCAATATCGTTACCCTGTGCGTTGCAATGAATTTTGCGCTTGTCGTCTTCAGCTAACTTCAAACCATCCGGGAAGTTCAATCCAGTGCGCTTAGCAAACTGCTCTTTAGTCTCGATAAATGATTTCTCTTTTACAACGTTTCTGTCAGTTTTTGCGCCATTGTAAACCACGGAGTAAATTCTATCATTTACATAGAAGACATCCGTTACATTGTCTGCTAACCAAATATTGCGCAAGTAAACCTCGCTCCAACCATCATTAGCAAGCACCATATAATCCGATTCTTTCGCCTTACTGCCTTCATAAAGCGTGCATTTCATCGCATCATGATACTCGATGCGAGCATTAAACTTCTCGATATCAATATCACCCGCACCAGTATTAGAAAAACGGCGCATTGCGAGCACAACTATAGCGAGAATCAACAAAATCGAGCCAGCCGCAATGCTAACAGCCATCAAGATGCGCTTGCGTTTCTGATAGGTTTCATCGACTGGAGAAGCAGCCGCGCTAGACACGGCTTGAGCAAAAAAGCTTGAAGAATTTTGGCCAGAAAAATCACGCACACCAGCAGTCCTGGCACGATTCGAGGAAATGTATCTTGGTTTTGATTTATCTGGTTGCATTTTCTGGCTTCCGCCTTGTTTTTATTTTAGCATAAGCTTAATTATTCTTCTCTATGAACGGCTTCTGAACAGCGAGATCTGTCCGGCAACTGCATCGCGACTTACGCCGCTCTTAAAGCTAAAGGTTGGCGCAGTAATCTTATCATAGAGAGAACTCATCATTATAGTATGCTGCCGCTTGACCTGCTCTTCCAAGCTAGGAGCGCCTGGTTGCGATGGGCCAGCAATATTTGCGAGATCATTTTGGGCGATTTTATCGAGCTCCTGAACTGCAGCCTCAAGACCAATCAAGTCGCCACTTTCGGCATATTTAGTAGCCTGTTCAATCAAGAACACCTTATTAGCGCCATTTGGACCAGACAAGTCGCTAGCCTGAATTCCATCCATAAATGCTGGAGGCGCACTTGGATTATAGGAGTAGCCAGTTGGCATTTGAAGCTCACTTGACGCTTTCGCTGCAACTTTCGCGTTACGTGCCGAAAGATAGCTATTGGCATTATTCATCGAATCAAGCGTTACGGCATTTGCAAGCTCAGCATTACTTGAAATCTCTTCCATAGCGCGCGTGTATTGCACGGAGAAGTCAGAGTCGTAATTCGATTCAGCATTGGAACGTAGCTGCGCTTTAGTCCAGTCAGAATAATTCTCATAGTCGGCGCTAAAGTTAAAGCTAAGACCAGACTGAGCCAAATCGAAGGAGCCAATACCGCCGTTTGACGTACCAACATTCTGGCCGCGACCCGCAGCCGCCAAAACCGCCGCCGCATAAGGCGAGCTATGCGCCAAGCCATCCAGCTCTTTCTGACTGAAGGCGCTCGCAATCGAGGCAAGCTCCTGCGTCGAATGAACGCCAGACCCCATAAATGACTCGATTTGCGTGATACCATCTTGTGTCTTCGAAAGCGAATGCATAATTGCTGCGCGACCAATGTCGTCACCATCACGATTCGCAGTAGCAAGCATCGTGCCGAGCTGTGCTGGATTGAGTTTCTGCGTACTGATTTCTTCTTCGCGTTCCTTGATGCGCATATTACGCTCAGAGTTTGCGACATAATCCGCATCTTGCTTCCTGACTTCATGGTCGTAGTCAAACTTATGACCATTCATCGCATCCTGCAAATAGCGGTCTGCGCTAGCTGGGCGGTTCATATTGTATTTATTGCGGCGCGCATTACGCCATTTCTTGAATGGACCACGCTTAACTTCTGGCTTATAGTGCGCAAGCTGATCGAGATGCTTCTGATTTGCCTTTGCTTGTAAGCCTTCAGCAATACCGCTCTGACTGAAGCTGCGTGAAACACTGTTCGTAAGATTATTCTGCGCCTTCGCAACAATCGTATTAAGCCTACCGAGCGAACTAGTAATAACTTTCGGGATGAAGAAGTATGGCGCCACAGCCACAGCAAAACCGCCCAGCAAACTATATGCCGCAGTCGGCCCCCAGGTCGCAATTAAGACTTTTGAGGCGAAGAGACCGCCATAGACCATAATGCTTGCAATCGGAAACGCGAGTAGCAAAGCCTTGAAAAGATTCAGCCATTTATCAAAAATACTCTTTGTATTTGGCAGGACATAACAAATGAAGGCAATAGGCGAAACAACGACGAGCACCACGATAGCCGCGCGGCGAATACCAAGCGTCACGAAGAGTGCAAAAATCGCAATCAAGCCCGCAAGAAGCGCCAAAATTAATGGAATCAACAGAGCTGGATTAGTTGCCAAGGCATAAATACCGGCAACTATTATCGCTATTAGCACGGTCAAATTCACGACAGCACCAAAATCATCTGAAGCGCCCTTCACGTTCGGAATCGTCACCTCTGCAGCCATCTTTTCAATCAAATCGCCGATTGACTGACCAAGAATATTGCTTAAATCGATTGCGAGCTGACAGATAAAGTAAGATAGGTTTACCAAAATAATACAGGCAATAACGCGCGGTAGGAGTTTCTTGAGACCATAATTACTAATACCAACACCCGTAATCTGCGAGAAAGCCATCACGAAAATCAAAATCGCAAAGGCAATATTTGCAAGCGTGCGGAAATAACCCCATGTCTCATAAGTCGAATCGCCCGCACTCATACTACTCGGGTCGTTATCAAACTTCAAAAGCTCAGTCGGAACATTCAAAGAGTTCGCAATCGTGCTTTCGTATAGCCCGGAAATTGCATCCTGCAAACCATCTACAATTGGACAGAAAATATGACCGACTAAACCATTCTCCGAGAGACAAGTCGCACTTTCGTCATCTTTGTCTTCTTCTGAGATATCATAGAAGCCTATCTCCAAAGGATCATCATAACGCGTAGTCAAAGTATAGCTCGAAGCCGTCGCTTTCTTATCGCTACCGAAGCTAATATTATCCGTACACTGCGCAAAAGTATGGTCTTCAGCTAAAAGACACACACGTGCAGTATAAGTAAATGGACTCGAACTAGTATCGTAATAAGGTCTACCAGTCGCAACAAAACGATACATGTTTTCATGCGGATCACCTTCTTTTGTTACGATAGTATATTCGCTAACAGACAATGCGTTATAGCCAGAGCCACCTGCGTCTTCGCTAATTACGGCTATTTCATCGTAAGCGAGAGAATAATCAGTGCCGCCACCGGTCGCCGCGCCAATGAAGCCTTCGATTTTAACTTTCTTATACTTCGTCGCAGAGGCGGTATTAGTCTTAACATCATAAATCTGCACAGAATCAGCTGGGCCATCTGCGTAAATTGGAATATTTATTGAAAAAAGCGCAAAAAAGACAGAAAGAAGAATGCTAGCGACAATACTAAGCTTGCTTTTTTGTCCTAGTTTTCGCACTAAAACATTAAAGCCCACTCTTTTGCTCATAATAATAT
Organism: Candidatus Nanosyncoccaceae bacterium; assembly: GCA_045630145.1. Taxonomy (GTDB): domain Bacteria; phylum Patescibacteriota; class Saccharimonadia; order Saccharimonadales; family Saccharimonadaceae; genus UBA2834. Next base: position 11,456 of record JAZQSO010000094.1, read on the forward strand.
TTTAGCATAAACTTTTTATGTTTTATGGTGCGCTATTATGGCATTTTATTCGCGACACCGCGAATCATTTCGGCCTTGCGCGCCGAAGCTTTACCCATCAAATCTTCATTACCAGCAATACGTTTACAGTGCGCGCCAAACGCCTGCGAGAAGGCATCGCTGCGAACCTCGAACTGACCATTCTGAAGAGCCTGAGGATGTAGCGGTCCAGCGGCACCGCCAGGATTTTGAATACTCTGCTGAAGCATTTCGTTCATAATATCGCCATCGAGCTGAGCGAAGTCCTGATCCGAGAAGTCCGAAATCATATCTTCGGTATAACCCTGAAGCGCTGGCGAGCTGAAGTCTGCCAATGGGCCAGTTTGAGTATTTCCCCACTGACCAAGCGCTCTGGCGAGGCGAGGATCCTTCTTTGAAATACCGTCTAGTTCGTCCATCGATAGACTGCTACCCATCGCGCGCTTAACATTATCTGAAAGCGGAGGACGAGTGCCACCAAATGTTGCATCGGACAAATTTTTACGCAAAACCTTGCGACCATCGGCCGTTCCGGAGAGTGCTCGTGTAAGAGCTTTGATTTCCGCCTCTTGCCTGCGCATTTCTTGCGTGTCGTTTTTTCCTGCTGCCGCACTCAAAGCGTCCTGAGCACTAGCAAGGCGCGTACCAAGAGCATCTGACATCTCGCCACGGAGCTTAATACGGCTTTCAGCCTCTCGCTCGAGCATCCTATCTTCACGATCGCGCATGAGCGTTGGATTGTCTTTCATGTTTTGTATTTCGCGTTCATCTGCGGCAAACTTCAATGCAGAGTCGACATAGCGGTTGTTACCGAAGCGACTACGCTTAATGCTACCGTCTTTATTGCGTTTAATATTGCCTTTTCCATCAGTCTTGATACCAGCCCAGCGATAAGCACGGTTGCGGTCTGTCTTATATTTCAAATCTTTCGCCATGTCACTATTCGCAATTCTCTTGCCCGCAAAGCCATGAAGACCGCGTTTTGCATTTTCAGTAAAGCGCGCCAATTGGCCAATTGAGCCCTTTATGACATTCGGAATAAAGAAATATGGCACAACACAAACCAGCATCGAACCGAGCGCAGCAAAGAAGTTATTGTCGCCATCCCAAACTTGATACAGAATTTGCGCCGCCAGCGATCCGCCACCCATCATAAAGGCCGCGATAGGATAGGCCAAAAGCACCGCTTTAAAGATATTGAGCCACTTTCTATAGACACCCTTCAGGCCTGGGATCGAATAACAGATAATTGCTACCGGCGACACAGTCACCATCAGCACAGCAAGCACTTGACGTACGCCAAGCACGAGGAACAAAAAGACAACTGCAAGAAGCAGGCCGATTGCAGAAATCATAACCGGCACAATAAAGACTGGGCTAAGTTTCATAAGAACAATCACGACGCCAAGCAAGCCGATTACTACAGCTATAATCGCGATTGTAATACCAGTGTCCTGCGTACCGCGCGCCACAAGCGCACTATCTTCAATCATCTTATCGAAGATAGCACGAATACCACCGCCCGCGATATTACTCAAGTCGACAGCAATCTGACAAATCACATACGACAAGTTTACGAGCAAAGCACAAAGCAACACGCGTGGCAGCGCTTTCTTGACACCATAATTACTAATACCGACGCCAGTGAATTGCGAAAGAATAATAATGAATAAGTAAATAACAATTGCGATATTTGCTATCCCCTGAAAATACTGCCAAGCAGAAAAAACGCTCGAGCCGGGCGAATCAGCAGAAAGATGTTTAAAAAGTTCCGGCTTGATTTCTAGCCAGCCCTGCAAAACGTTCTCAAAAATACCATTCACGGTTTTTTGCACCGTATCAATCATCGGGCAGCTCATCCAGCTTGTGGCGCCACCCGCATCAAGGCAAGAGCTTAAATCTAGCTCGCCCACCGCATGCGCGGTGCCTACCGACAGCAGAAAACTCGTAATAATTGCTGCTGTCGCTAGGAGCTTTTTTAGCGCTTTAGTTCGCATTTTCGGCGTCAATCTCCGTCTTGTGCGCCTTCAAAGTTTCAGAATAACTGTCAATTCCGTCGCTCTTACAAGTAATAACCATACTCTTAAGCTTAGTGCTTTGGTATTGTTCAGCTGTTAGCTTTACGTAGTTATAGAAATCTTCTTCGAAGCCAGCTTCAAACTGCGCACGGTTTACTTTTGTAGATGTGGCAACTTTTTCGTTCTCGCCCAAGCGATACTTTGCACTTCCGTCGCCCGCAGCACGGACGGTATCCGTTACGGACCAGAGGTAGGCATCCTCGCCACTGAAGTAAACGGAAACTGGAGCATTTTCGAGACCAAGACCACTCACAATAGAGCCTTCGCTTAGGCCACGAGTAGCATCAAAGTTGCTTACAAAGACTTCCGTCCAGCCATCATTTGCAGCGAGAGTCCAAGCTTTCTCGGTAAGAAGCTCGTATTCACCCTCGGTGTAGCTCTTGCCGGTATACTTCGCGATACTATAATTTGCCGTACAGTTCATTGCTTGGCGTTCATCGATACGCTTGTTGTATTCTTCGTAGCCGATGGTTTCTTCGGTTACAACTGGCGCAGGTGTTGGCTCTGGTGTTTCTGGCTTATCCTCACCTTTATTAGCGTTAATAATCGAGATGACACCCCAAATACCACCACCAAGAACAAGTAGTACGACAAGAATAATAACAATAATTAATGGCAAAGATAGATCGGATTTTTGTTTCTGAGGTTTTGGCGCAATATATGGCTGTGGCGCAGGCATCGGCTTTGGCATTGGCTGAGGCTGAATAACTTGCTGCGGCGCTTCTGGCGGAAGCTCTGGCTCCGGCTCCGGCATTGGCTTCGGTGCAGGCGGCGGCGCGATAGGCTCAGGAATCGGTTCCGGTTCCGGCTCTGGCAATGGTTCTGGCTCTGGCTCAAGCTGAGGCTCTTCAGGATTCGACAAAAACTGAAGATCGCTCTCTTTAATACCACCAAAAGCAGTCGCCGAACCGCCAACTGCGATTTGAGGCTGTTCGCGCGTATTTGTAACACTAAAAGCATTTGCACGGTCAGTAGCAGAAGTAGCATAAGCCGAGCTGTCTACCTGTTGACGCAGAGCTGCGAGCTGCGGATCGTCGCTTAGGGAGCCACTCGTGTTTTGATTCAAATTATCATTCCCGCCCATATCTGCAAAGGGATTATCTTGCCTTAGCTGCGGATTTTTGCCATTTGCGCCATTTTTATCCATATTATAATTTTAGCATAAACTTTATGAACTAGCGATGGCGCAATTAGACCTTCAGGCGGTCAATAACAGCGCGCTTTGCGTTTGTTGCGCCTTTGTATGAGTCGCTAGCAGCGTATGCGGCAGCCGCAGCTTTAACACTTGCCGCACCTGCATCAAGAGCAGCAATTTGCGCTGCAGAGGCACCAGCGAATTCCGGAGTCGAACGTCCTTGTATATCTCTAACGCGTTGCTCGAGATATTGGACTTCTGAAGTATCCTGCGCCTCGAGTTTACGGCCAGTCATGCGACGCATAGCATCTGCTGAGAGTTGGTAACTTCCAATCGAGCCAACATTCGCAGGACTACCGCTATTCACAACATCCCTAGACCAGTTCGCAAGGCGAACGTTCTGCGCTTCCATTTCACCAAAACCATGTTGCATGATTGTCTGAGCGACTGCCATCTGATTATCCGTGCTCGCAGTACTGCTTTCTAGCGCCTCCATCAAGACCGAGCGACCAGCTTCGCCTTGAGTAAGCAAATGTTCCACAGCGGCCTGCGCCTGCTCTGCTGTACCACCATTCAAGATATCCGTCATACGGCGAAGCTCGCCTGTTTGCGCAGTAATACCCTGCGACTGCTGAATTTCGCCCTGTTCAGCAACACGCTTTGCTTCATCGCGCGCATTTATCATGCCAGCGTCGTCGTATTGACCAAAACGATTCAATGCTGAATTTGTCTTTTGAGCGCCTGCAAGATTCCTATCCATATTTGTCGTGCGCATGCTATTGAGCTTGCCACGCAAAGCTTGACGCTTATCATCCGACATAAATCTACGTGTCAATCTATTATCCGCAAATGCATCGCCAACCGTATGCAAGTTTCCATCCTTGCCACGATAAGTAAACGAACGGCGTCTCTGAGTTTTTTCTGCCTTTATACTATTCGCATTATTAGCAAAACGCGATTCGGAAAGCCGCTTGCCAGCGAACTTCGTGAGCCCGTTCTGCGCTTTCAAAGCTAAGCCATCGAGCGAAGCCAAAGCACTGCGCGTAATCTTCGGCAACATCGTGACTGGAATAATACAAATCGCCATCGCAACAATCGACATAATAAAGCTTTCGCCGTTCCAAACCTTCATAACAAGACGAGCAGCGAAGTTTCCGCCCATCATCAAAAGCGAAGCAATCGGATAAGTTAAAAGTAATCCTCTGAAGAGTTTAAACCACTTATCAAAGATGGATTTCGTGCCTGGCAAGAGCGCCATACCAATCGCAATTGGCGACACAACAACCATAATAATCATCACTGCCTGACGCACAACCAACATGAGATAAGTAAAGAATACCGTTAGCATACCACCGAGCAAGGTCATAATAATTGGCATCAGGAAGGCCGGACCGACCGCAATCGCCGCAACAATAATTGCAACCGCTGCGATCAAAACCGCCACAAGCACAGCCGCAAAGATAGACATACCAGCAACGCCTTCGGCATTTTCTAGCTCGATATGACTCGAGAATTCAATGAAGATGTTCGCAATACCGGAGCCCAGAATATTGCTTAGGTCAATCGCTATCTGACAAATCGGATAGGAGATATTCACTATGACTACAAGCGCGAGGAAGCGTGGCAGCATCGCACGAAAATTGTACTTCCCTTCGCCAAAGCCCGTAATCTGCGCAAAGATAATGAAGAATAAGATGATTACAAAGAGAATATTGGCATATGTCCTAAACTGGCCCCAGGCATCACGCGCCGCATTCGTGCCGCTCGTCTGATTAGTTGTTATGGTTAAAATCTGCGGATCGAAGATGAGCCACTCTTCAACGATTTCCGTATAAAGCCTCGTCATGAAGGTCGAGAGGCCATCGATAAGCGGACAAGTAAACCAGCTTAAAGCCTCATTTGCCGCATAGCAAGGGTCAACATAATCCTCTGTAACTTTTTCAGCCTCTTTGTTTTCCTCATCGTCATCATCGCTCTTTGGCGTCGTTCGCACGCGAATACCTTGGATTGCATCGCAGCGCGTGCGGTTTTTCATGGCAGTATCCAAATCTACGCCACGACCAATATATTTCGAATCATTACACTCCATTAGAGCTTCCTGATCCGTCAAATCAGCATCTTTGACACATTGCACGATTGCGTCGGCTTGTTCGTCCGCCTCTTTCTTCTCGTCATCAGTTTGCGGATCGATATTCATTTCCATCTGCATACAGACCTCAAAAGCCTGCTGTTTTTCGACGGTCATTTCCGCATAAGTCGAGCGCTCAGCAAAAACATTAAAAATACCCGCCAAAGCGAGGGCCACAAAAAGACTAGTTACGCGAAAAATTTTCAGATGCCCTTTTGTTTTAAGCATAATCCTGATTTTATTTTAGCATAAGCCAGTTTGTATATTGCCCGTTTTTTCAAGGCAACAAAAAACCTCTTGGAATAATCCAAGAGGCTTTTTGCGGGGCGAGCTAGACACTTGCCCCAGCGTTCCCCAACCAATCTAGTTATTAGCTTCTGGGAAAGCTCTATACTAGGCGGTCAAGTTATTTCTTGCGACTAATGATATAGCCAGCAGTGGCAGCCGAGAGCGATGCAATCGCAATGATGGCGCCGAGAGTGCTTTCTGCACCAGTAGTTGGATATTCTGGTACATCCGGCTCGTCACAGACGATACCTTCGACAGTTACGTCAGCAGTATCAGTCTTTTCAGTGTTGTCATCGTTGTTGTACTTACCAGCAACAATGTTTGTAAGCTTAGAATCATCACAATCGTCAGCAAACGAGTTGTCGACAGTTGCGTAGAAGTAGATCGTAGCTTCAGAACCAGCCTCAACGCTGCCGATGTTTAGACCACCGTTGACGATTTCGTCACCCATAGTCTTACCATCAGTGTATTCTGCGTTATAGAGGACAGTCGAACCTGCGACATAGTTCAAGCCAGCAGGAAGCTTATCGCTGATAACAACGTTTTCAAGCTTCGTGTTGCCAGTGTTCTTGAACTGGATGCGGTAGCGGACAGTGTCGTTAGCCTTAACAGTAACGTTTTCGCTCCAGCTATCGCTACCCTTGATCTGAACCATCTTATTAAGTTCGAAACCTGGGGTATCTTCAGTACAAACCTGACCATCAACCGTAACGATTGCATTGTCAGTCTTGATTGTGCTGTCGTCATTACCGTATTTACCAGTAACAACGTTTTCAAGTGTAACATCTTCACATTCGCCAGCAAGTGCTTCATCGACAGTTGCGCTGAAGTAAATGCCAACAGTTTCACCGGCCTTAACGGTACCGATGTTCATACCACCATCGAAGAAACCTTCACCGGTAGTAAGCTTGCTATCCTTACCATCAACAATAACACCGTAGCTAACTGCGCTGATATTGCTCATGTGTTCTGGAAGCTTATCTTTTACAACGACGTTTTCAAGGTCAGTGTTGCCAGTGTTAAAGAAGCGGATGCGGTAGTAAACCTTTTCGCCAGCCTTAGCACGAACAGTCTCAGACCATTCTTTGTCGTTTTCAAGACGAACCATCTTGTCGATGTCGAAGCTTTCCGTACAAACACGGCCGTCGACATAAACTTCTGCGGTATCTTTCTTAACTTCAAGATCAGCACCGCCTTCATCCTTAGCGATTACCTCGATAAGGTTCTGAAGCATGGTATTAGCACATTCGTCGCTTAGACCAGCATCAACAGTAACGTTGAAGAAGATATAAGCTTCGGAATCTGGAGCGTAGCTACCGATATTAACACCGGTCTGAGAGAACAACACATCATCATCGATCTGAATACCATCTGGGTTTTCAGGAGTTACGAGGAATGCGCTGCCCTTCTTGAAGGTTACGCCCTGTGGAAGAGTGTCACGAAGGACAACATTATAAACGTTAACATTTCCAGTGTTCTTGAAATGTAGGCGATAAACGAGTTCATCACCAGATTTGGCATTGACGTCCTGAGCATAGTCAGTGTCAGAGCCCTTAATCTTAACAGATTTGTCAATGCTGTAGTTTGGCTTTGCAGCAAACTGAGCCTTAACATGGAAGGTTACCCAACCAGAGTAACCGATACAACCTGGGATTTTACCATCCATCTGGTTGTAACCAAGAGTAGAACCGTTCGAAGTGAAGAGGTTCGAATCAAGGTTGAACTTGCGAGTAGAAGTACAAGCGCGATCATCGGCACGAGTGCTTTCATCACAGTTCGTATAGGTAGCCGTACCATCGACGTAGGCAAGGTTAAATACTTCACCATTACCAGAGACGAAGGTAGTTTCATCCCAAACCTTGCCTGGATCTGCGTTGCTAGAGGTAAGAATACCAGTAACAGTTACAGAAGTACCAGCGTCGGTTGGCAAGTTAACATAGGCCTTAACGTTTTCGGCTACGAGGTCGAGGTTAGAAGCCGCGTCGTTATGAACATACATACGAACAACATATTCTTTACCATCTTCGACCGTAGTCGTATCGCCCCAAGAGTTCTTGGAGGCGTCGCCAGTGTATTCAGAAGCGCTGACGAAGTAACGCTCATCACAGCCAACATTACCATTACAATCGGCAATATTAGTAGAACCGATAAGGGTTGGGTTGTTTGTGATAGAGTTGAATGTTACCTTATCTGCTGGGCTTTCCATCGTATAAGTCTTACGATTTTCAGGACCAAAAGCAGAGATAACAAGTGCGCTAGTAGCAACAGCAGCAACAGCTGCAACTGCGATACCAGCCTTTGTAGTCTTTTTCATGAAATTCCTTTCTTAAAGATAATTAAGTGGAAGTGTTAACTATATCATTAATTCGCTTGTTAATACGTCAAAGTCAGATCGTTACTATGCAAAAAACTTGAGATAAGAGAGGGGCGAATGGGCCCCTCCCCTCTAAAAGAGCGTGCTATATGAGCAAGATTATCTCAATGCTTAGGATCAACCAAACTTATCCAGAGCTCCAGCCGGGATAGTACCCGTCTGAACACCCGTCCCGTTTCCTGACACTGTCGGAGCGTTGTCGTTAACGTCTTCCAGTGGCGGATTCGTCACCTGAGGCGGAGCCTGGGTATAAGTTTTGCCGTCGTGAGTTACCTGCGGTGCAGTCGTCGTTGCCGGCGGCTGTGTTACAGGAGCCTGCGTTTCCGTAGACTTTTTCGTAGTAGTAGCTTTGGTCTCCGTAGGAGGCTGCGGCGGTACATACGAACTCGGAAGATCATCAATATCCGGCTCCGGTGAAGGAGTGGTATTAATGTCGTCCGTTCTCACGGAACCACCAACGTCCGGATCAGTATAGACCGGAGGTGCCTCTGTAACAACCTTAGGCGCAAGCGTCGTAGTCGTAGGAGGCTCGGTGGTTGTTGGCGGCTCGGTTGTAACCGGCGGTGTCGTCGTTGTTGTCGGTGGTGGGTTGTCATCATCCGGCGGGTACCACTCGGGTACATCCGTCGGCTGATAGCCGCACTCCAACCTCAGCTTGAGCACCGTACCATCATCCCACTTAAACACGAGGATATGTCCACCCTCGTGATGAGTGTTCTTAACAGTAATTGCCGGTCTGTCGTTGAAATATGCGCCAGTGGGCAACATATACATCTGAGACGTATATGCTCCAAGGTCTTCAATGCTTACTTCCGCAGACTCGAACTGAGCCTTCAGTGCATCGTAGACTTCCTGACGATATTTCTCCGACTCATGCAGTTCCTTAGAAGCAATATTAGGTCTTTCGCCAAGCTTCAAACTGCTGTCGTGACTTTCCTTTAGGATATCCGTTCCCCTCTCCAGGTCAACCGCATAAGCAACCGCTGCCATAAGACAAGGGTCGCACTTTTTGGTGTCGCCTTCTCCCGTATAGTCCATACGGTCGAGCAGCTCGCCATAAAGCAGCGGATATTTGCCAGAGGTAACATCTTCATAAGCCCTAGAGCCGAAGTTGTTGTTATTGGTGGGGATACCGTCATCCTGGACATCATCATTGTAGTGATGAAGCCAATCAGCCACAATCGGATCGGGATCGGAAGGATTAACACTCGCCTTTACAAGCTGAGTAATCCTACCTCCGCCAAGCAGAAGGATGATGGCAGCACAGCATGCTGCTGCGCCACCAAGAACCCCAAAGAACTTTGCGTTCATAGGATCACCTCCTTAGTGTTTTGAACGCTGAACAAGCTTCGTAATACCGTAGGCCACGCTGAAAACAACGATGGCGCTGAGGATTCCGAAAGCGACGCCGAGTCCGACCTGCGTAAACGTAGTGAATGCCGGAACCGTACCGATGGGAGTGAGGTCCTCGTTATAGACCTGCTCCATCACTTTGGCAGCACCGTTCTTGATCATAACACCGACAACGATGCCGATGATGATAGAAACGATTGCCTCGATGAGGATAACAGGAGTGCTAACGAAGCTGCCGATGCGACAACCGAGGTTGCGAATCGCATCCATGATCTGGTTACCCCAGAACTTCTGACCTGCCTTGAGCTCCTGAAGGTTGCCCATGATGTCAACCACGCTGTCGTGCAGCTGGTCAGACAGGGACTGGTAGCGGGACTGAGATGCATTCTCGAACTGAGATGCGGTGTAGTCCAGCCTTGCCTTGAGCTCGTCAGCCTTCTGGCCGGTGAGCTGAGCGGAGCGGAGCGCTACTGCGTCCATCTGAGCAAGGATTGAATCCCTGTCAGCGGATTGTGCGGTGCGCATGCGGTCAGCGATGAGCTCCATTTCTGCGCCCATCATGTCGAGTGTGTACTTTGCCATATGATCACCTTACCTTTCGTATATATGGCATCAAAATTTCATGGAGAACGTACCGGATTGATGGTCCTACCTTCTTGCCTCTCCTAGCATGAGATAGTTCCGTACAGCGAATTCTGCACGGTAACGATCTGATTTTAACGAAACGCTTCTTGCGAAGGCCTGCCGGACACTCCCAATTAAGCTGTGGTTATTATATCAAATCTTTGGCTTTTTGTCAATAGCATTATAGAGGAGTTTACTATTTAAGCTTTTTATTTTGTACATAAGCGTTTTAAGAGGTGATTTTAGGCCGTTTTGACAAACATTTGCGCCAATCCCTCAGTCTTGACAAGAGTCAATTTCGTGTTGTTTTCTATATAATCCTGAATTTTGCCGTGCTGCGACAGGTCAGATTCGAGCATTAGAACGCCCTGCTTTGTCAAATGCGCTTCCACTTGACGAACTAAGCGTTTTATGTCGTAAAGTCCCAAATCTTCTGCATAGAGAGCAAGATCTGGCTCATAGGCCAATTCCGGGCTGAGCCAGTCCCAATTTTTATCTACATAGGGGAGATTTGCCACGATCAAATCGTATTCCCCCTGCACTTTTTCAAGCAAATCCGACTCCGAGAAGGCAATTTCTGCACCGAGTTTAGCCGCGTTTTGACGCGCTATTTGCAAAGCTTTCGGCGAAATGTCTACTGCCGAAACATTGCTTGCAGGAAGCTCAAGCTTGAGCGTAATTGCAATACAGCCACTTCCCGTTCCAACATCGAGGATTTTGGCCGGTTTTTGCTCTTTGGCAAGGTTAATAATCGCCTCGGTTTCTGGGCGCGGGATCAAAACATCTGGCGAGACGATAAAATTACGGCCATAAAACTCTTTGTAGCCGAGAATATAGGCGAGCGGCTCATGCTTCGCACGACGCTCCAAATCAGAATCTGCCTGTTTTTCCTCTGTCTCGGAGAGCTCGTAATCTGGGTGCGCATGCAAAAAGACTCGGTCTTTGCCGAGGCTATTTGCGAGAATCAATTCTGCGTCAAGACGCGATATCGCTGCTTTTTTCAACCATGAGCTCACGTTCATGTGCGAGAAGGGCCTCAATTATATCTTCAATATCGCCATCCATCGCGGCGGAAATGTTGCTGCGGGAGTAATGAATGCGGTGATCTGTAATACGATCTTGCGGGAAGTTATAAGTGCGGATTTTCTCAGAACGATCGCCAGTACCAATCAAAGACTTGCGCGCATCAGATGCATTAGCGCGATCCTCGGCAAGCTTTCTCTCGAGAAGACGGCTACGAAGCACGGTCATAGCCTTGATACGGTTCTGCTGCTGAGAACGCTCATCCTGCATCGCAACAACAAGACCAGTTGGCAAGTGCGTAATGCGGACAGCAGAGTCGGTCGTGTTAACACCCTGACCACCGTGACCACCAGAACGATAAATATCAATACGAAGATCTTCTGGGTTAATTTCAAGATCCTGCTCTTCAGCCTCTGGAAGAACTGCGACGGTTGCGGTGCTTGTATGAATACGACCCTGAGATTCGGTTACTGGGATGCGCTGCACGCGGTGAACGCCACCTTCAAACTTAAGCTGACCATAAGGACGGTCGCCAGAAACACGGATAATTACCTCTTTATAACCACCAGCATCGTTGACGTTTTCGGACTGAAGCTCAACTTTCATGCCGTGCGTTTCAGCAAAGCGAAGATACATACGATAAAGGTCGCCAGCAAAAAGACTTGCTTCGTCGCCACCAGCACCAGCACGGATTTCAATAATAGCTGGCTTGTCATCGTTAGGGTCGCGCGGGAGAAGCATCTCGGAAAGCTTAGCTTCGGATTCGGCTAGCTCCCGCTCAAGATCAGCCTTGAATTCGGCAAGCTCTGGGTCGGATTCGGACTCAGCAATATCACTTTTGAGCTGTTCGATCTTCTCGCCAAGAGTAATGAGCTCATCGATTTCATTTAAGCGGCGATTCTTAGCAGCAAAATTAGGGTCAGCATAAGCATTTGGCTGACTCAAAAAGTCAGTAATTTCCTGTTTTTCGTTTTTTAGGGCATCAAAATCTAGATTCATTAGAGATTATTATATGCTATATCTGTTAAAAATGCTATAATGGCGAAAATCGTACCTTAAAGTAGGTTTTCTGAAAGGATCCTTAGCTCAGCCGGGAGAGCGCGCGATTGACATTCGCGAAGTCGCCGGTTCGAGCCCGGCAGGATCCACCAATCCCCAAGAAAGGTCGTGATTGTATGGGGGAGTTATCTTTTATTTGCGGCGAAATGGGTAGTGGCAAAACTGCCCGCCTAATATCCGACGCAAACGAAGCCATGTCCAAGGCCAGAGATTTGGCCGAAATCCGAATCATGAAGCCAGAGGTCGACACCAAAAACGGTGCAAAGTTGCTGTCCAGAAACGGCGAAGAGTGCAAGGTTGACTATTTGGTTTCCAGAGACGACGATATCTATTCAGTCGTCTCACAACAGTTCACGAGAACTACAAAACTCTTCATAGACGAAGCACAATTCCTTTCTTCGCAGCAGATAGACCAAATGCTCAAGCTGACAGCCCTGTCCGACATTGATGTCTTTGCCTACGGCTTAAGACTCAATTTCAACCTTGGCGACGAAAATTTCGCTGGTGCTACAAGATTGCTACAGGTCGCCCATCACGTAACCGTATTAGAATCGCGTTGCGATATTTGCGGCAAGCAACAAGCAATCTTCAGCTGCCTCTTCAAGGGAAACAAGGTCTTGAGAAATTGTCCGACAATTCTCATTAGTGACGGCAAACAGGAGGTCAATGCTAAGGCGGTCTGCGCGGACTGCTATTATCATTCGCTCTAAACCTACAAAAAACACTCGCTTCGGCGGGTGTTTTTCCTTGCAAAAAGCAACAAAAAGCGGTATAGACAATAATATGTTAGGGCTAAATTGCGATTTTAAATTAAAAACTCAGAATAGCGATTTTAGAGTCGCCGAAGTTCCATTACTACCTGACATGGACTCGGCTCCCAAAAAATACTCTTATCTTTGCCTAGAAAAATCCAACTTTACTACTTTCGATGCACTCGAGAAAATCATGGATTTTTACGGTTTAGCCTTCGATGATCTCGTTGCCGAAGGCCTAAAGGACGAAGACGGCATCACACAACAGCTAATTTCCGTCCACAAAAAGCTTTCAAAAAAGAGTTTAAAAGAATTCAATCAGAAATATAATTCCCCAGACGAATTTATCCGCATCGAGCTAAAGGGTTATGGCGCCGAGCCGCTCCGCGCGAAAGCTTTGCACGGCAACGCCTTTACAATCATCGTGCGCAATTTGAGTCTTGAAGAGGCCGAAAAGATTATCGCCTTTGGTCAAAAATGTCATTTCTTCCCTTTTATTAATTACTATGACAACCAGCGCTTCGGTCTCCCCGGCGGCCCTTATACCACGCATCTGATTGGTAAAGCGATTATTGAGGAGAAGTGGGACGAAGCTTTCGAAATCCTAAAAAGCTCCGGAAACGAAATTCCAGAAGGCAAAAGCGGCAAAGATGCCTTCCTGGCCCTTAACCCTGGACGTGTTGGGTTTTATATTTCTGCCTATAACAGCTGTCTCTGGAATAACGCCGTATCAGATTACATCAAAGAACAAGGCAATTCTAAGGCCTGTGATTTCCCTGGAATCGGCGACTTATATCTACCTCAATCTATGGAAATTTCCCTACCGATTGGCGGTTTAAGCGCAAAAGGCTATCGTTTAGACCGAGAAAGTTTCGAAATTCATGAGCGCATGGTAAGCCGCAGCGTCTTCTCAGCAACCGCGATTTATGCCAATGGCTTAGCTAAAGATGAGATTTTTAAAGATAAATACCGCGTCACATTATCGTTCTTCTTACATACTGGAAGCTATGCGACAATGATAATAAAGCAATACATAAAAGCATCGTTGGAGGAAAAAGATGTCTAAGGATATAGAAGTTGAAATCAGCGGCCCACTCAGCAAAGAAAAGAATACTGAGCTGATTAACTTTTTCGACAAAAACGGCAAAAAGACCAATACGAAGCATCGTATCTTAATTGATTACTCAACTTTTCTTGGCGACGGTCTTAAGAATCGCAAGAAAGACATCCGTCTCCGCATTACTAACGGAAACCCTGAAATTATCGTAAAGCTTGGCGATTGGAATAGCTCAAATCACCGCAAGGAATTGTCGGTTTTTACAGAAGCCGGAAGCTTCGATCGTCTAGTTCAGATTTATGCTGCGCTCGGTTATACCAAGGGCATGCTTTGCGAACGCACTACCCAGGTTTATATGTATAAAGATATCGAATTCGCACTCGTTGAAGTTCCAGGCCACAGCTTCCATTACGAGGCCGAGATTATGTCCGAGGAAGGCGATGTCGCATCCGCAAAAGCGCACATTGAAGAGGTCTGCAAAGAGCTTGGTCTAGAAATCTTCACTGATCAGGGCTATATGGATTACATTGAAACGCTTAATAAAGAGGCCAACGAAGTATTCGATTTCGAAAATTACACCGAAGATTACTTCGAAAACCGCTATCATTTCAGCAAAGAAAAAGAGGCGAACTAAAAGCTCGCCTCTTCTGAGTTTTTCAGATGATTAGTTTTTGCCGTGGTGTCCAACCACGATAACTTTTCCACCGATAATTCTGTGCGCCGGACGGCCGTGCACCATCGCCTCACGAGCAAACTGCTGACCACATTTCGGGCAATGCAGCTTGACCTTTGTATGGTCTTCAAGAATGTTGCTTACGTAACACTTGATCAGCTCGCCGCCGCCCTCTTTTTTGTATTTATAGAGTTCGGTCTGGCATTTTGCGCAAACGACTTTGATAGTATAGAAGTCACTTTTAGCCATTTTCAGCCCTCCTTTCAAGAAAAGTCTATCGCAGATACAGGACAAACGCTAGCACAGGCGCTGCAGCCAACGCATTTTTCGCTATCGATGACCGGACGGGGGTTGCCCTTGCTAGTCGTAATAGCGCCAAAATCACAGATTGTCACACAGCGGCCGCAACCAATGCAGTTGTCCTTGCGAATCGTCGAATGATTCTGAACGAAATTATGCTGTTCACGCTTTCCCTGTGCCAGGCCAACGAGATCTCCGATAGTTTTGTCATTCTCATCCAGATAATCCTCAAGGCCTTTTGCGATTTTCGCAAAGACCTGCGAACCATTCAGAGCCGGCTCAGTATAAAGCTGAACTGCACTTGCGCCAGCCATCAGCATCTGCACTACATCGTCAGCCGAAGCAATACCGCCACTGCCAACGATCGGGATGCTAACAGTCTGCGCCAGCTTGTAAACGCAGTTCAGAGCAATCGGGAAAATTGCGCGTCCTGTCACACCACCAGCTCCGCCTATGATGCCGAGCTTTGGGGTTGCAGTTTTCGTGTCGATAAACATTCCAGGGCCAATACTGTTCGTACAAACAATTGCATCAGCTCCCAGAGATTCAGCCAAGCGAGCCATATCCGTCAAATAAGACGAATAGGACAGTTTCAGCCAAATCGGGGTCTTTGTCAGCGGACGAATCTTCGACAGCAGTTCCTCAGTGTGACTAAAATCAATGTTCAGGTTGCCATGGATTGCTCCAGAATGCGAACAAGAAACATTGATTTCGAAAGCGTCCACGCCGAGCTTGTCGAACTCCTGAATCAGATTACAACAGCTCTCGATCTCTCTACCAGAGAGAGATATAATGATTGCTCCGCTGAGATTTTTTACGATAGATACACCCTGATCCTTCCAGTAGGTCCAGGGAACGGAGTTGCCCCATTCGCAGTTAAGCATGCTGTGTCCATTGTCGAACACGACGTAACGGGGAGCGGGAGTGTTTTTGCGTTCCGGTGGCGGAAACTCCTTAAGCGAGCGTGTCACCATACCGGCGCAACCGGCTGTTTTCGTAAAGAAATCAGCGTTTTCCGTGATATGTCCTGATGCTAAGATTAACGGACTCGAGAGTCCAACCGAAGCGACAGAACATTTCAGTCTTTCTTTCAACTCATTCACCTTCTTTCAAATGGTTCAGCACAATTTCCTGTGCGATGGTCGGGATCGATGATTCGTTGTCTCGCGATACAGTCACGATACGCTCGAACATCGATGCATTCTTCTTGATGGATTCCATCTCGTCAATAGCAGCCTTGAGACGAAGCTCAATCTCGTCCGGTTTTTCCGTCTTGCGTCTGAGAGTCAGTCTCTCGCGAAGCAAATCAAGATCGTTCGTAACCAGACCAATCAGTCTAAGTTCAGAGTTAATCTGTTTAGCGTCAGCCACCACGAACGGGTGGATTTCTGTCAGCCAAATGCCGGATTTTTCGAGCAAGTCATCAACTGCTACGCCGTAGCGGTGGCCAAAAATACCCTGCACTAAAGCAAGTTTGCCTGCATCGGCAAGACTTGCAAACTGCTCTTCTGAAATACTTTTGCGATTCGTCTCATTCGGGCGAGGCGCACGCGTCGTATACCAGACGAGCTCCTTAGCGTCAGGATAACCAGCCAAGATCGACTCCTTCATGAAGCCTTTGCCAATACCTGATGGTCCACTTAGCGCAATTATCATCTTTCAAATCCTCCTTTTCAATGTCCAATGGTCGTCTTCCTCCCATTGAGCATATAGTATCATTATTTCGAGAAAAATCAAGCCGCGCAACAGAGCTCGTTTTAACTTCTTTTGTTTATAATTATAGATGAAACTATGTAAACTTTTGGTTGCGCAACCGAAAGTTGGTAGTGATTTTTCTCGATTTGAAGCATAATACGCCATGAAAGGAGACAGAAGTCAAATGAGATTCTGCGACAATTTAAAAGCCCTGCGCAAAGCAGATAATATATCGCAAGAGCGATTAGCCGAAAAAGTCGGCGTGTCGCGTCAAAGCGTTTCGAAATGGGAGACTGGAGAGGCCTATCCGGAAATGTCCAATATCGTCGCGCTTTGCACAGTATTTCATTGCGAGATCACAGACTTAATTAATAGCCAGATCTCAGACGCTGCCTCCTTCAAGGAAAATTCTAAGAAGGAAAGTATTATGAAAGAAGAAAAATCACTCAAGAAGGCCGAAAAGCCGGAACTCAATAAGAAGTTTGTTAAAATCAGCAAGATCGTACGCACACTCGCAAAGATTGGTAAGGCTGGCGCAACAATCGGCGTCGTTGCGATGCTCTTACTTGCTGGCGTTGCCGCCTTTGCACCAGCTGGCCCCGAAGCCGTCATTGGCGACATCCTCAGCAGTGTCACAGAGCTCGACGCTGCAGAAATAGCCGCCGAACTAGGCGACAAAGCCGAAGTTGTCGTCCGTGCTACCGCAGCTGTCGGATGCATTCTCGTTAGCGCCGTCTTTGGCGCAACCGCGTTCTTACTAAACTATGTCGCAAAGCTCTTCGAAAACTTCGTCAACAACACTACGCCATTTACGCTTGGCAATGTTCGTTTGATTAAGAAGATTGGTAAGACATCTATTGTCCTAGCAATTCTTGAACTCATCGCTACCGGCTTTGGCGGCGTTACTCTCTCCGGCGGCATCGGAATCGTCACGATTCTAATCATCTATGCCTTCTCGTATATCTTCGAGTATGGCTACGAGCTACAGAAACAGACTGAAGAAAAGTAATAAATAAGCCCCGCGGAATGCGGGGCTTTTTGAAGGAGCGATTAAGCGTAGTAGTGGCAGAGGATGTCGGACCACTGGTTGCGCACCTCGTTGACCTCTTCGGCAGTCACACCGTAGGTCTTTGCGATGCTCTTATTGGGCCATCTTTCGTCGAGGTAATGCCTGCAAAAGCAGAAGATTTCCTCATCAAGACGCTCAATCTTCGCATCAGGGCCAGACAACTTCTTGCCGTAGTGAGCCGGAAAGCTCAGCTGGATTTTGCCAGCCTTGTAGTCTGCGATAAGCAGCGCGAGGTCAAGGACGGTTGGCTTCTTAGAAATTGCTTCTGTTGTTCCGGTTTTTCCATTCATGGAAATATTCCTCCTTTCGGAACGAAGATAGTATAATTATAGCATATTTCTTATGTTTAGTCAATAAGAGGCGAGCGCTACTCTGTTTTTTGGCAGAAATTTGTGATAAGATTTTGGTATCGGATCCTTAGCTCAGTTGGCTAGAGCGTGCGATTCACATTCGCAAGGTCACTGGTTCGAGCCCAGTAGGATCCACCAGATCAAGAATGCCCATAGGGTATTTTTTAATGGCGAGAAAAAGCGGCCCCGAAGGACCGCCATGATAGTGAATTATCCTGAGACTATCACTCAGTTCCGTTTTCTTCTTCTCCTGCCTCAAGGCTATAGCCGAGCTCACCGAGCTTCCGGATAACCTCCTCAAAGCAGTTCTTGCCAAGGTTTCTTACTTTCTTGAGCATTGCCATATCCGTAAGGAGAAGCTGTTCAACAGTTCGGAAACCAGCTCGGCGGAGGCAGTTATAAGCACGCACGGACAGGTCGAGATCTTCAATCAGCTCAGTCGGACCAGTAACACCCTCGCCAAGCTGCTCCTTGCGGTAGTCGAGAATCTTCATAATCTGAAGATAGCGACGCACGGTCGGCTCCTGCTCCAGCATCGCGCGCTCACGTACCAGAGCCTGGCTGTCACGGTTCAGCTCGCGGTCAGATCGCATCAGATCGACGAGTTTCATGCCGTTTGGCGTCATCAGCTTACGAACCGCCTTCGCAAGAATCTGGTTGAGCGTGGGCACGCTAATGCCCATCGCCGCACAGACACCCTGCATGGTCGGATTATCGCCCATCAGGCCTTCTCTGCGCATAACCGCTTCGAACTCCTGTTCAGAAAGGCGAGCCTTAAGCTGCTCAATGAGAGCATCGCAACGCTCCTCCGAGATCGGAGCGAGGGCCGTAAAGCTGCCGCTAATAAAGATGTCTTCATCATAGTAATATTCCGTCTGGAACGGAGTATAGCCACGATGAGCGGCGGCGGCGATATTGCGGATAGCCAGCTCTTTCGGGGTTACTACATAAATGTATCCCTTTTCGAGACAGGCCTGGACAAATTTGCGCTCCTTGCGCTTGGCAATGTTGCCGTTGATATCGCAGAATGCGATGGCCATGACTTCCTCTTCGCTTCTTCCAGAAGCGGCAAGTTTGTCGATGGTAGACTTCGGGAGACCAAGTTTTTCGGGCATTTCAGCAAAAGTCAGTTTTTCCATAGCGAGCGCCCTCCTCCGGCGCAAAACATGAATGGAACGGATTTAAGTTTCATTTGCTCGGGATGAGCAAAACAGAGGTATAATACAATGTTTTGCTGCATTAGTCAATAGCATCAACTTTCCTTAGCTTGACCTTTTCGCTTATGTATGGTATAATAAATATTGGCTATTTTGTGCAAAATCCGGTGGTTTTACCACAGCACAGAATGGACTATTTGTACCTTACGAGGTGATTATAAATGTCAGAAGCAAATATCCTTGCATCATCCGCACAGTATCAGGCATTTAAGGAGGAATACGAGAACTTCTCTTTCGATGCCAAATCCGCCATGGATGCTCTGCTCGCCCGACTCAAGAACCTGCAGTTCGATTCTAAAAGAAAGAATCGCCGCATGATGTTCGCAAGCGAGCCGGAAGCACGCATTAAGACCCGTGACTCTTGCGAAGGCAAGCTTGCTCGCAACGGACTTGAGTTGACTGCCGAGAATCTCCGCAGCGAGATTCGAGATATGGCTGGCATCAGATTAGTCCTGCTCTACGAAGATGACGTCTTTAAGCTCATGCACAATATTGAAAAGCAGAGCGGCTGGACGGTCTCTCGAGTGAAGGATTATCTTGATGACCCGGATAACCCGATTTATTCCCAGTACAAGTCCGATATATGGCAGACTTTGGGTCCGAAAGAAAACGGCTATTGCGGCGTTCAGGCTACAATCAATGTCGAAGTTTTCTATTTTGACCAGAAAGCCATCGTTCCGGTAGACCTTCAGATTCGTGAGATTTACGGACAGGCTTGGAGCAAGAACGAATGGCTCCTTTGCTATAAGGGGCTCAAAGACCCTGCAGCAGTCGAATACTTCAAGCAGCTCGCAGAGGAGGACAGAGTCCGTCGTCGCAGACTGATGGAACTCCGTGACGCCAGTCTCGAGAGTGAAAGATAATCCGACAACTATCACCAACCACGCCGTCGCAACTTGCGGCGGCTTTCTTTTGCCTCAAAAAAAACACCCCTTTCGAGGTGTTTTGTTTTTATTCAATAGACTGAATTTCGCCGTTCTTAAGATGAAGAATGCGCTGATTACTACTGCCGCGAAACTTCAAGCTAAGATCGCGCTTTGGCAGGATAAATGGGCCGTCAATCAATGCGTCGAGCTCACAGATAAAATCATGTACTGGACCTTCCTGGGGTAGTTGCTCAAAGATGAGACCAGTAAAGGACCAGACATTCCAGCCAAGCTCTTCTTTACAAAACTTGGCGATTTCGCAGCAAGCCTTCGCCTGCAGAAGCGGTTCACCGCCACAGAAAGTGATGCCGCTCTGCCCTTTGAGCTTGCGGAGCTCTTCTTTAACTTTGTCGATTTTTACAATCGCACCAGCGTCCTCGTCTTCCGTCCAGGTTTCTGGATTCTGGCAGCCAGGACAATGCTGGCGGCACCCCTGAGCCCACAAGACAGCGCGCAGACCTGGGCCGTTTACGATCGAATCATGTTCAAGATCGCCCGAGAGATGAATATATCCATCTGGGACTTCGTGTTGCGGAGTGCAAAGTTTGTTCGTTTTTGTCGTTTGCATATCTATTCCTATTTTAGACGAAAAGCCCGCAAGCCTCAAAGACCCGCGGAACTTTTCTCAAACTAATGATTATTTCTTGCCAACAGCTGCTTTGGCTTTGGATTTCTTAACTTCGCGCTCAACCTTGGTCTTTACGTCAAACTGACCAGCTTTAACATTGTGTTTAACGCGGTCGTGTTCCTCAGCGCGCTTGCCATCATTCCAGCGCTCGAGTGAGCCTACAAGATAGCCAGTAATGCGGCGGAGGCGTTCAAAGCTGATTGGACCATCATCTTCGTGGCGGCCACAGCTTGGGCAGCATTCACCCTTAATGATGCCAGAGTAGCCACAGACAGGGTCGCGGTCGACTGGGTGGTTTACAGAGCCATAGCCGATACCAGCTTCCTTCATATGGCGGACGACAGCCTCGAAGGCTTCAATATTCTCTGAAGGGTCGCCATCCATCTCAATGTAGGTGATATGGCCAGCATTGCAGAGGTTATGATATGGAGCCTCGATATCAATCTTCTCAAAGGCGGAAATTGGATAGTAGACAGGAACATGGAAGGAGTTTGTGTAGTAATCGCGGTCGGTTACACCCTT
>JAZQSO010000095.1:0-4614 GCA_045630145.1 Candidatus Nanosyncoccaceae bacterium
CAACGTCGAAGAACTCAAGCTCGAAAGCCAAACCTTCCGCACGAATCCAGAACTACTCGAGCAAAGAATCGAAGCCTACCGCAAAGATCCGGAAAACCTCTATCGCCTCGCAAAAGAAATTCGCAATAAAACCAATACCCCGCAAAAGAGTCGCCTTGCCAAACGTTGTGCATCAGGCATTCGCAATCGCGAAATCTCTAGATTGAACCGCAGCCGCATCTTTGGCATGGTGCGCGAAATCATGCTTCATATTGGTAGACTCCTTGCCGAGCAAAAAGCCATCGAGGAACGCAACGATATCTTTTATCTTACAATTGAAGAAATCGAAAACTGCACAAAACAAGCTATCGATTTACGCCCCATCATCAAGGAGCGTAAACTAGAATACAAAATCTTTGCCGAGCTGCCAAGCTATTCTAAGCTTATCTTCACCGAACAAGAATTCGATAAACTCCCTAAAAAGCTAAACGCTCATGAACAAAAGCTCGACACTAAAAACGAGCTCTACGGCACGCCTTGCTCGAACGGCACCGTGAGCGGAGAAGTACTAATCATTGAATCGCCAACCGATCAGAACAATACCACAGGCAAAATCCTCGTGACGCGCTCCACGGATCCGGGCTGGGTCTTCATGTTATCTACCGCCAAAGGTATCATTTCCGAACGCGGCTCACTCCTATCCCATACCGCCATCATCTCTCGCGAACTTAAAATTCCATCAGTTGTAGGCGTAGAAAACGCTACAAAACTACTTAAAACCGGAAACAGAATCACCTTAAACGGAAAGACTGGCAAAATTACAATCGAGAAATAATTATGAAATGCATAGAATTTACAAACGAAAAACAACGCGTTAAAGATTTCTTAAATCTTCCAAAACAACTCTACAAAAAAGAAGAAAACACCGAAGACCCCAGTAGCGTTCGTGATATCATCACGGGCAAGCACCAACTTTGTAAATATTTCAAACTTTACAAATTCCTCGTTTATAGACAAGACAAAGTTGTAGCGCGCTTCGCAATTACAATTTATCCAAAAGATAAAACCGCCTACTTTGGTTTCTTCGAATGCATCAAAGACGACAAGGTTGCGAGATATGTCTTTAAAGAAGCCGAAAGCTTCGCAAAAGAGCAGGAGTGCAATAAACTTGTTGGCCCAGTCGATGCCTCATTCTGGATTAAATATCGCCTTAAAATCAATCAATTCGACAAACGTCCATATACTGGCGAACCTTACAATAAAGATTATTATCTAGACCTCTTTAAAGATAATGGTTTTACAATTTGTGATCACTATACATCCAATCATTACGTTGGCGCTGAATACGAATATATTAACAAAGAATATGAAGGCAAATACAAAGAGTTTACCGATAAAGGTTACGAAATTCGTAGCATCGATATGAAAGAATTCGATAAATCTATCGAAGATATGTATCGCCTTATTACAACTCTTTACAGCGATTTTCCGATTTACAAAAATCTATCCAAAGCAGATTTCATTAAAACCTTCAGTAGCTTTAAATCTATCATCAATCCAAGCATGGTAAAGTTTGGCTATAAAGACGGAAAAATGGTAGGTTTCTTTATCAGTATTCCAAATTATCACAATACCGTTTATCACCTCACGCCAGTCAATCTCGTTAAAATCCTTAAAACCCGCAAAGATCCAGAAGAATACGTCATGTTGTATATGGGCGTTGATCAGAAACATCACGGTCTTGGCCGCGCACTCGTCTATAGCATTATTCAGGAACTCAATCAGAGCAAGAAACCAAGCATCGGCGCGCTCGCTCATGACGGCAAAGTTACCCAAGACTACGCAAAAGAAATGGTCAACAATGTCTACGAATATGTATTATTAGAGAAGGAGATAAAATAATGTTAGTTTATTCAGAAATTATCAAAAACGCTTATAACAAATGGCACGACAAAGGCTTCATCTTTGAAAAAAGAGATGGCAAATTCGAACCTACAACTTTCGGCGAATTAATCGAAAAAGGCGACGTTCTAGCCCACAAATTAATCAATGATGGTTTTACTGGCAAGAACATCATGATCTTTTCACGCAACTGCCCAGATTACTTCATTGCCGACCTTGCCATCACTGCCTATGTTGGCGCTTGCGCAAATATCAACTGCCAACTCCCGCTCGAATCCATCGAACTCATCATCAAGAAAGCTGAAATTTCTGCTGTTTTCTACGAAGAAATCTTCGAGCCAATCTTCTCGCAAATCGCCAAAGATTGCCCAGAAGTAAAACTCTATCCACTTCACAAAACTATCGCCGAACTTGACGCGCCAGAAGGCGAACTCTTCGATTTTCCAGTCAAAGATCCAGAAGTTTGTTCAAAGATTATCTTTACAACTGGCACCACCTCTGATCCAAAGGGCGTCATGCTTTCGCTCAAGAACGCTTTTGCTGGCTGGGATTCGCTCCAGCGCCGCACGCCATTCACAGAGGACGAAGTCGCCTACTGCTTCCTACCAATGCATCACACCTACGGCAACATCTACAACTTCATGTATTCGCTCATTGGCGGCACACAATTGTACCTTTGTAGCGATACGAATAAAATCGCCGAAGAACTTCTTGAAGTTAAGCCAACCATCTTCTGCGCCGTACCGATTATTTATCGCAGACTCTACGAAGGCTATGGCGAAAAGCTCGCATACGCCTTTGGCGGCAGAGCAAAATACCTCTTTTGCGGTGGCGCCTTACTCGACCATCAGCTACGCCGTTTCTACAAGGAGCACGGCCTCATGATCCTCGAAGCCTATGCGCTTTCTGAAACCGCTTCATCCTTCAGTATCGAATATCCAAACACGGACGATTTTGAAAGTACCGGCACCGTCTTCGAAGACCTCGACGTTAAGGTTATTAACCAAGACGAACGTGGCGTTGGCGATATTGTAGCCAAGGGCGACGCAGTCTTCATCGGTTACCTTAACGATCCAGAAAAGACTAAAGAAGCCTTCACTGAAGACGGCTACTTCATTACCGGCGATTACGGCCGCCTCGAAGAAAGCGGCAGAATCTTCGTCATGGGCCGCAAGAAAGACGTTCTCATTGGCGAGAATGGCGAAAACGTCTACCTCAACGAAATCCAGGCCGAACTCATGAAGAATTGCGAAGCTATTGCCAAGCTACAAGGTAAAGTTGGCGAGGATGGTCAAATCTACTACACGGTTTATATCAAAGATAATACTGAAGACGAAGTTAAAACCGCCATCGAGAAGTACAACGAAGGCGCAGTAAAGGCAAACCGCCTCACCAACTACGAACTACAACCAGAAGCTAAAATTACTTACAAATAACAAATTGTAAGCTCTAAAAGTATCAAGCACTCCAGATGAACTGGGGTGCTTTTCTTGACAGCATATACTAATTATGTTATTATATATGAATAATCCGCCATCGCCGTAAAAAGCGATGAGTACTTTTCTATAAAGGAGGAGTTCCTATGAAAGAGAACTCAAAAGCACCGTTCCTCGCCATCTGTCTGTTTCTTCTGCTGACAATTCCACTCGACAGAGCCGTCAATGCAGCCGCAGACATCGTCGCAAACCGCGGTCTCGACACCAACTGGTTCTTCGGCATGGATCATGCCTTCCAGTCTGCTATCGTAGCCATCGTTCCAACCTTCTTTGGCTATTTGCTTTTCAAACATATCGAAGAGCTCAAGGAGAACCCGTCAAGCGAGATGGTTGTCATGAAAGCAGTTTTTGCCGCTCTGTTTGTTGTCATGTTTACCGTAACTGGCTGCGGATTTCTTAGCCTTACGGCTGAAACTCGCGGAACACTCAGAACAGACACTATCAGCAATCTACTCATGTCGTCGCTCGCAATCGGCGCCGCAGACGGCCTCATGATGGCTGGTATGACTGGCATCATCGCCTGCTTCTTCCTTAAACGCATTCAGCGTGAGCTGATTGACAAAAAGGAGTCCAAAGACAACGAGAAACCGTGCTAACCACAAACCCCCGGAGAAATCCGGGGGCCTTTATTTGCAAATTATTTTGCACTTGGAAGCGGATGAGCCAAAGCCATCTCGCGCACTTCTTCACGAAGTCTGCCTTCCGTTACGCCATCCTGACGCTTCTCAGCACAAATCTTCGCAATCGTCTCCATCCAATCTGCAATCTTTACCATATCTTTCTCGTCTAGACCACGAGAGGTAATCGCTGGCGTACCAAGACGCACACCAGAAGGCGTAAAGCGTGGCATTGTATCGTTTGGAATCGCATTCGCATTTAAAGTCAAACCAATCTTATCAAGAGCGCGCTCATAAGTCTTGCCATCAACGCCAAAGGAAGCCATCATATCAACGAGAATAAGGTGATTATCTGTGCCGTCACCAACAAGCTTGAAACCGCGTTCTTTAAGGGCATCAGCAAGCACCTTAGCATTCTTTACAATATTCTTCGCATATTCCTTAAACTCTGGTTGCTCCGCCTCATAGAAAGCTACAGCCTTCGCCGCAACCACATGCATGAGTGGGCCGCCTTGCGTACCAGGGAAGACTGAACGATCAATCAAGGTTGGAATATTCTCGAGCGTATGCTCAGGCTTCTTCAAAGGATTCGAAACCTTACCCTTAGTCAAAATCAAACC
>JAZQSO010000096.1:0-13003 GCA_045630145.1 Candidatus Nanosyncoccaceae bacterium
AGGATCAATAATCTTCGAATTGCCACTTTCAATAGTTAGACAAACATAAATGTAATCTGGGCGATTTGCATAATCGTTATCGTCAACCCAAGTCTTAACGACTGGAATGCTTGTTTCGTCTTTAGTATTCGTAATAATAGTATGATCATCTTCAAAACCATCATTAGATGGAGCGGCTTGCTTCGCATAAGTTGTAGTATAGCCAGACACCACCGAATGAGAGTTCGTAGTGCTATTATCGCAGCGCACAACACGATTATTGTAGTCTGTTTCAGAAAGTTCACACACGGAATAAGTATGATTGAGAGGCAAGCCATACCACTGACCGTCTAGATAATCCGAACTAGTCTTCCTATCGCAGCCAAAGCTATATTGAACAGCACCATTTTCATCAACTGGGCAGAAATAAACCGTCGGGCGAGAGCTCGCATTATCGTTTTTCCATTCCTTGCGATAGTAAATCGATTTAACCTTGTTCGTGATAGTGCAATTCTTATTCGCAGAATCCGAGGTTAAGCCAGAACAGTTATCCGTAGCTAGAACGCCCCAACCTTCACTACCGCTCAAAACTTCAGAAATCGAATAGGTAACACCTGGGATTAAATTATTAAATGTAACAGAACCCCAATTATCCGTACCATTATTGCTAATAATTTTTGTTTCGGAATTGCCATCTGAACCCGTAAGCGTAAAGGAAACATTACTTGGGCGTGCAGCAATCGCATCTGGGTCCGTCGGATAACCATCATTGCTATCGTTCCAAGTCTTAGTAGCAGTTAAAGAGAAATACTGAATGTCTGTATGCTCAGCCGCAAGAATAACCTGCCTGCCAGTAGCTTTTCCATCTGCATTTAAATCATAGATATATAGCGTATTCTCGCCAGCTGGCAAAGAACTGGATCTTGCTAGATTAATAAGCTCAGTAGCAGCAGTATATGGAGGCCAAGAAACACCTTCCTTTTTTGTGCCGCCAGGGTATGCAAAATTCAACGCATAAGTAATAGCCCAGTTTCTAGCAACTTCAGTGCTGGCAAAAGAACCAGAGTTGCTAGGAGTAAAAGTCTTACCATAATACAAAATCTTGTAATATAGCTGGTAGTTAGCATCGCTAGAACCAGTAATATTAATAGGCCCTAAAGAAGACTTAACCGTACCAGAAGCATCACCCTTCGCATGCTGAGCACAATATGCATGCTGACCATTGCTTAGGTTGAAAACCCTAGAGTTATCCTCCCCGTTATTATAGCTAAACCCAGAAGTCGACGTAATCGTAGCCTGATATTTATCGTCAGCATCTGCCGTCTTGCTTTTAATATTCGCTATTGCAAAACCTGCAACAAACACCAGCACGGCCAAAATGCCGGCTGTCCAAAAAAACTTTTTGCGAACTCTCAACATCCGCATAGTTCTCACCTCTCTCTATTTTGTTAAAATTTTTATTTTAACCCCGTGTGTCTTCCACTAACCTCATAATATGCTAGTGCTTAAAAATTGTCAACAAAAAAAGCGCCACGATTATCGTAGCGCTCTCTATAAATACACTTAGCGAGTGAACTTCTCGGACAAAGTCTGGTAAATCTGAATTTCTTCAGGCTTAAACCAGAAGGAAACTTCCTGCTCAGCCTCTTCTGGGTTGCCAGAAGCGTGAATCAAGTTTGCGGTTGCTTCACTGCGTGCAGATGCATAACCAAAGCTAACATGTGCATAATCGCCACGGATTGTACCCATATCTGCAGCCATTGGCTCAGTCGAACCAACCATCTTGCGGACAACTGGAATTGCCTCAACACCTTCAAGCACCATTGCAATAACTGGACCAGAAGTCATGAAGCTAACTGTCCAGTCGAAAGCCTGCTGGCCACGGCGAGAAATCATCTTTGAAATACCTTCATAGTGATGATAGTATTTGTCCTTATCTGGATTCACCATCTTGGTAGCAACGATTTTCAAACCAACACGCTCAAAACGGCTGAGAATTTCACCAACAATACCACGCTGAACAGCATCAGGCTTAAAGATAATCAAAGTGCGCTGAATCATTCCGTCCGGATTATTTTCCTTCGTGAAACCTACGTTATAGGCGTTTGTTTCTTTTTTCTTTTCAGCTTTTTCGGCCATGCAAAATCTCCTTTTCTGTTAATATATCACAAAAAACAAGCTCTTCAAGAATAAGCATCTTAAGCGTCAGGATCGGAATGGAATTTTTCGTGTATTTCCTTTAGATGAGGGTCCGTGACGTGCGTGTAAATCTGCGTCGTCGAAATATTCGAATGACCAAGTAGCGACTGCACAGAACGTAAATCTGCCCCGTTCATCAACAAATCTGTCGCAAAGGAATGCCTCAAAGTATGTGGTGTTACGTGCTTTGTAATACCCGCTGCGCGCACGTACTTATTGATAATCCTCTCTACACTACGTGGCGTCAAACGACGGTAGTCCCCGCTCGTGCCAGCAAGTGGCTGATTCTTTGAATTATTCAAGAATAAGGCCGGCAAGGAGTCTTTGCGCTCCGAAAGATAGTCTGCCACGGCTAATGCCGCTGAATCGGACACAAAGACCGGCCTATCCTTCTGACCTTTACCACGCACCATGAATTCCTTGCGTTCCAGGTTCACACTATCACGATTAAGCGCGATTAGTTCCGAAATACGCAAACCAGTCGAGAACAACAATTCCAATATCGCCCTATCACGCAAACCAGTCTCCGTATCAATCGGAATCTGATTCAAAATCGCCTCAATTTCATCCACATGCAAAAATGTCACCTGCGGTCTATGATTTCTCGGAAGCTCCACAAGCGCTGGATCCAAGCTCTTAATATGCCTCTTGGCAAGATATTTCAAGAAACCACGCAAAGCAATCAAATGATAAGTCTGCGTCGCAACAGATAAACCCTTCTTCTGCACTGTTTGGTAGCGATTCAACCACAAACGATACTTTCTTAACCATTCCTCGTCTATATCTGCCGGCTTCAATTCTTCCCCGCCAAATTCAATCAAGCGCTCCAAATATAGCTCATAATTCCTAGTTGTATATCGGCTTCTTCCTGACTCCACTTCAAGAGATTCTAGGAAGTCATTGATCATATCTGTCACATACATACTAAATACTCACAAACTCCAAAATAAAATCCTTACAGAAATAAACTACCAAAAAACCAAGAATCAAGAACGGCCCCATCGGAATCATTTTATCTTTCTTTTTAGATGTCGCAAGCACTGGAAGCATAATCGCACAACCAAGCAAATTTGATACGAACAAGCACGAAAGCGAAAGCCAAGCATTTGCAAACACTAGAGCCATCGGGATACATAAAATATAATCACCGCCACCTACCCACTTCTCTTTACTAAGCTTATATAACAAGAAGTAAAAACCTGGCAAAAGCACCAAGCCAAGAGCCGCACTTCCTAGCTGCATCAATTCAAAATCCTTACTTTGCACTAATCCAAAGATATTTAAGCCAAAATATATCACCCCGATAATAATCGAGATAATCAGAATAATAACCGGTAATTCCTTCCACTTCGCATCATACAGAAAAGCAACACAAAAAGCAGTAAGAAGTGCAAAATATATCACCAAACGTATAATTTCAATAGTATCACCTGCTAAAACAGCCTTCTGCTCTGGCCAAAGCCAAAAACTCAACGCAAAAGCTAATGCCATGCCAACTTCAGCAAAAATCTCCATCTTACCAATCTTTTTATGACATTTACGGCATTTTCCGCCTAGCATTAACCAACTCAAGATTGGAATATTGTCATACCACTGCAGCTTATAGCCACAGCTCAAACAATGCGACCATTTAGATTTATCGTTTTTACGAATGCGCCAAACCTGACAACAAGCAAACGATCCTAAACCCGCACCAAGCACAGCCAAAATCAAGATAAGCGCTATAACCATAACCTTATCTTAGCACAAGCATATCTAGCAATCAAAAAAGACCGCCGAAACGGTCCTCTTTGTTTTACCCCGCTGAGATGTCGTTGACGAGCGAGTAGATCGGGAATAGAACACCACCAACCAAGACGCCTGCCATACCTGCCATCGCAATCATGAGCAAAGGCTCAATCATATCTGCAATACGCTGAATTTTTTCATCAAGCTCATCTTCGTAAACCTGAGCAGCCTTACCGAGCATTTCGTCCATCTTACCAGATTGTTCACCAATTGCTGCCATCTGATGCACGAGTGGCAAGATATAAGGCTTATCAGTATATGCCGTACTGAGCGCTTTACCGCCCTGCACTTCGAGTGCTGCTTTTTCAACAGATTCTTCGACTAGCATATTGTTCGTCGCATTGCCACCAATATGCATCGTATCTAGTACCGATACACCAGCCGAAAGCAGAATCTGTGAAATCCTACACAAACGAGACATGTATAGAATCTGGAAGAGATGCTTGAAGACTGGCATGTTTAGCTTGATACTAGCGAAAGTCCTCTTGCCGCTTTCCGTCTTGCGCCAGACCGAAGCCAAAGCAACGAGGATAACTACAACGATAATAACTAGCCACCAGAAGTTAAAGATAAAGTCCTTAATATCAACCAAAACTTTCGTAAGACCAGGCACGTCCGCATCAAGATCGTCGTAAAGCTTTTCAACCTGAGGAACGACCGCAATCATCATGTATACAAAAACGCCGATAATTGTCGCCACACAGATAATAGGATATGTCAAAGCGCCACGAATCTTACTCATCATCTTGGCATCTTTCTCTTCCTGAGCCGCAATACGTTCCAAGCTCTCATCGAGTGTACCCGAAACTTCACCTGCGCTAATCAATGAAAGATAAACATTGTCGAAGATATCTGGATGCTTACCGAATGCTTGGCTCAAGCTACGACCAGCTTCAACGTCAGTAAGAATATTCTCAATCACAGCGCGCATCGCTGAGCTCTGTGTCTGCTCCGCAACCGTGCGCAAAGCCTGAGCAACCGGAAGACCAGCACCAACCAAAGTCGAGAACTGACGCGTGAAGTTAATACGATCATTCGAGCGGACCTTATTAATCTTCGCCATAAAGCCTGCGCCCTCTTCGGTCAAAACCGAAGGAACGTAGCCACGATCAACGAGCAACTTGCCCGCCATGCGTTCATTCTCAGCCTGAATAAAACCAGTCTGAGGCTTGCCAGTGCTAATTTCCTTTGCGCGATATTTAAAACGTTTTAGGCTCATCCGCGTGCCAACCTTTCGAACTCTTCAAGATTAACTGCGTATTCACGAGCATCGTCATAAGTAATAACGCCTTGCTGAATAAGCTTTACAAGTGTACGGTCCATGGTCTGCATACCCTGGTCTGCACCTGTCTGAATGATCGTATCGAGCTGATGCGTCTTGCCTTCACGAATCACGGAACGAACAGCTGGGTTTGCCACCATAACTTCTGCTGCAACCACGCGGCCACCACCAATTGCTGGGACCAAACGCTGCGCACAAATTGCCATCAAGATATTTGAAAGCTGAGAGCGAATCTGTGGCTGCTGATGCGGTGGGAATACGTCGATCATACGATCGATACTCTGCGATGCGGAGTTAGTATGCAAAGTCGCAAACACAAGGTGACCAGTTTCTGCGATTGTAATAGCAGCCTGAATAGTTTCAAGGTCGCGCATCTCACCAATCAAGACCACATCAGGGTCTTCACGAAGAGCGCTACGTAGAGCTGCCGAGAAAGAATAAGTATCATAGTGGACTTCGCGCTGAACGACAACGCTACGAATCGAGTGATGAATATACTCGATTGGATCCTCAATGGTAATAATATGCGTCGAACGCTCGCGGTTAATCTTATCGACAAGACCAGCCAAAGTCGTAGACTTACCAGAACCGGTAGGACCAGTCACAAGCACAAGACCGCGTGGAAAATCTGCAAATGTTGTAATAACATTTGGCATACCAAGGTCCTGAATTGAGCGAATTTCGTTTGGAATCAAACGGAAAGCGCCCGCCAAATTACCACGTTCGTGGAATGCGTTGACACGGAAGCGGCCCAAATCACCGAACGAGAAAGAATAGTCGAATTCCTTATCCTTAAGCAAGATTTCCTTCTGCTCTTCTTCGAGCGTTGAGAAAACCAAGCGTTCGACTGTCGCTTCGTCTAAACTTTGATAACCAGGAATTGGACGCAATGCGCCATCAATCCTTAAAATTGGTGGAAGCCCCACCTGCAAGTGAATATCACTTGCTTTTGTGCGGACACATTCCTCAAGCAAGCTTTCGATTCTTACCTGATCGTTCGGAATGGCCGTGCTGCTAACGGATACATTTGCATCCGGTACGTTTACCTGCCCACTATTTTCCATAAGTCTATTATACTTATGTTTTTTCAAAAACACAAACAAAAATCACCCTTCTCTTTAATTTGAGTAAGGGTGACTTTTCCTACTTTAGATATTCTTTAAGTTTCTTGGTATCTTTATTCTTGCGAAGCTTAGCAAGTGCCTTAGCCTCAATCTGACGAATACGTTCACGCGTGACAGAGAACTCTGCACCGACTTCTTCGAGTGTATGACTCTTGCCGCCACCAATACCGAAGCGCATCTTGATAATCTTCTGCTCACGGTCTGTCAAAGTCGAAAGAATCTCAGCGATTTGTTCCTTAAGAAGCTGCGTTGCAGCAGAATCTTCTGGAGAAACACGATCTTCGTCTTCAATGAAGTCACCAAGCGAGGAATCATCATCTTCACCATCACGACCAACGGAAGCATCAAGCGAAGCAATATCCTGCTTAATCTTCATGACATATTCAATCTTGTCGGCATCCATATCCATCGCCTTACCGATTTCTTCGGTGGTTGGCTCACGGTTAAGCTCCTGAGTCAAACGGCGCTGTGTGCGAAGAACCTTATTGATAGTTTCAACCATGTGAACTGGAATACGAATCGTACGAGCCTGATCAGCAATTGCACGAGTGATAGCCTGACGAATCCACCAAGTTGCATAAGTCGAGAACTTAAAGCCTTTATCTGGATCAAACTTCTCTACTGCGCGAAGAAGGCCAGTGTTACCTTCCTGAATCAAATCCAAGAAATCCAAACCACGACCAGAATAACGCTTTGCAATCGAAACTACGAGACGCATATTCGATTCAGCCATTTTGTCCTTGGCACGCTTCTTCTCTTTTTCGTTCCCGTTAATAATCTTCTGAGCAAGCTCAAATTCCTCTTCCTGGCTTAGAAGCGGAATCTTACCAATTTCACGGAGATAGAGTTTAACGGAGTCATCCGCAACCTCATCATAATTTACAGAGCTAGCATCAATTTCGAGGCCCTCATCGTCCTCTTCCATCTCGTCTAAACTTGGCTCTTCATCAAAGCTAGCGTCATAACGCAAATCTAAATCTTCGTCCATTTAACCTTTCCTTTTATTTGCTTGTTTTGTTTTTGATAGGTTTTTATTGAAAATCGCGTTATGTATCTACCTGGTTGGCATAATTAAAAAAATAGCCCCAAAACCAGTACATTCCACACAAATATACACTACAAAAAAATAAAATGCAAGAAAAAATTCAGCTTTTCTATTTTTTGATCAATTTATTCATTTCGGCAAGAAGTTGAAGCGCTTTTTCCTCGTCTCCATCCTTCTCTGCCTGCTCAATTGCCGCCGCCAAACGCTTGCGCTCAGAAGCAATAATTTCCACTCTCACGCGAGCCAATAATGTTTCAGCGTCCTTCTGCCGCTCAGCTAACGAACGCTCTGCGAACTCCTGGTCATAAACTAAGCTCAGCTCATCATCATTCAAGCTACTAAAATCAATTTCGTCATCAATCTTTACATCGCCAAACTTCACTAGTGCCGCCAGATACTTCATTGCACGACTTGGCCCAGAATTATCGTTCTTTAGCTCAACGCTCGGCTTTTTAAGCTTCTTCTCTGGCATAGCAATCTTCTGCGCACGGAACGCCTCAAGTGAAATCCCGAGACGTTCGCTAACCATACGTTCATATTTTTCGCGCAAAACTGTATCTTTCTCGTCTAACTGAGAAATTAGGCGCTTTGCCTCAGTGCAATATTCCTGGTAGCCCTTCTCGGTTTTTAAATCATACTTCGCAATATATTTTTCGAGCAACCATTCGAGTGCTGGCTGGCATTTGCGCACTGCATCTTTCCAAAGCTCTGGATCTTTCTGGATTAGTTCATCGGCATCCTTGCAGCCATGATAATCATCAACGACGGAAAGATAGATGCCAAACTTCGAAGCCATCTGTACCGCACGCTCTGCAGCACGCACGCCCGCTTCATCGCCATCGTAAGCAAGACGAATATCGTTCGTCATACGCGAGAAACTCTTTAGATGGTTCTCTGTCATTGCTGTGCCGGCCGTTGCGACTGCTTCTAGTACGCCCGCTTGATGCGAAGAAATAACGTCCATATTGCCTTCTACAACTACAACAAATTCCGAACGACGCACCGCATCCTTCGCCTGGCTCAAACCAAAGATATGACGACCCTTGTTGTATAAAATTGTTTCAGGAGTGTTCAAGTATTTTGGCGAATTCTTATCATTCGTCAAAATGCGCGCCGTAAAACCAATCACACGACCACCGACATCCATCAACGGAATCGTCATGCGACCTTTAAAGAGATCACCGCCAAAGCGATTCAAAAGACCAGCATCTTCCATTTCTTTCTTCGTAAAACCACGCTTAGTAAGAAAATCAACCAATGCTCTACCCGAACTTGGAGCATAGCCAATACGAAAAGTCTCAACGGTTTTCTTGTTCATGTTGCGCTTATAAAAAACGTATTCACAAACGGCTTTGTTTTTCGAGAGACAGAACTGGTAATATTTTGCCGCTAATTCGAGCGCTTCATACAAACGATTCTTATGTTCCGCAAGCGCCTTGTCGCTACCAGAATAGCGCTTCAATTCGACGCCAGCCTGCTGCGCAAGTTTTTCTAAAGCTTCACGAAAAGTTAGGCCTTCCATTTCCATTACGAAGGTAAAGATATCTCCACCCTTATTACTCGAGAAATCATGCCAAATGCCCTTCTCTGGGGACACCATAAAGCTAGGGGTTCGATCCGTTCCCCACGGCGAATGCCCCTTCAGATTTCTACCCGCACGCTTCAACTCAATATACTGGCCAATCACATCTTCGACTGGCAAGCGCGCTCGAATCTCCTCCTTGGCATCATCCATAATCTTATTATAACCTAAAAGTCCACCGTAGGGACGACATGCCAACCCTTTTGCCCAAGTTAACCTGGTTAACCCGGACAACTTGGTTAACCTGAACAACTCAACCACTCCATACGACTCACGCAACTTAGTTGCTTTTAGCGAAAAAATATAAGCACAGCCTGCCGGACTAGCGAAGGTATTTTAGAAACATTACGCAGGCTACGGCCGAGTACGAAGCGCAAGTCGCCCATAACGACGGGATGGCTTGACGCTGTTTTCTAAAATACCTTCGCTAGTCCGCATAGACTATGCTTATGTTATAATATTCTTATGGACAACAAAGCTTATCTTGATCAAATCGCGGTTAAGGAACAACCAAAAAATTCTTCACCTTTCTCGTCTATCCTTAGCCCAATGCTTCTCAAACTAATCATTGGCGCAGTCATTCTCATTATTCTCCTAATCGTCATTACCGCCATCCTTAACGGCAACAGTAGCAGCTCATCATCAAGCTATTCCGCCCTTTACGAACGCTATAGCCTACTTCTTGCCGAGGACAGCCCAATGCAGACACAGAAAGACAATCTACGTTCTGCTGAGCTTCGTTCTAACACGACGAACTTCCTCATCACGAGCGATTCCTTCTTTAGTAACTACACAAGTGCTGTCACGAGCGCCGGCGCCACGATCACGACCGGCGACGCAACTATCGCAAACGAAATGAACAGCTACTCCGCAAATCTTACTAACGCATACATGAACGGCTATCTCGACGATTCCTTCGCTTCCGAAAGTGCCTATCAGCTCGCCGTCCTCGTTCAGCTCGAAACCAATATTATCAACACAACAGACAACGCTTCCCTTAAGGAACTCCTTACAACTAACCTAGAAAGCCTTAAGACTTACCAAGCCGTCTACCAAGATTACGGTTCTGAAGAATAGCAACAAAAAGCGAGGCCAAACGACCTCGCTTTTTTGTTGTCTTATTAAGCTGAAACTTCGTAAGCATGGCGAATTAGGTCTAGTAACTCTTCTTCGCTGAGCTGTCCGCTACAGATAATTTCGATACCATTCTTACCGAGCGAGCGGCTTTCCATTACACTTTCGTAACGTTCTTGCAAAAGCTTAGAAAGCTTGTAATCGCAGCGCAACTCAATACGCAAAGGATTTGTTCCTTTCTCAACTACGAGACAGATTTTATCGCCACGGCTAAAGACACTCAGTTCATCTTTTTCGCCAGCAGCTTTCTCTGTAATGTCTTCGTAGGATTTGATTTTCTCTACGACACTTTCTTCAGATAGCATTTTAGCTCCTCAATACTTCCGCGAATGTCATCGAGCGCACGATGATTCTCCGCCTTCGTTACATAATAATTCAGCGCATTTTCGAAATAAATCTTCCAAGCGCTCACATCGAGCATACGATAGTGTAGCTTTTCGTTTAATTCAGGCCATTCGCGCTCAATGAACTTTCTGTCCTGATGAATTGAATTACCAGCAAGATAAATTGTCCTACCGAAATTCTTCTTCACGAAAGCAAGCAACTCTTGCTCAATCTCTTTCGCTGGCTTACCGTCCTTGTTTTGCTCTACTAAGCTCTTGTAGGACTCTGGGTTCTTTTCCCAGAAATCGCCCACCATACGTTTCTTAATTAGCGCATCGCTAACTTTTACAATTCCCGTATAGCGGTCAATTTCGTTAAAATCCCAGTCGGTCGCAATTGCGGCCACCTCAAGAATACGGTCTTCCACTGGCGAAAGACCAGTCATCTCAAGATCCACCCAGAGTAAAGTCGCCTTCTTGCTCATTATTTCTTAATATCTAGCTTCAAAATCTTAATAACCAAGTAAACACAGAGTGCGAGAACGAGGAAGTTAATCAAATCGTTGATAAAAACACCGTAGTGCAAGATTGCTACTTCGCCTGCTGGAGTGGTGCCCATATTAAGCTCCAAGCCCTTCAAGCCATCGGCAGAACCAAGCAAGAAACCTAATGGTGGCATAATGATATTATCAATCAAAGAGTTAACCAAGCCACCGGCAGCGGTACCAAGTACCAAACCTACAGCGAGGCCAACCACGTTCTGTTCACGAATAAACTTCATGAATCCGCCAGCGCCGCCCTTAAGCTTCTCTGCGCCAAGCTTCGCAAGCTCCAAAGAGCGTTCACGAGCTTTATCGGCACGTTCGTTGCGCTTATCTTCCGCTTCGAGCTCTTCTTCGAGCTGGTCCTGAAGTTCTTCAATTTTATCTAGGCGCTTATCGTCTTCACTTGCCTTGATTTTTGTAACTTTTTTCGCCATAAAAACTCTCCCAAAAAAGTATTAGGTATTTTCCATATTATACCATAACAACAGAGAGCCAAAGAAAACTAGACTAGCTCGAAGCGTCGTCCAAAATATAGGTCGAAAGAATATCCTCAAGTACATCCTTAAACGGCACAATTTGCCTTGGCGAAGCACTGAAGTCGCAATCCTTGAACCAAACATCCGGCGTAAAACGGATTGCAGAATCCACACCAACATGCGAGCTCATATCACGCCAGCCCTCCCAACGCACATCCTGATAGAATGCATCGAGGTCATCTTCCGCTAGCCAAACCAAGAATTCAGAATAGCCAAAGCCCGTTGGTTCCCAATCCAAGCATTCTGGTTGCAAATAGAAAATGTCACCATAAGCCGATTCAGTCTTGTCGGTACAAATTGCAAATAAGCCACCCAAAACATCCGTAGCAACAACAAGCGAGTTATACATTAGTTCATCTTTTGGAAGACTCGAAAGCTTAAAAATCGTCTGGCCATCTGTGCCCTTCCCGTGACCTAAAACATGCACCCAGTCATCAACTGTAATTACCTCAGCGAAAGTCACAACCGTAGCCAAATCTTGCGACTGCGGAATTTTTGCCCACTCCAAAATCGCTTCCGAACGCGGGTTCTCATTCTCGACGATCTCAATTTTACGCTCACTCGCGTTTAGCATATCTTTGATTGCTTGGAAGTCTTCGTACATATTTCTAGTTTAGCAAATTTAAGCATTGAAGCAAAAAGCCACCCTTGCGGATGGCTTCATGTATTACATCTTTTCTGGGATTTCTACGCCCAAGAGATCCAAAGCTTTTGCGAGCACGAAATCAGCTTTTTCGATGAGCCACAAACGCGCCGAGCGCTCCTTGTCATCAGCCTGAGTAATTGGCGTTTTCTCATAATAACGGTTCAATTCCTGAGCCAAGTCGAAGCAGTAACCCGCAATCTTATGAAGCGCAAGCTCTTCAACTACGCCGCTTACAAGCTCTGGGAATTTGTTAATCTTAATTAACAAATCCTTCTCTGCCGCAAAGTCGTAATCCGAGAAATCAACCCGAGTAAAATCTTTGTTCTTTTCCAAAATCCTACGGAGACGCACATCAGCATACTGACAAAATGGGCCCGAGAAACCAGTCAAAGCAAAGATTTTATCTGGATCATAGAGAATACCCATCTTGCGATCTGCTACGAAGTCGCTAAACTTAATCGCGCCAGTCGCAATCCTACGCACATCTTCGTCGCTCAGCTCGCTGCTCGCGAAGTTCTTACGGACACGCGCTTCAGCATCATCAAGCATCGCCTCAAGAAGAACAACACCCTTACGGCTAGACATCTTCTCACGCTTGCCTTCATCATTCACGATATCGATCGTACCAAACCACAAATGGAAATTCTTCTGCTTCAAACCAAGCTTCTTGCCCATGGCGAAAAGTTGTTCAAAGTAAAACTTCTGCTCTGCACCTACACAGTACACAACCAAATCCGGGTTGTAATTTTCCTTGCGATAGAACATACAAGCAAGGTCCGTCGTAGCATAAAGCGCCGTACCATTACTCTTCAAAACCAGC
>JAZQSO010000097.1:0-3073 GCA_045630145.1 Candidatus Nanosyncoccaceae bacterium
TGAAATGCAGCGTGCCGGCTTCAATGTTCCAGACGGCCTAGTCCTAGATAGCGATTGTTTCGATACTTTCCTAGAAACAAATTCTTTAACCGAAACTATTACTAAAGAATTAAACAAGAGCACGGAAGGCCTCTCTAAGAAAACTCTTACTAAGTTCAAAGACGCCAAACTGCCAAAAGAAATCAAAAGCCAGCTCGAAAAGCTCATTGACTCTAAGAAACTCTATGCCGTGCGCAGTAGCTGCACAAAAGAGGATTTAGGCGATTCTTCTTTTGCTGGACAGTATCAAAGCTTCCTCTTTACCGAAGCCAAAGACATCGAACGCCGCATTATTGATTGTTATAAATCCACCTACAATCAAAACATCGTAGCTTATTGCAAGCAGAATAATATCAAGCTCAGCGAGCTTAAAATGGCAGTCGTCGTGCAAGAGATGATTAATTCCGACCACAGCGGCATCTGCTTCACGGTTAACCCCACAACTGGCGACGATAAAGAAATGCTTATCGAGGTCGCAGAAGGCATCGGCGAAGAAATTGTATCGGGCCACAATGCACCAGAGCAATATTTCTATAGCTGGTACAACAACTATACAAAGATCGACAAGAATAACAAAATCTTAAATAAAGCAAAGCTCAAAGAGCTCGGTAAAACCTTTGCAAAAATCCAACTTCATTTTGGTTTTCCTTGTGATATTGAATTTGCTCTTAAAAATGACGAGTTATTCATTTTGCAAGCGCGCAAGATTACAAAAATCGTTTATGGCGGTTATGATGATGTTTGGACGACAGCAGATTTTAAAGACGGCGGCGTTTCCGCAACTGTTTGTACGCCATTCATGTGGAGCTTATACGAATATGTCTGGGATTATATTATTCAGAAATTCCTTGTAGATTCCAAAATCCTCACACAGGATTATTGTGATAAGCATGTCATGGGCGATATGTTCTTTGGCCGTTGTTATTGGAACCTTAGCGTCGTAAAGAAAGCTATGAGCAATGTCATTGGCTACCGCGAACGTGAATTCGACAGCGAATACGGCATCAAGGGCGATTACAAAGGCGAGGGAGCTACAACTAAGCTCACACCAAAGAATGCCATCGCACTTGCAAAAATGGCGCTTGCACAAAAGAAAATCCTCAAAGAACGCGAAGAAAACGCCGAATCTTACATCGAAGATTTGATGTCGAAATACAATGGCTATACTGACAATTTCGACAAGAATAAAGCCAAAATTGCTAAGACCTGGCGCAAGCTCACCGAGAAAGATTACTTCCAGAGCGAAACCACCTATTTCTGGCAGATATTCATTAATACAATCCATCAGTCGCTTTACAAAGACAGCCTCCTCAAATTTATGAGCGAGGACGAATATCTCACCGTTCTCGGCGGCATTAAGGATATTTCGCACATGCGCCCATTCTATGCTATGTGGGAAGCTAGCCGCCAAATCCGCAACGATAAAGACGAACTAAACTACTGGCAGAGCACAAGTTCCGAGAAAATCCTCAAAGACACCGATTCAAAGCGCGAAAGCCTGAAAGCCCTCAAGAAAATCATCGCAGATTACGGCTATCATTCGGACAAAGAGCTCGACGTTACCTTCGAGTGCTACTACGAAAATCCTCTGCCATACGTCGACAATATAAAATCGATGATCGAGCTCGAAGATTCCTTTGGTCCAGAAAACGACCAGCTTCACAACGAGAACAGATATCACGAAATTCTCGAAAAGCTTCAAGGTCAGTTGAGTGCTAAGAAATACCAGAAAGTTCATGCCAAAATTACCAAGATGCGCAAAATGCTTTGGTGGCGCGAAGAGTTCCGCGATGTTTCGACAAGATTCTATTACATCATTCATTTGTATTCTAAATACTACGGTGAAGAACTAGCCAAACAGGACATTCTTAAAGCTCCAGAAGATATTTGGATGCTCAAGATTCGCGATATCTGGGCTTACCAAGACAAGAAAATCGATACCAAAGAGCTTCGCAAAATCGTTGAACGTAACCGCAAATATTACAACTCCTATCGCAATTACATGAGCGACAACGAAATCGTTCCTGGTAATTGCGCGCAGACCACGACTAGCGAATCAGATATTCATGGTCTCGGTGCTTGTAGTGGCAAGATCACCGCAACCGCTCGTGTTATCAAAGATTTCTCCGAGATTGACAGACTAAACAAGGGCGAAATTCTCGTTACAAAGTTTACCGACACAGGCTGGACGCCAAAGTTCGCCATCATCTCAGGCATTGTTACCGAATACGGCGGCATCTTGTGCCACGCGGCTATCGTATCGCGCGAATACGGCATTCCTGCTATCGTAAACTGCCATGACGCAATGAGTAAGATCCAAGACGGCCAAACCATCACAATCGATGGTAGCACCGGCGAAATAACAATCGAGGAGTAATATGTTTATTGGAAAATGGAATAAAAGCGTTATCTTGACCTATATCGGCGCCCTTATCGCCTGTTTTGGCATCTATCTCGCTCTTGCTGGAGCGCCAAACTGCGCTTGCATTTGTCTGATTTTTGCTGGCGTTTGCGATATGTTTGACGGCGCCATCGCCCGCAGCATCAAAAGAAATGACGAAGAAAAGACATTCGGCATCGAGCTCGACTCGCTCGCGGATATGGTCAATTTCGTTGCTTTACCAATTGTAATCATTTTAATTAACAACCAGAATGCGATTGCATTGCTCGCAAGCTTTGCACTCGCAGTCTGCGGTATCGCCAGACTTGCACACTTCAATTCCGTTGCAAAGCAGAAGAATACCAAGCTTAGCCACTACCAAGGCCTGCCGGTCACTTTTTCTGCGCTCGTCTTTCCAGCCGTCTTCATTCTTGCAGAATTATTCTTCTCAGAGCAAATCGGCACCATACTAGCAATCGCGGCTTTCGTCGTCGCACTATTAAACATCTTAAGTATCAAGATTCCTAAGCCACGCGGTCTCGCCTATGGCGTCTTCAGTGGCATCGCAATCGCTTTAACAATTTTACTTAGCATTCTATGACACGTATTTATAATCGCAAAACGCAAACCATCGACAATGTTCCGCAATATGGC
>JAZQSO010000098.1:0-2274 GCA_045630145.1 Candidatus Nanosyncoccaceae bacterium
TTTGATATTATGTCTATTCCCACGCTAATCTGCTTCAAGGATGGCAAGGAATACAAGCGCTCGATGGGGGTAATTACGGAAAAAGAAATAAGGGAGATGAAAGACTAATGCTTTACGATGTTGCAATTATTGGTGGTGGCCCAGCAGGCCTAACGGCGGCGATTTATGCTACGCGTGCGAATCTCAAGACGATTGTTTTTGAACGTGCCGTTTGTGGCGGTCAAATTCTTCACTCAATGCAGGTAGATAATTATCCAGGTATGCCACATGTTTCTGGCCCAGATTTTTCGCACCAGCTCGAAGAGCAGGCGAAGGAGCTTGGTGCAGAAATCAGATTCGAAGAAGTCGAAAGTTTCCGCAAGGAAGAGAACTTTATTCTTTCGCTCGAGGAAGAAGAAGTTGAAGCACGCTCGGTGGTTGTAGCAACTGGCGCCGTTTCGCGCCGTTTGGAGATTGCGGGCGAGAAAGAGCTCTTGGGTAGAGGCGTTTCTTATTGCGCGACTTGTGATGGAAATTTCTTTAAAGAAAAAGATGTTGCTGTGATCGGTGGTGGTGACGCAGCGCTTGCTGATGCATTTTATCTTTCTGGTATTTGCAATAAGGTTTATCTTGTGCATCGTCGTGACGAATTCCGTGGTAAGCCTGCCAATGTGGACAAGCTGAAACAGAAGGGTAACGTTGAATTTGTATTGAGTGCTACGCCAGAGAAAGTTCTCGGCGAGAGCAAGGTTGAAGGTCTCGAAATTAAGCAGAATGACGAGATGAAGACACTTAACGTTGCGGCGGTATTTGTGGCAGTTGGTCAGGCGGCGCAGGGCGCTCGCCTTAACCCAGAGCTTAAAGCCGACGAATATGGCTATCTAATTGCGGATGAGAATTTGCAAAGCTCAATCCCGGGTGTGTTCTTGGCGGGCGATCTCAGGCAAAAACGCACGCGCCAGCTCACGACAGCTGTGGCGGATGGCTCAGAAGTTATCACGAGCATCACGGAATATTTGAAATAAAAAAGACCCCCGGGCATCAAGCTCGGGGATTTTGGGTAGGATTTAAGGTTTAAAGCCTTCGAAGAACTTGCCGACTCTGTCGGGCTTACCCTTGATAATCAGATGTCTACCAGGGGAGACCTCGATGCAGATGGTGTCGTAACTACTAAGCATAGTAGTCGCCAAGCCGCAGAGAACGCCGAAGGAATGATTCTTGTCTGTGTCCTTCAGGAACAGCACGTGATTGTGGTGATCCTTTTCGTTGAGAAGCTTCAGTGAACGCACGATACAGGGAATGATATTCTCGGAAACAACGCGGGAATTAATAAAGGCGGAGTCAAGCTTTGTTTCCTCATTCGGGGTAAAGGCGAGCACTTCAATCTGCTCTGTGGTGTGCTTCATTTTATCCACCTCCATAGGATAATGATTAGAACATTTTATTACTTATGGCTAAAAATGTCAATATGCAACAGGGGGGGGTAGATTGACAAATAACGACGCTTATGCTATAATTAGTAAATATTCTATTGGGCAATCCGAAACAACCCTAATCGCTATTTTAAGAAAGGAGGGTGTATTTATGAATACATCCGTAAGAGAAGAAATCCGCAAAGTTATCACCGTTGCCTGTCTCGTCATGTCGCTGTTTATGCTCGTCTTGACGCTCGGCGTAAGCTACACTGGTGGTGGCTCCATCT
The DNA here is from genome assembly GCA_045630145.1 of Candidatus Nanosyncoccaceae bacterium. Taxonomy (GTDB): domain Bacteria; phylum Patescibacteriota; class Saccharimonadia; order Saccharimonadales; family Saccharimonadaceae; genus UBA2834. The sequence continues at coordinate 1,682 of JAZQSO010000098.1, forward strand.
CATGGTCCGAGTCGCTGATTCTTGGCGCTTTGACTGGTATTCCGGTTAGCGTCGCATTTTTCCTCTCTATTGGAAGAGAATCAGTCGGTGGCCTCCCGGTGGCAATTATTGCGGCAATCGGCTTTTCGCTCACAGATACAATCATGTTGCAGTTTGGCTTCGGCTGGGCGCTGCTCGCTATGTTCCTGACTGGCGTACTTGCTATCGGCATACAGCTCCTCTGCAATAAGATCGACGAAACCGTTCGTAGATAATCTTCTTTTAAGCTCCGCGCCAAGCGGAGTTTTTTCTTATTGGTTTCTCGAACATTTTGATTAGTATCTCGGACACAAGACGGTCGTCGATACTAATCAAAATGCGAAACCAACAAAAAACTCCGACTGCTTTGGCCGGAGTTCGAAGAAGATTATTTCTTCTCGTTATCTTTTTTATCGACAATGTTTGCGACGATAACCTCGGACTTGGTAGGCACGATAATTGCCATGACGATGTAGAGAATTACGCCGCCGCCAGCAAAGAGGGAGCCGAGAACCCAAAGCACGCGGACGATGGTTGGATCAAGGTTGAAGTATTCAGCAACGCCGCCGCAAACA
>JAZQSO010000099.1:0-1773 GCA_045630145.1 Candidatus Nanosyncoccaceae bacterium
CGACTTATCTGGACTAGGTGCGAACGTTAGTCCGCCCGCCGTAGGAGCCGAGTGAAAAAGGGAGCCTGTGGCTCGTTATTTTCCGAGGCAACGCCCGGCGACTTGCTTTGGCGAAGCCAAAAGCAAGCGACTAGTCTATGAATTTGCTTTTACAAAGAATTATGCTATAATTTAATCAGTCTTAAGGCATACTACAAATTGGAGGTGGTTAGATGGACGAAACGGGTAGAAGAAAACTCGAAAATAGTTTTGATGCCTATCAGAAGAAAATTGAATCTTTAGAACGAGAACTCAGCGAAACCAAGGAGCAAATAAAAGATCTCGCCAAAGAACGCGACAAAAACATTGCGGCTTTCTGGACAGAATTGGACAAATACGTTCAAGTAGGACAATTTGCGAAATCCCTGAAGACCAGCAAAAGGCTGAAGGAAGCCGTCGGCAAGTTAGTTGTCAAGCTCGGGGAAGCGGACCATTTCAGTAGATCCCGGTATTATCGATATCTAAACTTCGATGCATTAGACGACGCTCTGCTTAGCCCTCGATGTTCTAAAGTGACACAGTACATTATCATCAGCGAGAATCAAGAAAACTTAGAAGAGACTGAAAAAGCCTTTTTTGAGAACAAGACGCTCGTCTTGATTCAGCACGTCCCAGGCGATCGCGATGACGAAATTCGCGAGTCTATCATAAAAAATCGTTGGGCAATTCTCGGCTTCTTCTATCGTCAGAATCAGCGCGACATCGAGAAAGCAATTGTCAACTTCGTTGATTTTGTCGAAAAAGCAGTCAAACGTGAATATGATGGCGAATTCGATTATAAAGAGGCGTTGTATCATATTTGGGTCACAGGGAGCATTTTACCTTAAGACTAGACCGGTCCACGTGACCGGTTTTTTAATGCCATTAAAAAACCACGGGGGTTAGCCGTGGTTAATAGAGAGCTAAATACGAACTTGCAAAATGTAATAATCTGGAAAATATTTTTCCAGAGCTTCCGCGTAAGCATCGCTTACCGCGTTTGCTAACTGCAAGGCACTCACCTTATCGGGGTCTTTAACGCTGGCCGTGACGACATATTCGCCTGGGGCCTGCTTAATGCTCCGCGATTTCGGGTGCGAATGGTTATCGCAGTAGGCCGTCCGGACTATTGCAACGACGCAGTCAGCGGTTGAACCTTCACCAATCTCAAGAATATAGTGAGGCTCATTCTCAGAATAGTGCTGATCCTCGATCCTTACAGACCAAGATGTCTGCACCGTGAAGCCTTCTGCTCCCACTCTCATATAAGGCAAAAACAGCTTAATGGCTGCCTTAATAATATGAGAGTTTATGCATGCGTCACGCTTAGAAAATTCGAGCGATTTCGGATCTCCAAACGTCGCTTCGTTAATGTTCGGATAATTACCTGCTTTCGTTTTCATAAAAATACCTCCTTAAAACTGCAGAATAACTCTCTACCTTCAATTATATCATATTTAAGCAAAAGCGTCAAGAGTCTACCCCAATAAAAAGGGCCCGCATGTGCGAGCAACCTTTTTTAAAATGTGCCGTTGTGATTAAGCCTTGTCTTCGTCTGCTTCTTTGTCTGCTTCTGCTTCTTCCTCATCCTCTTGCGGACCGGTTGTCAAGAATACTTTACCGAAGAGCTCGGTCAAAGTCTGGATCTTGTCGGCATGACGTATTTTTTCATGCTCCTGCTGCGTATAGCAACTATTAAGCATGGCTTGCAGGACAAAATTCTTAGGCAGAACGCCCGAGCGATACATCTTACAA
>JAZQSO010000100.1:0-12063 GCA_045630145.1 Candidatus Nanosyncoccaceae bacterium
TCGCCGCTCGCAAGCACATTCTCTTCGATTGGCTTCCGGTTTATGCAGACATCAAAGACATCGGCTGGGCACTCAACTGTGACTGGATTGGTCTCGAGAGAGAAATCCCAATCGCCTGTGCTAGCTGCCGCAGAGATCTGCTCAACCTTGGCTTCCGCACTATGTCTAATCTTAAGACAGGAAACGCCGCAGAAAAACTCTACAAGTATCACGATCTGCGCCATAAAGTTCAGCAGACTCTCAAACGCGCCAATAGCTAACCTCCGCAAACGAAACAGGTCCCCGCAAGGGGGCCTTTTCTATTGACTGATTATACTAATTATTGTATAATATATCAGTGAATGCACACTACGGTGCATCGAACTTTTATGAAGAAAGGACGAATTCTCATGTTTAATCTCTTCTCGATCGCGGCCAGCATCATTGGCGCCGAATACATCTCGCTCACCGAAAAGCAGGCATGTTTCCTTGCTTTCGCAATCCAAGAACTCCCCGAAGATGAGCGAAAAGCTCTCGAAAGCGGCCTGAGCGAACTCGGCGAAAGCGCCAAGGCGACACGCCATAACGCAATCGTAAAACTCAGAACAAACGCAAGACTCAGCGCAATCCTCAGCCTCTCAACCGCTTCATATAGCGACCTCGTAGACACTCTAACAGAAGCCATCATGAAAGGTGAACCGGTAGAAGAGCGACAGACATCGAGCGACACAACCTATGGCTGCCTCTTGCAAAAACTCTTTAGTTCAAAACCAGCAGCAAAGGGCGACCTAGAAAATCCCGTCTACAGCGACGCACTTGCCGCCATGACAGCAAAGGACGATTCAGTTTTACTCAAATTGAATACTTCCTATCTGCCTGGCCCCTCATGTATCAGTAAACTCGCAAAGGCAGGGATCGTCACGAATGCTGACCTTATCCGTTGGAACAATTCACCCACGCGAAAACTAAATACAATTAGTGGCATCGGCAAGAAACAAGCCGAAAAAATCCAGAAGTATATCGAATTCTGGTTTAGCCCGGAAAGACAGAAACTCCTTTCATCTAATACGCCCCTGTAAAGGGGCGTATTTCCTTGCATTTTTAAATCCAATCTGTTATAATACTCCCAGTTACCAAAGACAGCGGCGGCTGAGCAATCAGCTTAATCATGCCGCCGAGGATCATATCTTGTATATATTCTTGGTGACGTTCTGCAGAATTTTATTTTGCAGTTTTAACAATCTGGCTACAAACTAAACCAAAAGGAGATTTCTATCTATGGCAATTAGCAAAGATAAGAAACAACAATTGGTTGCCGACTTAAACGAGCTTCTCAGCGACGCTAAGATGACTGTTTTTGCAAAGTATCAGGGCCTTACGGTCGCTGAAATGCAGGAACTTCGCGCAGCTGCTCGTGAGAACGACGTTAAAATTAAGATTGTCAAAAACCGCCTCGTTCGTGTCGCCATGGGCGAGATTGCAGTTTACAAAGACACCGACACTAGCGCACTTGAAGGTCAGCTTCTTTACGCCGTTTCTAACAACGACGAAGTTGCTCCAGCACAGGTTCTAGCAAAGTTTGCTAAGGATCATGCAGCTCTCGAGCTCAAGGGTGCATTCTCTGGTGATGGTAAAGCTCTCGACGAAAACGATGTCGTTGCGCTCTCCAAGCTTCCAAGCAAGGAACAGCTCATCGGTCAGGTCGTCGACATGCTCCTCAGCCCAGTCAACGATGTCACCAATGGTCTTTCTGGCAATCTACACGCATTGCTCGACGGTATCGCCGACAAAGCAACCAATTAATTGTATTTATACAAATTCCCGGGTGGGAACTTAAATAACAAATTTTAATTATAAAGGAGTCTAATAAAATGGCTGCTGATGTTAAGAAAATCGCAGAGGAATTGGTTAAGCTCACCGACCTCGAAGTTAACGAGCTTAAGAACGTCCTTAAGGACGAATATGGCATTGAGCCAGCTGCTGCAGCTGTAGCAGTTGCTGCTGCACCAGCTGATGGCGGTGCTGCTGCTGAAGAAAAGAGTGAATTTGACGTTGTCTTGAAGGACGCTGGCGCTCAGAAGATCGCTGTCATCAAGGCTGTCAAGGAAGCTACTGGTCTTGGTCTTGGTGAGGCTAAGGCTATCGTTGATGGTGCTCCAGCTACCGTCAAGGAAAAGGTTGCTAAGGACGAAGCTGAAGCTCTTAAGAAGAGCCTCGAAGAAGCCGGCGCAACTGTCGAACTCGCTTAAGTTATTAAATATTAGCCAGATTGTTACAAAATCGAGCCTCACGGGGCTCTTTTTTGTTGCATAATAGATACATACGACGCCTAAAAACGTAGAACTTTGAAAGGAGATGATATGCATGACTCCCCGCAATATCTTTATAGAGACTGCAAAGTCCCTCTTCGTTGGTAAAGTCAGGAGAATCACAACTGATCCCTTCTGTACAACCGAAGGGTTCGAATTCGCAATTCCCGTTAATGACATGATTCTAATCGATGGCCACTGCGGAGCAAAGAGCATCCTCGAACACAAAGGCATCACGAGATATGTCATTGTTTCAGGGAACAAATTCATCTTTAATAACATAGAATATACCACTATCTATGTGATTGAAGAGAATGCAGGCAAAACTAAGCTCTATACAGTAATGTCCAATACCGACACACTTGCGCTCGTTTGTAGCGAAAGCGACCAACCGCTTCAGCCGATTGGTGGAAATGCGAATTTTATCTACAATCCAAGCGATTTTAAACTGACGAGATATGCCAAGACGACGCAAGACAGCGTTTATATTCGCCAAGATTTAACGCTCGACATTACAAGTAAGCTCAGTGTCTCAATTAAAGATTCGCAGATCATCGTCACTCCTAAAACCGCACAGCCCTCGCCATAAGCGGGGGCCTTTTCATTGACAAATAAAGACGTTTATGCTATAATATATAGATACGTGACGACTGCGTTTTAAACAGTCGAATTTACAATCCGAGGAGGTAACGTCTATGTTACTTAGCACTTTAAAGAAAGCAAAACAGAACGGCGCTCCTATAACTTACGTAAAGGGCAGATATGTCGAACAGGATGAGCGAATCAAGAAAGACAACAAGCTCATCGTCTTCGAGCAAAGTATCGGCGAACTTCACGACTACACACCCGCTGTTTTCGAAACTACTGTGGCTTATGGCGATCAGACCAAAATCTACCGCATGAGAAACGTTGAAGCTCTCGTCGTAGAAGGCTATGCAATCTTCTTTCATATCGAGGAGCCAATTGCAATCATCTATAAGCTCAACAGCTCTAGAGACAATATCCTGATGGATTACCAGCTCACAGCCGCAAGCATCTTCGGTCTCGATGGCGAAAAGTCTATCGCAAAGCAGGACAGAGAAGGCTTCTTTGTTAGTAATAACGAAGAGTGGGAAGATTTCCTTACAGCTATGACAGCTTCCGGCTATATCGACACTGAGAGCATAGCAGTTCTTCAGGTAACAACCGTTTCAGCTTTCTGATTTCAGCCCCGCTTCGGCGGGGCATTTTTTATGCCAAAAAGGATAAAGCAAAAGCAATTTCGTCAATGGTAGAATTTACAACGTTTTAGCCCCTACCCCTGTTAATCCTGTGGAAAAGCCCACTAACTTTTTATTGACAATGCTTAGCTAAAAATATATTATAGAATCAGTAATATTAATACAGACAGGATGCGAGGTATGTCTGATCTACCAGAAAAACAAATAAAACGTCTGCGCAGTCTCTTGACTGAAGCAGAGACCAATCTTTCAGCCGCTAAAGAGCTTCTTACTTCGATGCTTGGCGATGGCGGCACTATTACAGCACCATCACGCACGGTCGCTGATAGCCCAGAGGGCAAGATCATTGAAGGCGTATTCGATGGTCAAATCATGATTGGCCCAGACGGCAAGAACTATCCAGTTCCAGCAAACTACGCCAGTAAATCTAAGCTCGTTGAAGGTGATATCCTTAAGCTCACCATCGGCGACACCGGCAAATTCCTTTACAAGCAAATCGGCCCAGTCGAGCGTAAAACCGTTATCGGCACGCTTACAAGTCACGACGATCAATACTTTGTCGAGGTTAACGGCCGCGAATTCAAGATTCTTTACGCTTCTGTCACCTATTTCCGCCTCAAGGTCGGCGATCGGGTCACAGTCGTAATCCCAGCAGACAACGAAGACGCCACATGGGCGGCAGTAGAGGCTGGTTTGTAGAAAGCTAATATCACGAAAAATACAGCACACAATACGGTGCTGTATTTTTGCGTATTAGCCTCTACAAACCATGCCATCTCGCAACTTCAGAGAGCAGATATACGCAGCACTGCAAGAGGTTAATAACAAAAATCTTCATACCGTTTTGTGTATGAAGATTTTTCCGTTATTAAACTCTCTTACAATACCGAGTTATATATTTACTTTCTGAAGTCACTTTGACATTTACGCTATCTTGGAATTCGAATAGATAACTCGTTTCGTCAAAGCCACGGCTAGAATCCTTCGCGTCGTTTTCTTTAATAATCGCTTTAAGTCGGCGCATATTTTCGCCGGCATCAAACACACCATAACTACCGACAACAATATCGCCAGAATCATCATAATCAGCAATACCGAATTCCTTGTCATTCAAGTAAATTTTTACGGTAAACTTTCTGTTATCCCTATCTTTTTCATTGTTAGCGCAATTGTATTGACCAAACATAAACTGATCAGAATCTTCTACCTTCTTAATAGCAAAAGGCGCAATCTGCGAATACAAAACTTCAACACTAAAGATTCCGCCAGTTACAACTAAGAGTATTAGCCCAATCCAAAAGTCACGTTTAATCGCATAATATCTTTTTCGGTTATCATAAGACACACACATACTAAGGAATGCGAGAAGCGGCGCACCAACGAACAGTAACAAGCTAATATCGTCCCAACCGCCATTAATAATCAGGGCAATATTAAATAGTTCTACAACAACCGAAAAGAGCATCAAGATATGGTTAACTAAACGGCGAAAATGCAAAATCTCACGCACGCGAGTCTTCGTGAGCTTCTTGGTCTTTTTCGGCCTTGGACTAGTATTTCGACTCGACTTAGAACTCGAGGTTTTCTTTGTCGAAGACGTATCTAGCTTAGTCTTAAGATATCTTGGCATTTGTATAATTATAGCATAAGCGTTTTGTTTCTTTTCACAAAGATTGTAAATTTTACTCTGTAGTCAAAGTGCAACAGGGTAGAATTAATGCTAAAATAAAGAGTATGAAAGCGTTGTATCGGAGGTATCGCCCTAAAAAGCTCAGTGAGGTTGTCGCACAGCCTCAAGTCACCAAGCCACTCGTTTCATCTCTTGAGTCTGGCAAGATTGGCCATGCTTATCTCTTTGTCGGCCCACGCGGCTGCGGCAAAACTTCCGTTGCACGTATCCTTGCGCACGAGATCAACAAGTTCGATTACGAGCTCGAAGATAGCTACCTAGACATCATCGAAATCGATGCCGCCAGCAACACTAGCGTCGAGAATATCCGCGATCTGCGCGAGCGCGCCATTGTAGCACCAGTCGAAGGCGAGCACAAAATCTACATCATCGATGAGGTTCACATGCTCTCGAAATCCGCCTTCAACGCTCTTCTTAAGACCCTCGAGGAGCCGCCAGAGCATGTCATTTTCATTCTCGCTACAACCGAGTTGCAGAAAGTCCCAGCTACAATTGTTTCGCGTTGCCAGAAATTCCAGTTTAAGCTTGCCGACCCAGGCGAAATGCTCGAATACATCAAGAAAATCTGCAAAGCAGAAAAAATCAATATCGACGACGAGGCCCTAAAAGTCATTATTAGTCGCGGCGGTGGTTCTTTCCGTGACACATTGTCACTTCTTGATCAAATTTCTACTGTTAGTGAAGCAGACAAAATCACCGAAGCCGACGTCCGCGAAATCCTTGGTCTCCCAAGCGAGCAAATTATTCAGAATCTCATCACGGCCTACCGCGCACAGGATTTAAACGCCATCAAAAACGAGTGTTTTAGCCTCCGCGAGAATAATATCGAGCCAAAATATATCGCCGAGCTCCTCATTTCGACAATTATCGAAACGATGGACGTTCAGCTTCTGCCGCTTATTGAGCCGCTTAGCGAAGTCGCTTACGCTTCATTCCCAGAAATTAAGTTGCTTACAAGCCTAATTAATACTCAGGCTCGAGCCATCGCAGCGCCAGTCGTTACACCAAAAGTTGTCGCGCAAGCCGCTGCGCCACAGCCAGAATTCAAAGCTCCAGCGCCTGCGCCAAAGCCGGCAGCTCCAGCTAAAGCACCGGAAACCCCAAAGCCAGCACCGAAAGCCGAGTCAGAGAAAAAAGCAGAAAAGCCAGCGCCAAAAGCCGCCGAGAAACCAGAGAAGACCTTTACACCACCCGCCAGCACTGCTTTTTCGACGCCAGTAGAGCTCTGGCAAAACATTATTAATTACGTTCACAAAAATGCGCCGACTATCGACAAGCCCCTCGGCGACAGCGAATACCAGCTTGAAGGTAATCATCTTACAATTTATGCCAACGGCAAATTCCCGAAGAATACCATCGAGAAAAAATTACCTGTCATTTCTGCAGCTTGTCCGCCAGAAATCGACATTTCCGTCAGCGAAGATTCGCTCCGTAGCGACGACACCATGGCGAACATCGCCGAGCTTATGGGTGGAGGCCAAGAAGTAAGTATTGAGGAATAATATGCCAGAAGAAGGAATTAACGAACCAATCAATTCAAGAGGAGAGCGCATTCCGCCGCAAAACCTCGAAGCAGAGAAGTCTCTTATTAGTGCCATCCTTATTTCTGAGGATTCTTTACCAGATATCACTGAAATTGTTAAACCAACCGACTTTTACGACGAGCGCCATCGCCACATCTACAATGCAATGTGGACACTTTATTCCAAGCATCAGCCAGTCGATCTTTTGACTGTCACCGACGAGCTCAGGCGCCACAAGCTCACCGCCAAGGCCGGCGGCGCTGCTTATCTTTCCGAGCTTTCAAGCTATTCACCAACGGCCGCTCACTCCAAGGCTTATGCAGAGCTAATCGCCAATACTGCCATTCGTCGCCGCCTCATTTCTGCCGCAGCAGATATTACCGAAGCCGCCTATGACGAATCTACCGAGACCGAGCGCCTCCTTGGTGATGCTGAACGTTCACTTTTTGATGTCTCCGAACAAAACACCAAAGGCCAGATGATTTCCATCTCAGACCTTCTTTCTAGCACCTGGGATCACCTCGAGGAACTACACGAAAATAAGGGCTCAATTGCAGGCTTTAAAACCGGATTCCCAGACCTCGATCGTATGACCGCTGGCTTCCACCGCTCCGACCTCGTGATTCTCGCTGCTCGTCCTGCTATGGGTAAGACTGCCTTGGCACTAAACTTCGCACAGAACGTGGCAAACATCAATAAAAAAGCTGTTTTGATTTTCTCCCTTGAGATGGGTAAAGAACAACTTATCAACCGTATGCTTGCCGATGCGTCTGGCGTCGATTCCTTCAAGCTTGAAACCGGTAATTTTAATACTGAAGATTTTGCGCAGATTTCCGACGCTATGTCCGAGCTTAGCCAGTCAGATATCTTCATCGACGATACTCCAGGCCTAACCGTTATGGATATGCGCACTAAAGCCAGCCGCGTCGCTCACGATCACGAGCTCGGCTTAATTATCGTAGACTACCTCCAGCTTATGAGCGGCAACTCTAAAAAAGCGCAGGACAACCGTGTGCAAGAGGTCTCCGAGATTTCTCGTGGCTTGAAGCTTGTTGCGCGCGAGCTAAATGTGCCAGTAATTGCTTTGTCACAGCTCTCTCGTACCGTCGAATCCCGCCAGCCACAGATTCCAATGCTGTCCGACCTTCGTGAATCCGGCTCCATCGAGCAGGATGCGGACATTGTAATGTTTTTGTATCGCGAAGATTATTACAACCCAGACACCGACCGTCAAAACATTACAGACTTAATTCTCGCAAAGCACCGCCGTGGTGCCGTTGGTTCAGTTGGCCTTTACTTCGATAAGGCGCGCGTCCGCTTTATGTCTCTAGACACTAAGCACAATGACGAAGAAATGATGTAAAGCACAAGCGGAAAGATTTGGTGCTAGCAAACATTTTATGCTAAAATATTTTTAGTGAAAAACAAAATAACAGACCTTTTTCTTTTCCGCCACCGCTTTATAATTGGCTACATTTTAATCGGTATTATTTTTCTCGCGTTGCTTTGTTTTTTGCCTTCGATCGCTCCGCAGGGCTTAAGTAGCAAAGAAATGCTCGCCGCCGCTAATGCAGATCAAATCAATTTCAACTTCATCCAAGACGGGCATGTTATTGATTTGCCATATTACGGCATCCAGAAGCTCTGCTTGAAGATTTTCGGCCTTACACTTTATTCCGTGAAGTTGCCTTCGATTATCTTTGGTGCATTTGCAGCTTTCTTCCTAGTCTTACTCCTAAATCGTTGGTTTAAATCCGACGTTGCCTTAATCGGCTCTGCGCTTACAACTCTCTCGACCGCTTTCCTATGTCTAGCGAACTTTGGCACACCAAGCATCATGTATATTTTCTGGCTAGCCTTCATCCTTTGGCTCGGCAGTAAAATTGTAGGGAATAAGAATATACAACCATTCTTCGTTATTTTATTTACAAGTGCAGTAGCATTCTCGCTCTATACACCATATCTTTGTTATGTTGCTTTGATTATTCTTATCGCAGGCTTAATTCACCCACATCTACGCGCTTCACTTAAGAGACTCAAAACTTACCAACTCATCCTTGCGATTATTATCTTCATCCTAGCTCTCAGCCCGCTCGTGATTTCCGTTTCATTCCACTTGGATCTATTAAAGACTTTAGCCTTTACAAACGATTTCAGCTTCATTAATTTCAAACGCAATATTAACGAGGCCTTCGCACCGTTCTTCTCATTCGCTCTAGCCTACGATAGCGTTTACCTAGCGCCGCTCTTCGGCCTTGGCACCGTAGCTTTAATCGTAATCGGCGCAATCTCATCACTTGATCAATTGTTTACTTCAAGAAATGCCGTCACACTTTCTGTAACAGCTTTCGCAATCGTTGTTGCTGGTCTTAACTCGGATACCGCGGTAATCATTATTGTACCTATCGCAATCATGACCGCAGCTGCTATCGACACCATGACAACACACTGGAAGACAATCTTCCCAAAGAACCCTTACGCACATGTTGTAGGCGCTATTCCACTTGTTGCCATTCTTGGCCTCATGCTATTCTCGGGTCTCTCGCATTATATTCGCGGCTACCATTACACTCCACGCGTTACAAAGAACTTCAACTCAGATATTATGCTTATTAGAAATGAGCTAGAAGCTGGCGATATCTTAATTGTCGAAAACGAAGACCCAAATATCGAATTCTACAAGCTCTTCGAGAAATACAATGACCTTACCGTTACAGCCGAGCTGCCAGAACATTTCAATAGCAGAGTAGCTGTACTCGGCAATACTAAGACTAGCGACAAACTTGAGCTTTCTAAGATAGCGGTATCGTCAAAAAGCCGAAACTCTGATAGACTATACATATATACCAAAGCTACTGAAAAAGAAGCAGAGAAAGAAGAGAAAACGGGAGAAGAATAATGGGACAGACCATGGATCAGATGAAAATGCTCAACGAGCTTCGCAAAGCTCAGAAGAGCCTCAAGAACGAAATCGTAGAAGTTGAAGCTGGCGACGGCGCTGTCGTTATCCAGATTACTGGCGAGCTCAAGATCAAGAAAGTCACTCTCGACCCAGAAAAGATCGACCTCGACGACATTCATGAAACTGAGCGTTGGATCGAAAACGCCCTCCGCGACGGTTACGCAAAGGCTCAGGAAATCGCCACCGACAAGATGAAGCCACTCATGGGTTCACTCGGCAATTTCGGAATGTAATATCATAGAAAAAGCAGTCATTATTATATGGCTGCTTTTTTACTTAAACAAACTTTACCCGTACTGCACCAATCTCCAAGACACTCAAACAAATGTGAATATTTTCATTACTACGAATTGTAGACTACCTCTGTTAGCTATTTCGTAAAGTGAATAGTTTCCAAAAACCGTTCACGAAGAGTAAACTTCATCTCTGTTAAATACAATCCTCCTACATAAAATACATACATTTGCCTGAGTGTTAAATAAAGTACCATATTCACCAACCTTATTGCTGGCCACAACACCCAGCTCTGTTATAATTAACTCATGTTACCTTCTGCCTTAAACGATGTTATTGAAACCCTTGGCCGTCTTCCTGGCGTTGGCCCACGCACTGCAGAGCGCTACGCTTACTATCTTCTCAAGGCCGATGAGAGCATCTCACTAAACATCGCTAAATCCCTCACAAAACTACATTCCGAAGTCAAAACTTGCCCAGTTACTTTCGCTCTTATCGATAGCGAGAATACCGTTTCGCCGCTCTATGACGATCCGGCTCGCGACAAGTCTACAATTCTCGTAGTCGAAGAGCCATTAGATATTTATGCCATTGAACATACAAAATCCTTTCACGGCACTTATCATGTCCTTGGTGGTGCCATTTCGCCGATGGACGGCATTACGGCCGACCAACTCCACATTAAAGAACTCATTGATAGAGTAGAGAAGGATAACGCCACAGAAATCATTATCGCTACCAACCCAAGCGTCGAAGGCGAATCCACGGCAGTACTCCTCGAAAAACTCCTACACGAAAAATATCCAGATCTACAAATCACCCGCCTTGCACGCGGCTTGCCACTTGGCATCTCACTCGAATACGCCGACCAAATCACACTTATCTCAGCGCTAAACAATCGTACAAAAATCTAAACCCCCTCACAAAACTCGTGGGGGATTTTTGTAAGCCGCCAACCCTAGTAATTCGTGCTAAAATTTATATATATGGGAGTTGGAGAGGTAATCCTTCGTATTTATGTGACGCATTTTGCTGCCATTTTGGCCGGCGTCGTTAATTCTGCGTTTTGCAAAAGCAAGCTCTTATCTGCTTTGAAAAAACCTATCGATTGCAAGAAAAACTTCGTCGACGGCAAACGCATTTTTGGTAATCATAAAACCTGGAAGGGTTTACTCGGCTACGTCCTTCTAAACATCATCTTTACGGTTATTGTTGGCCTTATCTACAAACTCACAAATATCAGCCACTTGAGTTTCGCTTACGAGCTCCACGAAAATACAATTCTATTCAACATCTGGTTTGGCTTTTTAACTGGCCTCGCTTGGGCACTTTTCGAATTGCCAAACAGCTTTATTAAGCGCCGCCTCAGCATCAAACCAGGCAAGAATCCTGAAGGCTGGAAGCGTATCTTCTTCATCATCTTTGATCAGGCCGATTCAATCTTTGGTATCTGTTTAGTCCTTTGTGTGTTCTATCCAATGTCCGCCGGTCTATATTTCTTCTACGTTTTTGTTGGTTCTGCTACACATATCATTTTCAATATGTTGTTGTATTTTGCAGGTTTAAGAAAAAATATGTTTTAAAGGAGTTTCATGATTTATCGTTTCAGCGAAGCGGAAGTATCGGATAAGAATGGCAACAAGGCAAATTCACTTATTGAAATGCAGCGTGCCAGTTTCAATGTTCCAGACGGCCTAGTCCTAGATAGCGATTGTTTCGATACTTTCCTAGAAACAAATTCTTTAACCGAAACTATTACTAAAGAATTAAGCAAGAGCACGGAAGGTCTCTCTAAGAAAACTCTTGCTAAGTTCAAAGACGCCAAACTACCAAAAGAAATCAAAAGTCAGCTCGAAAAGCTCATTGACCCTAAGAAGCTCTATGCCGTGCGCAGTAGCTGCACAAAAGAGGATTTAGGCGATTCTTCTTTTGCTGGACAGTATCAAAGCTTCCTCTTTACCGAAGCCAAAGATATCGAACGCCGCATTATTGATTGTTATAAATCCACCTACAACCAAAACATCGTAGCTTATTGCAAGCAGAACAATATCAAGCTCAGCGAGCTTAAAATGGCAGTCGTCGTGCAAGAGATGATTAATTCCGACCACAGCGGCATCTGCTTCACGGTTAACCCCACAACTGGCGA
>JAZQSO010000101.1:0-1625 GCA_045630145.1 Candidatus Nanosyncoccaceae bacterium
AACCTAGACTATGTCTATTTAGTTGGCAAAGCCTCACAAGCCGCAGCTGTCGAAGCCGGCCTTATGGCAAAGAAATTCCAAGCCAGAAACATCCAATTCGTGAACTCGCCGCAAGAAGCTGTCAAATACGCCAGAGCGCGTTATCCATCCGAAAAGCTCAACATCTTACTACTAAACGATTTACCAGATAATTACTAAGGAGAACAAAATGAAAGCCAAAATCGCAGTCTTCTTCGGCGGTAACAGCGTCGAGCACGAAGTATCAATTATTACCGCTTTACATGCCGTCGAGAATATCGATCGCAACAAATACGAAGTCTTACCAATTTACATTACCAAAGACAACAAGATGTATGCTGGCGAGAAAATCGGCGAAATCGCAAACTACAATAACATTCCAAAACTTCTCGAAGAGAGTACACAAGTTATTCCAGTTAACCTGGGCGAGAAGGTTGCGCTCCTTCGCGCCGAGAAGAAACTCCTCAAAAACGATATCTACGACTATATCGACATTGCTTTCCCAATCGTTCACGGCACCAATGTCGAAGACGGTACGATTGAGGGCTTTGTTAAGATGCTCAACATCCCATATGTTGGCTGCGACGTAATTTCTTCCGCCCTAGGCATGGATAAATACGCCTGCAAAGAAATCCTTCGCGCCAACGGCATTCCAGTCATTGACGGCAAGCTCTACAAAATCAATGATTACAAAAACGACGAAGCCACTCTTCGCAAAGATATCGAGAAAAGCCTCGGCTTCCCAGTCATCACTAAGCCAGTTAATCTCGGCTCCAGCGTCGGTATTAGTATCGCCAAGAATCAAGCAGAGCTCGAAAAATCCCTCGAAGAAGCTTTCACTTATGCCAGCAAAGTCCTTGTCGAAAAGGCTATCATGAATCTCAAAGAGGTCAACTGTTCCGTCATTGGCGATTACGAATCCGCCAAAGCTTCCGAATGCGAATCTCCAATCAAGATGGACAAGATTCTTAGCTATAGAGACAAGTATCTCGGCAACGGCACTAAGGGAACTAAGGGCGTTAAAGGCACGAAGTCGTCCGGCATTAAGGGCAGCAAGAATGCTAGCTTTGGCGGCACAATGGGCTCAGATAATTCCAATCCATCACTTGAGCTTCCTGCTAAAATCACCGCTGAACAGAAGAAAACCATCCAAGAACTTGCCATCAAAACCTTCCAAGCTCTCGGTTGCAACGGCGTAATCCGTATCGACTTCATCATTGATCAAGACAACAGTAAAATCTACGTCAACGAAGTTAATACGATTCCAGGTAGCCTCTCCTTCCATCTCTGGCGCGAAACTGGCACCAATTATACCGAAGAATTAAATGAGATTATCGCTCTCGGCCTCAAGCGCGCAAGGGAAGAAAAGAACCTCACTTTCTCCTTTGAAACGAATATTCTTGCCAATTTTAACGGCGCCAAAGCTGGCCAGAAAATGCATAAATAATTTAGGGCAAAAAATAAGCACCGCTTGGAAAACCAGAAAATTATAGAATTCTCTTGACTTTTTAGCAACTTTGTGCTAATATTATAAACATAGAGTTAACTTTGCGCAGATGCACCGCTACCAAGCGGTGCATTTCCGCTTTCTTAGGATTTTCAAAATC
>JAZQSO010000102.1:0-17563 GCA_045630145.1 Candidatus Nanosyncoccaceae bacterium
CTATGGTGCCATGGATGTGGATGCGTTTGCGATTGACGGAGCAAGGCAAGATCTAACTCGGCTTAGCTTCGAAGTCACAAAAAATGGCTGCTATATTCCAATTATAGATAAGGCGACTGGAGAAGTACTCTTTACTCCTGAAGATTTTGATCGTGAGCGCGAGAAATTCTCTGGCCTTACGGAATACGGCACGCTGAGTTTCGAGAATGGGGACGTCGTAAGCGATATGGCAGAATATCATTTCTCGGACAAGCTGGATATTCCAGTCTCGCTCACAGAGGGACTAAATCCTGACATCAGTTTTGACGCTCTAATGTCTGGCTTCGAAGACAAAAAAGCGGAAACCGCACGTGTCCACGAGGTTCTTAAGGCAGATATTGTTGATGCTGTGCTCCAGAGTGATTTATTTGATGACGATTTTAAGCAACGCTTTTCATCAATGGGCGATTCTTTGAGCAATAGCAATCCAGGAACGATTAATGTGTTTAGTACCGGCTCCACTGGACGCGATGCGAATGTACCGCACGATGGTGATTATGATCTTATGTTTACGATGGACGAAAGCGACGTTAAGGTAAACATGTCTAAGCTGGCCGAGCTTCTAGGAAAACGATATGAAGCAACGGTTATCAAACAGGATGGTATACGTTCGGGCAAAATGGAAGTGCAGTTGCCAGATGGCTCGACGCAGGAAATTGATATAGATATTTCCTTTACGAAGAAAATCGATCGTATGCATGCATCAACGGATATGGTTCTTGCGCGACGTTATGATGCAATGGCTGGCAGCCCAGAGGAGCAAAAGAAAGTTATTGCAAATGTAATTATTGCCAAAGCTCTCATGAAGAAGGCTGGATGCTATAAGAAAATTCAGTCGGAAGGTTCGGATCCAGAAAAAGGTGGCATTGGTGGTATTGGCGTTGAGAACTGGATTCTACAAAATCATGGTTCGCTCTATGAAGCAGCAAAAAGCTTCGTTGAGGCTTCGGATAAAGCTGGCTATGGTACGAGCGAAAGTCAGGAGACGGCCTTTACGAAATTTAAACAGCACTATGCAATCTTTGATATAGGTCAGAATTTTCATAACATCTCCCATAAACCAAGTTTTAATGACTATCCTTACGATAATATGATTACGAGCTCTTCTAACCATGGGCCGAATTTCTTGGTAGGAGGCTGGGAGGCTATGTATGGTGTCTGTCAAAAGGTTATTGCGGCCTACGAAAATCAAACAGCTGAAAACTAAAAAATAGCCCCCGGCCTTGCGGTCGGGGGTGCTAGGGTTAGGATTCGTCGGTGCTTGCTTCGTAGGATCTTCTGACGGGTTCTGCGATGTCAGACTCTTCGTCCTTGTCGGGATCGTTGGACTCCCAGAGCAGTCTTGCGAGCATCCAGCCGTTGTCGTGTTCAAGCTCAATAATCTCGCGAATGGCGGGGAGTGCGGCCCATGCGGCCTGTTCGTCCTCGTCCTGGGTGCCACCGCTAACAGCAACATAGACAATCATGGCTTCGGCGCCAGAGCTAGAACAAGGGCAGCCGGTCAGGAAGCCAATCGGAAAAGCGACGGCGCCCTTCCAGTTAATCCTGCCGTTTCCAACATATTCCTCGGGGAGTGCGCCGGAAGTGAGCTCTTCGCGCTTGGTGGCAGAGTAATGGTCCTTGTCGGCGAGCATCTTGGTGCGCTTGGCAGCAGCGATCTTCATTGCCACTACGCCAGCGCAGTCGCCAACTTCCTTATTGTCCTTGCGATAGATGGTATCGTCGCCGCACCAAGCCAGGGGCTCGGTGATAGTGACATCACCGGGCAGGCCGAGCCAGTTGCTAGCTACGCCGGCCTTGGGAGAGAAGCAAATTGCGACTGCTCCCTGGTCGATACCGATGCGTGCGGCCTCCTGCCTAACTGCAGAGAGAACCTTCTGTGCGAATCCTTTTACCGAAATGTACATATCTCAAACCTCCGAGATAAAATTTTACGCCCTTCGGCAGGCGCAATATATATATTATAACACAAATAAGCATAATTATCAAGAATGAGGCTAGCGTTCTGGATTTTTGCAAGAAATATGGTATAATAACAATCGTGGACCGAACCACGCTCTTTTTTATTTTGCCCACGCATAGTGAAGGAGGTATATCTATGAAAATAATTGTGGGAGATAAAGCATATCTACAGAAGTTTGACCTGGCCTTTATGCTTCATGAATTCAGTGCCGTGCCTGGCTGTATCATGATGGAAGCTTTTAGCTCCGCTTGTGTAGTCAACGTAAATGGCGGCAATGACGCTGTTCGCTTTGGCTTCTGCTTCGAGGAAAAGGAGACAGTTGATTTCATTAAGGAATGCGACTGGCTCATGGATTTCTCTGAGTATTCTCAGAAGGGCATTGATGAATTGGTGGCTTTACGCGATAAGGCTACTGAAAGCCTCAAACGTGAGGTTGCTGAATTTAATGCTGGCAACCTCGAGTATCGCAAGGAGCATATTGACGAATGCGAAGAAGGTTTCGATCACAAACAGCTTCAGGTGCTTGGTTTGGATATGCTTATTGATTGCAAGAAAGGCAAGCTCAGAATGCCCGAGATTCCAGACGAGGACACTATGATTAAAAATAACGGTTTTATCAGAGTGGATCGTAAAGAAATCGAAGGCGTTTGCATTGGAACCGCTGATTCTTCAAAAGGCAAAGGTTTCTTCCGTCGTTTCTTCAAAAGAGGCGCCCAGTAATGGGCGCCTTTCTCATGTCTTTAGATGGCACAAAAAATCTCCCCGGATTGAGGAGATTTTGTAAAACCTATTTGTTGGCTTTTTCGGCCTTCTTTTCGGCTTCTTTCTTCGCTTTGGTGACCTTGTTGCCGAGGGTAGAACGAAGAGCTGCTGCCTTCTGTGCGCGAGCCTTGAAACGGTCGACGCGACCTTCGGTATCGATGATCTTTTCCTCGCCAGTGAAGAATGGGTGAGATGCGCTCGAAATCTGAATCTTTACGAGCGGATATTCCTTACCATCCGTCCACTTGGTTGTCTCTTCCGACTTAGCGGTCGAGCGCGTTAGGAAAGAAAACTTTGCCTGTTCATCGGCAAAGACCACAAAACGATAGTCTTTTGGTTGGATTGCTTCTTTCATAATTACGCCTTATTATATCAGATTTTCAGAACAGAGTAAAGACCCTAAGGAGAGCTACTTCCATTCGTTCGTTGGAAAGAACTTTTTGGAGATTTCTTCGAGCTTTTGGCAACCGTTTTCGAGCAGATAATAGTGGCGCACATAAAGCACTTCGGTAACTGTAAGGGCGAGAGTAATGAATCCTAGGCAGAAGCTTAAAATAGCCGATCCCTGCACGAAAATGCTGATATAAAGAAAAGCAAAGAAGAAAAGAATCATATAGAATGCGAAAGCTAGCGTTACGTAAAGGTGAACCTCGCGCTCATGCTGAAAATGTTGGAGCATTGTCAGGTGATATTCGCGCTTTTCTTTGCTCGGCTTCTTAGCAAGCTCTTCAGCCTCTTGAATGTATGCTTTAAGTTTCTTGTCCATAATTAGTAATGATTAAAATAAGCAATTACGACTGCGCAAAGGATATCAATAATTAAGGTTGCACCAAAAGTGATAGCGCCGGCAATCACGATGCCGGATCTTGTCTTCTTTATGCAAGCGAAGATGATAGTAAGAATTGAAGGTAGATAAGACAAGATTCCAACCACTGCAAAAGCGAACAAGACTATCATGAAGAGGGTGTTGGAATCTGGAACGCCACTTCCGCCTTCAGAATAATTTGTGCCTTGACCTATCTTTAAGAAGGCCTCATTGAATCCGCCGATGCATTTAATACAGATTGCGGTTAGAAGGCCGCGCGAGATGATTGTAAGACTAGCGCAGATTTGTGCAAAAACTTGTAGACCAGTTTTCTTTTGAGCTGGTGTATTAGAAGAATTATTTGCCATAAGCATATTATATCAGAAAAAAGGCAAGAAAAATCCCGGCCGAAGCCGGGAAAAGTGCTATTGTCATCTCCTTTTCTTCCAATTACCTACTACTAGGCATTATAGGAACAGTGTTTTTTTGCGGATGAAACAATATATGTTAATCGGTGCGCGCACGGGGCACGCACCGCGCGGATAGTGGGGGACCTCGGCCTAGCCGAGGGGTTGTGCCTGACTGAGGCCACGCACCTCTCCAGCGAGAGATACGACCTCATCCACGGTTAAGAAACCGCAGACGTCGTCAGTCACGGGCGTATCATAACAAAGCCGGCCGTCCTTCATGACGCCGAGCTCCCACAGGTCGTCGCCCGAACCGTAAGACATAGGCATGCCATTGGCATACATGTTCTTTACGATGGAGACGGTGTACCCATTCGGGTATTCGACCATGTAGCGGATACGCACCAGGCTACCGATGTCGACCACCTGCTTGACAGACACGCTGCCGAGCTGGATCTGACTCATGGCTTCCTGGGAGAGGAGAGAAAGAGTACACATACGCGAACCTTTCTAACCGTGACCTTCGTCAAACGCCCGATCCGGGCGCTGACTTATAGTCATTATTGCCCGGCACCCATATCGCGACGTTGCGCAGTATGGGCGGAATCTCGTGGATCCTTTTGACGATACTTGTAGTATATAATAAATTTGCTATTTAGTCAATTAGCTTTTGAAACTATTGAAAAATTGCCTCAATCGTCAACCCCGGCAAGCGATTACAAAAATGCGCTCCTACCTCTGTTATTTTGCGCTAAATATTGCAATTTTTACGCTATATTTTATAGCTAAAAACCGTCTTAATTTTTGTCAAAACCGCTTTGACAAACCTAGTTTTAGGAGGGGTGATTATATGTTGCGATCCGCGTAGGCAACTAAGTTGCTTTTGTCTTTGCGGTCTTATATATAGACTTCGCCCAAGTTAACCAAGTTGTCGGGGTCGGCTTGATGTGCTGCTGGACATTGTTATGGAGAGATAGGCATTTTAGCTTGTTTACCTGTTGAGATTGCATGGATTAGACTTTTGTATAGTTATTTTTAGAAACGTCCATTTTGTTTCTAAAAATAAGCTATACAAAAGTAGCTAATCGTATGTTTATAACAGATAAAACATGCTAAAATAAAAGTATTATGCTAGATATCAATTATATCCGGGCAAATCAGAGCAAGGTGGAGGATGCGATCCGTAACAAGGGTTATGGTGACGAAATCGACCTCGGCGAGATTTTGAAGCTTGATGATGAGCGTAAGAAACTCGCGATGGAGGCAGACAAGTTGCGTCACGATCGCAACGAGATCTCTGCAAAGATGAAAAACGGTAAGCCCGATGCTGCTCTCATTGAGCAGGGCAAGGAGCTTAAGAAGCAACTCGCCGAAATCGAACCAAAGTTGACTGAAGTTGAAGCTAGCTTTATCTCAAAGCTTAAAACTGTTCCAAATATTCCAGAAGACGATGTTCCAGTTGGTCTCTCCGAGGATGACAACGAGGTTGCCGAAGTTTGTGGCGACCCTACTAAGTTCGACTTTACGCCACGCACGCACTGGGAACTCGCCCAGGAACGTGGTTGGCTAGACAAGGAACGTGCTGCTAAGGTTACGGGCTCCCGCTTCGCCTATATTAAGGGCGACATGGTTAAGCTCCAGATGGCAATCGTTAACTTCGTTATGAATAGCCTTACTAACGAAGAGGTCATTAAGGAGATCATCGAGAAGAATCATCTCGAAGGTGTTTCTACTAAGCCATTCACGCTAGTTTTGCCACCACTCATGCTCCGCACTGAAATGTACGACGCAATGGATCGTCTTGAGCCGCGCGAAGACCGCTACAAGATCGAGGGTCAGGAACTCTGGCTCCAGGGTAGCGCTGAGCACGTTCTCGGTTCTATGCACCAGGGCGAAATCTTCGACGAAAAAGAACTTCCAATCCGCTATCTTGGCTACGCTACAAGCTTCCGCGAAGAGGCCGGCACTTACGGCAAGGATATGGAAGGTATCATCCGCATGCACCAATTCGACAAGCTCGAAATGGAAAGCTTCTCGACTAAAGAAACCAGCCGCAAGGAGCACGAACTCTTTGTCGCTATTCAGCGCTGGCTTGTTGAACAGCTCGAGCTTCCATATCGCGTGATTCGCAAGTGCACCTACGATATCGGTAAACCTGATGCTCGCGGCATCGACATCGAAGTCTGGATGCCAGGTCAGGATAAGTACCGTGAAACTCACACCGCTGATTACATGACTGATTACCAATCGCGCCGCCTAGGCACCCGTGTTCGCCGCGCAGAAGGCGAGGTTGAGCTCGTTCATACGAATGATGCCACCGCATTTGCCCTCGGCCGTGCAATGGTTGCAGTCATCGAGAATTATCAGAACGAAGATTATACGGTCACTATTCCAACCGTGCTTCGTAAATATTTAGATGGAAAGGAGAAACTCTAAATGATTGAGAATATTGAAGTTAGCGGTTCTAACTATAAAGTTGAGCCAGCCCTCGTCAAATATGTCGAAAAGCGTATTGGTAAACTCGATAGGCACATCCCACGTGCTAACCGCAAGGATATCGTCGCAAAAATCGTTGTTACCGAAGTTAATCGTGAACATGGCAATAAGTATGAGATCTCCGCATCTCTAGATATTCCTGGTGGCAAAGTTATCGCCGCTAAGGACGAAGCATCGAATGTCTTCGCTGGTGTCGATTTGCTCGAAGCCAAGCTTGATGGCCAGATTCGCCGCTTCAAAACAGAAGTTAGCAATCGTAATGAGAAAGGAATCTTCGCTCGTTTCCGCAAGAAATAAGCGTGCTATACTAGAACAATGAAAGAGAAGAGGTCAGAGAAGCACGGGGTGGCAGAAAAATCGACTAAAAAGTCCGAAAAAACCAAAACCAGCAACACTAAAGTTCAGAAAAGCACGAAGGCTCGCAAAGAAAAGAAGCCTACAGATAAGCTCGCAGATAAGAGCGGTCTTACAATCTTTTTGCAGCATGTTTTTGGTGATGCGCAGAAGAAAACTCTTCGCCGTATGGGCAAGCGCGTTATCAATATCAATAAGCTAGCAGATAAATATTCTGAGATGAGCGACGAAGAGCTCCAGAAGCAGACCGCCGTTCTTCAGAAGCGCATCAAGAAGCTTCTCAAAGAGGAGCAGGCTAAGGTTGCGCTCGAAAAAGCTAAAGACGAGAAAAAGAGCGAAGAAAAATCTAAGGCTCGTAAAGTTAAGAAAGCTAAGCAGGTCGCAGACAAGAGCGAGCGTGGTTATGATGCTAAGGCTCTCGATGCTGTGCTTGAAGATGCTTTCGCAGTTGTTCGCGAAGCCAGCGATCGTGTTCTAAAGATGCGTCCATTTGATGTTCAGCTCATCGGTGGCATCGCCCTTCATGAAGGCAATGTTGCCGAGATGAAGACTGGTGAAGGTAAAACTCTCGTTGCTGTCGCTCCGGCCTATCTCAATGCTTTGACTGGTCGTGGTGTTCATGTTGTTACGGTAAACGATTATCTCGCACAGCGTGACGCCGGCTGGAATGGTGAGCTCTATCACTTCCTCGGCCTTACTACTGGTTGTATTATCAACGAAGCCAGCTTCATGTATGATCCTGAGTATGTTAACGAGGAACATGAAGACCCACGCTTCCGCCACCTCAAGCCTTGTACGCGCAAGGAAGCTTACAATTGTGATGTTACCTATGGTACAAACAACGAATTTGGCTTTGACTATCTTCGCGACAACATGGTCAAGGATGCTCAGTATCTCCGCCAGCGCGAACTAAACTTCGCGATCGTCGATGAGGTCGACTCTATCTTAATCGATGAAGCTCGTACGCCTCTTATCATCTCTGCTCCAGCTGCAGACAACCCAGCTAGCTACTATCAGTTTGCTAAGGTTTGTGCCCAGCTCGCTGACGAAGATTATATTATCGATGAAAAGCGCCGTACGGTTGCTCTAACCGATGCTGGTGTCGAAAAGGTTCAGAAGATTCTTGGCGTTGATACGCTTTATTCAACCGCAAACACTCGTATCGTCTATCACCTCGAGCAAGCTCTCCGTGCTGAGACCCTCTTCAAACGTGATAAGGATTACGTCGTTACGAACAGCGGTGAAGTTGTTATCGTCGATGAAAACACCGGCCGTCTTATGAATGGTCGCCGTTACAACGAAGGTCTCCATCAGGCTATTGAAGCTAAGGAAGCTGTCCAGGTTCGCCAGGAATCTATGACGCTTGCAACGATTTCCTTCCAGAACTTCTTCCGCCTTTATCGCAAGCTCTCTGGTATGACCGGTACCGCCTTCACGGAAGCCGAAGAGTTCCAGCAGATTTACGGCCTCGATGTTGTTCAGATTCCACCGAATAAGCCAATTATTCGTGTCGATAAGGATGATTTAATCTACCGCACGAGTGCTGCTAAGCTCAAGGCTATCGCTGCTGCCGTTAAGAAATACCACAAGAAGGGTCAGCCAGTCCTCGTTGGTTCTGATTCGATCGAGCACAACGAACGCATTGCCGCTTACCTTGCAAACGAAGGTATTCCATTTGAAATTTTGAACGCAAAGAACAACGAGCGTGAAGCTGCGATTGTCGAAAAGGCTGGTCAGAAGGGTGCCGTCACATTAGCAACCAACATGGCAGGTCGTGGTACCGATATTAAGCTCGGTGAGGGCGTCAAGGAACTTGGCGGTCTCGTCGTAATTGGTACTGCCCGTCATGATTCTCGCCGCGTCGATAACCAGCTCCGTGGTCGTGGTGGCCGTCAGGGTGATCCGGGCGTTACTCAGTTCTTCGTGTCTTGTGAAGACGACCTCATGCGCATCTTCCAGGGTGACCGCATTGGTATGATTATGCAACGCCTCGGCATCGATGATGATATGCCTATTCGTAACAAGACTGTCAGTAAGACTCTTGAGCAGGCTCAGAAGCGTATCGAAGGTTTCAACTTCGATTCCCGCAAGAACGTTGTTCAGTACGATAACGTCATCTCTCGTCACCGCAAGGTTGTTTACACGATGCGCCGCCGCATTCTCGAAGGCGATAACATTCGTCCAGAAATCTCTCGCCTCTACAAGGAAGAGATTGCTGAGCTCTGCCAGTTCAGCTCTCGCGTAAACAAGAACTTCAACGAAAACTTCAAACGCGTCTTCGACCTTGATGAGGATCTTATTGATACTATTGGCCATATGCGCAAGGAAAAGGAACGTGTCCGCCTCGCAACTATCGCCGTTGAAGAAATGTATCATGATAAGGAGCTTGAATTTGGTGAAGACACCATGCGCAAGATTGAGCGTGAAGTCTATCTTCAGGTTCTCGATACGCTCTGGATGCAGCATCTCGAAAGCATGCAGCATCTTCGCGAAGGTATCCACTGGCGCTCTGTTGGTCAGCGTGATCCGCTCGTAGAATACCGCTCCGAGTCTCAGAAGCTCTTCGATGGTCTCCAGCGCGCTTTGCGTGAGGAAGTAATGCATATCATTCTTAGCCTCCGCCGCCAGGAAGTTGCTGAAGTTTCCGATGATAAGTACGATACCGAGCTTACCAAGATGGCAGAAGGTGCTACCGAAAAGGGTGTTAACGAAATCTCTGCTGGTGTTAAGAATATGGACGACGAGTTCAGCAAGGACGAACACGGCATTAGCTCCAATGAAAATATCCATCATGTTAACAGCGTAGGCGGTTCCGTAAAGGGTAGCGGTGCGAATACTAACCGCAATGCCGCACGTAACGCAGCTCGCAAGAACAAGAAAAAAGCTCGCCAGAACAAGAAGAGTGGCCGTCGCTAGAGAATGAAGCACTCTATTGAAGAAATTAGGCTCACGAATGGTGCGCAGGGGCTCTTGATTGACACCCCTGGCACTAGCGTGCTTAATACGCATTTTACATTCCGCGCAGGCAATCGCTTTACGGCTAGCCGAGACATCTATGAGGTTGCTCATTTGATGGAGCATATGGCTTTTGGTGCCAATTCTCAGTTCGCAGACGAGCAAGCTTATGAGCAAGAATTCACCAAAAATGGCGCCTATCACAACGCCTGGACTTCAGATTACTTCATTACTTATGAAGCCGAGTGCGCAGATTTTGAATGGGAGCGCATCTTAGCTCTACAAGAGCTTGCGATTACGAGCCCAAAGTTTAACGAAAAAGAAATGCACGCCGAGAAGGGCAATGTTCGCTCGGAGCTTACGGGCTATCAGAACGATTATTGCCGCCTAATCTGGCCAAAGCTGCAACAAGAGCTTGGCGAAAGTGTCTTAACCTATGCTGAGCGCCTCAAGACTTTGCGCAATATTAAGCTCGAAGATGTTCAGCAGCATCACGATCGCACGCACACTGCTAAAAACATGCAGTTTATTATCTGTGGTGACCTTAGCGAGCGTCGTGAGAAGATTATTAATATGCTCGAAGCATGGCAAATCCCAGAGGGCGAGCGTCTAGAATTTCCAACGACGGATTATCATCAGGCCAAGCCGGTCTTAATTCGTCGCAAGGATGCTAGTAACCTAAGCTTTGGCTTCAGCTTTATGCTTGACCGTCCGCTTCTGCCAAACGAGCGTAACTCGATGGGTGCGCTTAATCATATCCTGAATGGCACGATGAGTAGCAAAATCTTCGGCACCGCACGCCACCGTGGCATTGTCTATGGTATGGGATCGAATACGAGCTGTGATAGTCTCGCGAGTAACTGGGACTTTGATGGCGAAGTAAACTCTGAGAACGTTGAGGAACTCTTTGATCTTATTGCTATCGAACTTGCGAAAGTTATTAATGGCGATATTACTCCAGAAGAGATTGAGCAGGCGAAGCAATATGCTCTTGGTCGCATCCAGATGCTGGCGCAGACTGCTGATCAGATTGCAAACCATTATCTACGTGATTACGTCATCTTAGATGAGGTTTATCCAATCGAGAAGGAGCCAGAAATGATTGCTTCTATCGATAAACGCACGATTGTCGCCCTTGCGCGCAAATTCTTCGAATCTGGCGTTTCGGGTATTTCCGTGGTCGGAAACATCAATAAATCTCTAGTCGATGAGCTCTGGGAGCGCATCCTAGCAGTAATCTAAAGCAAAGAAAAAGCCCCGCAAAAATGCGAGGCTTCTTTGTGTTTTTTGACTTAAAAACGCTGGAAGTTGAGTGAGCCATCCGGATGAACGACCACATCAATATAGTATGTCTTGTGGAACAAGCCTTTGTGGTAAACATGTTGCATGATTGAATTGCGTCGATAGTTAATAATCGCTGGCGCAGCGATCGAGTGCATGTTGAGATAGTCGTAACGCTGATAAGTCAAAACACGGATGCTGTACTTGTTGTACAGTACGTCACAAGCCTTATGGAATTCGGCTGGCGACGACTCGCCTAGGAAATTGAAGCGAACAGTAACATCGAGCGGGTTGCTTTGCATGGTCTCACCTCCTGAAGATAAAAGAACTTTTTGTTTTTGGGCAAACTGAAAATAGTGTAAATTACTTTTTATAAAACTACAAGCATAAGCCTCTCTCTGATTGACGAAAGTTTAAAAATAGTTTAAAATATGCCCAAAATAGTACTATATGGTCGGCTAAAAAGCGAGTCAATGCTGGCTAAATCTGGATAGGAGAAAAATGGCGAACTCAAATAAAAGTGATGTGAAGATTATTGCGATTGTCGGCATGTGTGGTAGCGGCAAATCGACCCTCATTGAATATCTCACTGAACGCGGAGTGCCAAAGGTTTATTTTGGTGGCGTAGTCTTAAATGCTGTTAAAGAAGCTGGTCTTGAAATCAACCCAGAAAACGAGCGTATGATTCGCGAAAAGCTCCGTGCTGAAGAAGGCAAGGATTTTGTTGTGCGCCGTGTTCTTGAAGAAACCAAGAAACTTATCGAAGCCGGCCAAAAGCGCATTGTGCTTGATGGTCTTTATAGCTGGACTGAATATAATATTCTTCGCAAAGAATTTCCAACCGAGATGACAGTTGTCGCTGTGGTTATGCCAAAGGCTATGCGCCGCAAGCGCCTCGCCGAGCGCCCAGTTCGCCCACTCACTCCAGAAGAGTCCGCTATGCGCGATAAGGCTGAGATTGAAAACCTCGAAAAGGGTGGCCCAATCGCTATCGCTGACTACTATCTAGAAAACTCCGGCACCGTTGCCGAGCTTCACGCAAGCTTCGCTAAACTTCTTGAAGAGATTGAATTTCTCAATGCCTAGAGATCTTCAAATCGCCGAGCGCGAAGTTGCTATTTTGCTTCAAAACCTCGCCGCAACCGAGGATGTTTCTGGTGATGTCGTAGAATTCGGCTGCTATATGGGTGACACTTCGGTCAAAATTGCTGAAGTCATGAAGGATTGGCCAGAGAAGTGGCTTTGGCTTTATGATTCTTTTGAAGGTTTGCCAGAAAAGACTGCCGAAGATAAATCTGGCGATGGTTGGGCATTCCGCCCAGGCGAGCTCAAAGCTAGCGCAGTGTCTGTTGCAAGTAAATTCAAGAAGCTAAGTCTTCCAGAGCCAGTTATTATGAAAGCTTGGTTCAACGAGCTCGATGCAAACGAAGATTTGCCAAGCCAGATTTCCTTTGCGCTCCTCGATGGCGATTATTATGAATCGATTAAGACGAGTCTAAACTTGGTCGCGCCAAAGCTTAATAAAGGCGGCAAGATTGTTGTGCACGATTATCGCAACTCCGCCTTGCCAGGCAGTGCTAAAGCCGTAAATGAATTTCTTGAAAACAATCCCAATTTTAAACTTCGCTTATCTTCTGGCCTCGCTATAATTGAACTAGAGGATTAGTTAATGATTGCAAGAAAAAGACTAAACAAAGCATTGATTATAGTTCGAACTTTGCTTTGGGTTTTTGCTGGCGTAGTTTTGCTGCGCTGTATTTTTGACCCCAGCTACAACAAAATCGGGGCTTGTATTGCAGCCTTCCTTTTACCGTTCGTACCGGATATTGTTGAAGCGATTTTGAAGATGAAAATCCCGTTTCGTATCGAGATTCTATATTATCTCTTCATTGCGATTGCGCATTCGCTCGGTATCTGTCTCGACCTTTATAAAACCGTGCCGTATTACGATAAGGTAATCCATTGTCTCTCTGGTGTTGCAACGGCGCTAGTCGGCCACTATATTGTGGACTATTTCAAAGTGCAGCGCAGTCCGCGCCTCTTCCGTGGTCTCTTTATTATGTTCTTCTCGATGGCGATTGCGACCGCTTGGGAATTCTTTGAATTCTTCATGGATAAGGTGCTCGGCTTTAGTATGCAGCAGCTCATTTCGCAGGGCTTAGATGATACGATGCTCGATCTGATTTCTGCGACAATTGGTGCGGCCTTTGGTGGCTGGCTCATGTCACGCAAGGGGGTTAGTCAATATTTAATCGAAAAGTGAGCAAAGCGAGGCGAAAAACCTCGCTCTTTTGCTAAAATAAAATTATGCTTAAGTCTATCGTTCGCTTGTGTTTGGAAAAATATGTCAAAAAATATTTCAAGCATCATCACCCGAAGCTGATCGTCGTGGCTGGCTCGGTCGGCAAAACCGTTACGAAACATAGTATCACTAATGCGCTACGCTCGGCCGGATACAAAGTGCGCATGGCAGAAGAGAACTACAATGCGGATATGTCTGTGCCGCTCGCGCTTCTCGGCGTGGAATATCCAGAAGATGGCGTGCACTCTATTAAAGCTTGGCTTGAAGTCTTTAAGAAAATGGACGCAAAGATTAAAGACGAAAAAGAACCAGACTTTATCGTGCAGGAGCTTGGCACAGATCATCCAGGTGAAATCGCGCACTTTGGCACTTATTTGAATCCAGATTTGGCAGTCGTGACGGCTATTACACCAGAGCACATGGAAAACTTCCGTGATATTAACGCAGTGGCGAACGAAGAGCTTGATGTGACGGATTATTCCGAAAGAGTCTTGATTAATATCGATGATACTTCTCCAGCCTTTTTGCAGGATAGTTTCTTTAGCTATGGTCTAGATCCGAAGGCGGATTACAGCTTTGAGGTACTCGAAAAGACGCCGCTTAAAGGCTATCTTGGCCGCTTCAAAACGCGCGAGCTAGGCGCAATTGAGGTAAAAACTCAAGTTTCAAGCGAGCAGCAACTCAAATCAGCAGTAGCTGCGGCGGCAGTTTTGGCAAAGTTCGATGCGACCGAATCGCAGATTTTTGAAGCTTTCTCCAGCTTTAAGCCAGTGTCCGGTCGTATGCAAATTCTCGAGGGCAAAAACGGAACGACTCTAATTGACGATACATATAATTCCTCGCCAGCGGCGGCTGAGGCTGCACTCAAGACGCTCTATGACGTGAAGGCTTCGGAGCGCATCGCTGTGCTCGGTAGTATGAATGAGCTAGGCGAGACATCCGAGGAGGAGCATGTGAAGCTCGGCGAGTTCTGCGATAAAAAGAAGTTAGACTTGGTTGTTACGATCGGTGAAGAGGCGAAGAAATACCTCGCGCCAGCCGCCAAGAAAGCGGGCTGTGAAGTTGTGAGCTTCCTAAATCCAAAACTTGCGGGTGAATATGTCGAAGAACACGCCTCAAAATCTGCCGTTATATTATATAAAGGTAGTCAGAATGGCGTCTTTGCAGAGGAAGCGCTCAAGTGTATGCTCGCAGATAAAGCCGACAGCGAAAAACTTGTCCGCCAATCCAAGCTTTGGATGGATAAAAAGAAAGAGCTGCTCAAGAAATCTAAATAGCAAGAAAAATAGAGCCTCCTTAGGCTCTATTGTTTTACGCCATCTTAATCCGTAGGTTTTGGATTCAAGTGAATCGCGAAGCCATCCTTCAGCTGCGCCTGCTCAATCGGGCATTCAGCATCGTACCAAACCATATCGTAGCGACCATAAGGCGAAACTAACCAGATGCTAATGCATTGGTTTTTATCTGGCTCGCTATTCGCAACAAGATCTTCCTTCCGCGTGACTAGATCGTCGAAAACATCGACTGAATTGCTATTGCCTTTTAGGCCAAGGTTTACGAAAATCGCACGGTAGTCTGCATGGTATTCGACATACCAATTCTTTTGCTCGCCGGTTATCTCTGGCGAAATATTTGCTGTCTTAGCGAACTCGTCGCTCGTGCTGCGCTTGAATTCTTCTTCCGGGTAGCAATTGCTGAGCGCGCTCCGGATTAAGGTTTCCTCGGCCAGTAAAGTTTCATTCTTTGAAACATTAAGGTTATACCGAGAGAATTCCAAGCAGTCTAGATAATGCAGTAAGCCAAAGACGGCAATGCTACTGATAACAAGGCGTAAAATCAGCTTCATCGGGCGTGAAATTGTCATTATGACTCCCTCCTTCCGTCATAAAATCAAGGTGCGACCAAGGGTCTATATAATATTATATCGATAAAAATCTATATTAGCACTATTGACGGCGGAGTGCCAAAGCGATATAATGGCTACAGATTTTAGCACTCGGCATAAATGAGTGCTAAACATAAGCAAGATTTCAAAGGAGAAAATCAATGGGTAAAATTATTGGTATCGACCTTGGTACGACGAACTCCGCTTTCGCCTACATGGTCGCAGGTAAGCCAGAAGTTATCACGAACAGCGAAGGTGATCGCACAACTCCTTCCGTTGTTGCTGTTACTAAGAAGGGTGACCGCCTTGTTGGTAAGGTTGCTCAGCGCCAGCGCGTTACAAACCCAGAAAACACAATTTATGGCATCAAGCGTTTGATCGGTCGCAAATATAGTGACAAAGAAGTTCAGCGCGATAAGGAAGTTGTGCCATTCAAGATTGTCGAGAAGGGTAATGGCGTAGCAGTTGAGCTCGCCGACAAAGCTCAGACTCCAGAAGAAGTTTCTGCTATGATTCTTAGTAAGATTAAGGCTGATGCCGAGGCTTATCTTGGCGAGCCAGTAACTGAGGCTATTATTACCGTTCCTGCCTACTTCGACGATTCTCAGCGCCAGGCAACTAAGGATGCTGGTAAGATTGCTGGTCTCGAAGTTCGCCGTATTATTAACGAGCCTACCGCAGCTGCTCTCGCTTACGGTCTAGACAAGAAGGAAGATCAGAAGATCGTAGTCTTCGACCTTGGTGGTGGTACTTTCGATGTCTCCGTTCTTGAAATTGGTGACGGCGTCTTCGAAGTTAAGTCTACAAATGGTGATACTCACCTTGGTGGTGAAGATTTCGATAACAAGATTGTCGATTATATCCTTTCAGACTTTGAGAAAGAAAATGGTATCGACCTTCGCAAAGATCCAACTGCTATGCAGCGCATTAAGGATGAGGCTGAGAAGGCAAAGAAGGAACTTTCTTCCGCAAACGAAACCGAAATCAACTTGCCATACATCACAGCAGACGCCGATGGTCCTAAGCACCTTGAGCTCACTTTGACTCGTGCTAAGCTCGAAGAGCTCGTTGCTGAGCTTCTTGATCGCCTTGATGGCCCAGTCAAGAAGGCTCTCGAAGATGCTAAGCTTGAACCAAAGGATATTAGCGAAGTTGTCATGGTTGGTGGTATGACCCGTATGCCAGCTGTCGTTGAACGCGCTAAGAAGCTCTTCGGCAAGGATCCAATGCAAGGTGTTAACCCAGACGAGGTCGTTGCTGTTGGTGCAGCTATCCAGGGCGGTGTTCTTGCTGGCGATGTTAAGGATGTTCTTCTCCTCGATGTCACTCCACTTACTCTCGGTATTGAAACTATGGGCGGTGTTCGCACTCCACTTATTGATCGCAACACTACAATTCCTACCAGCAAGTCTGAGACCTTCTCAACTGCAAGCGACAACCAGAACCAGGTTGAAATTCATGTCCTCCAGGGCGAACGCGAATTTGCTAAGGATAACAAATCTCTTGGCCGCTTCATCCTCGATGGTATCGCTCCGGCTCCACGTGGTATCCCACAGATTGAGGTTACATTCAGCCTTGATGCTAACGGCATCTTGAATGTTACTGCAAAGGATAAGGGTACCGGTAAAGAGCAGAGTATTACGATTCAGAACTCTGGCAACATGAGTAAGGCTGATATCGAAAAGGCTCAGCGCGAAGCTGAAGAGCATGCTGCGGACGATAAGAAGCGCAAGGAAGCTGTCGAAGCTAAGAACCAGCTCGAGAACCAGATCTACGCTGCAGAGAAGATGCCAACCGAATACAAGGACAAGATCTCTGACGACGACAAGAAGACTATCGAAGAAGCTGTTAAGGAAGCTAAGAAAGCTCTCGAAGAAGCTGGCGACGATAAGGATAAACTTGAAGCTGCAACTAAGGAACTCAGCGACAAGATTATGCCAATCGGCGCAAAGATGTATCAGCAGGCTGGCGGTGTCAATAGTGGCGAAACTAACACGCATCATGTCAACGCTGACGATAACAAAGGCGACGACGCCGTCGAAGGCGAAGTAGTCGAATAGAGTATTTGCTCGATTTGTCCAAGTTGTCCAAGTTAACCAGGTTAACAAAGTTAACTTGGATGGCAAGGCAATATACGAAAATACCGCTCCGAAATGGGGCGGTGTTTTTTATGGCAAAGGAAAAGCTCCGGCGCGAGGTCGGAGCTTAAGAAGCTAATCAGTCGAGATTATTCGGCTCGCACGCTCAGCATTTGCATGAGGTCTTCGCCGTCTACCTTCTGGTTGTCTGCAATACAGCGACCTTGCCACTCCGT
>JAZQSO010000103.1:0-17611 GCA_045630145.1 Candidatus Nanosyncoccaceae bacterium
CGCATCAATTAGAAGATAATCTTTTAGCGAGTTCATAGACTGAACCTTGGTCGTGCGCGCATCGAAAATAATACGCATCTTTTCGCGGTATGTTTTAAAAATCTCGTCTACAAGAAGCTTTGCGAAGTAGTTATATATCAGATTTTTCGAATAGCCCCCACGTAGCAAACTAACCTGGTTTTTCTCAGCAATAAAATAGAAGAAATTTAGCCCGCCGATGCTCATTAGTCTATTAATGATTGCTTGCCGCTCAACAAACGTCATGCGATTAGATTTCAGTTCTTCTACCTTCATCCGTTTGCGCATTTTTCGCACGAGCCTTGAGCCTTTCTTGTTCGTAATATCACTCAAAAAGACTACTGCCGCCATCACAAAGAAGCGACTTCCATTACCTAGATCTCCAGACTCGTCGATATAAATACGTAGCATGGGTCTATTTTTGAGCGTTTTTCTAAAAAGTGCCAAGCATTAGTTCAATGTTTTTGCATTTTGAACATCGATTGCTTGGCAAAAAAAATAAGCAAGCTCCCACCGAGCTTGTTTTTTTAGAGTTATATAATTCCGCACTCCGCGAATCTCTCAAATTCCGCCGAATGCTTATACTTATATAGTAGCGCATATGGTTTTAGCGTCAATATTGATTTATTGTCGTTTTATGTTTTAGTTATAAGCGGAATTAACAGAGGTCAGAAGCGTGTTCAATATTTACATTTACCATAATTATTTTGTAGTATATTTAACTTGCTTGGCAGTTTTTAGCTTTTTCGATACAATAACCAAAAAGGAGGTAAGCAAAAATGAAGAAGGCTTTTTCTTGGAGCCACATTAAGGATTCTTTTTTGTTGCGCCTCGATCACGCCAAACTTGGCGGTATCGGTATTGGCTATCTCCTCACTTTCAAGAAATATCTCTTATTATTCATATTTGGCTGGTTTTTCTTTTTGTATTTCTTGACCTTCTTTAAAGACGGCAACGGGAACTTCGCCCTACTCTTTTCTGGCATTTCAGCAGAGCAAAAGATTAACCTACTCGGTCGCGTTTTCATGCTTTGTTTCTCGAACTTCCTTAGCCTCTACGGTCTCAGCCTTGTTTTGTTATCACTTTTACAAGGCCTCGCAATTTCTCTAATGGTTTACACTTGGCGTAATAAGTACAAAGATCAGACGCTTTCTAGTGCCAGCACGAGCACAGTAGCATCAGCGCTTGGCTTTGTAGCACTTGGCTGTCCTAGCTGCGGTATTTCCCTTTTGACGCCAATTCTCAGTGCTATTGCCGGAGCAAGTGCCGGCATTTTAGCCGAGCGCGTTGGTATAGCCCTAACTGTCATTGCCTTCGGGCTGCTATTTTATTCTGTTTTCCATCTTGGTTATCTCGTATTTGTAATAGTAAGTGCTAGAAAGTATAAGGAGAAACATGCACCAAAGAATCATTAGTATCACAATTATTATCGCGGTTGTCGGCGCAATTTTTGGCCTCTTCGTATATAACGCCCTCAATGGCACCAGCTTTGAAGGCTCAGCCTGGAACGAACAAATGACACTAGGCGACGTATCCACCGCCAAGCATCATTACGTCATGTACACAGATATTTTCTGCCCATATTGTGACAAATTCTCCGATGCGGTCGCTGCACACAAAGACGAATTCATGACAGATTACATCGAAGGCAAAAAGATCTACTTCGAAATCCGCGTCACAGATATGAACTATTTGGCCGGTCATTCCAACAACAGCAAGCCAGCCGGAGAAGGCGCCTATTGCGCCGCCAAGCAGGAAAAATTCTGGGATTACTACTATGCACTGCTCGGTCAGATTTATAAAGACTACCATTCTAAGGGCATTGGTATCGATAGAAACTCCGAGAGAATTCCAGACCTAGAGATGGATTATTTCTATAAGGTCGCTAAGAATACAGATTTGGATTACGACAGTTTCGTGAGCTGCATGGAGAACCACGAAACCGAAGAAGAACTCAATAAAAACACCCAACGCGCCGGCAATATCGTAGGCGGCGGCGTGCCTTACTTCACTTTCGACAAGTTTGTCACTTCTGGCTTCGCTGGCAATTTCGATGCTGACAAGGATTATGAGCAGGTCAAGCTCATGATGGAAGCTGGACTATAGAATAGTCTAATACGAAAAAATTCTCCTACACAACACGGTAGGAGATTTTTTGTATTAGACTATACTAATCCCTCTCTATCTACTTCGTTTCTGTAGAGACTATGAATAAAAGTACATATTTTCGCAATACGAGTTGTAAATCACCTCTGTGGAGTTTACGGCTAGTAAACAGAGTTTTTGAGACGTTTACATAGAGTAAACTCCTCTCTGTTAAATACAACTCTGGCTTTCAAAATATATACTTTTCTTCCTAGTCCCCGCAAAATAGAAATATAGCACAAACAAAAATCCGCCCGTATTTCAGGGCGGATTATTCGAATCTTTAGGCTAGCTTGTGCAAAGCTTTTTCGATGTCGTTCGAAAGGAAGACAACCGTCTTCTGGCTTGGCTCGGAAGAAATCTTCTCGAGAGTCTGAAGAGTACGAATCTGGACACCACCAGGAGTCTTTGCGAGCAAAGCAGCAGCGTCGGCAATAGCCTGAGCAGAAGCTTTTTCACCATCGGCAACGATAATTGCAGAGCGGCGTTCACGTTCAGCCTCAGCCTGCTTAGCCATAGCGCGCTTCATATCCCCAGGAAGCTCGATGTTCTGGAGCTTAACGTTCTCAATATCAATGCCCCACTTATCTGTTTCCTTATCGACGATTTCCTTGATCTTGGCGGAAATTTCATCACGCTTACTAAGAAGCTCATCAAGCTCGAAGTTACCAGTAATGTCGCGAAGTGCGGCCTGAGCGAAGTTCGTTGTAGCGTAGATATAGTTCGTCGTCTCGAGCAAAGCCTTGGCTGGATCAAGCACGCGGAAGTAAACAATAGCATCAACACCAACCGTGACGTTATCGCGCGTAATAACTTCCTGCTTTGGTACATCGATAGGTGTCGAGCGGATATCCACGCGAGAAAGCGTATCGATATAAGGAATGATTACATGAAGACCTGGCCCAAGCGTATGCTGGAATCTACCAAGGCGGAAGACAATACCGCGTTCATACTGACGCACAGTACGAAGACCTGGTAAGATCACAAATAAAAAGATAATAATTAAAAATACAAATAATGCTCCTACAATCCCCATATAAATCTCCTTTATTTACTGCATATATTTTAACACAACTTGTATTTTATAGTAAAAACATAAACATTTTAAAAAACAAAAAAAGACCCCCGGCCTTGCGGTCGGGGGTGCATGGGTTCAGGGATCACTCGAAGTCGCTGAGGTCACCCACGTCGATACGGCGGTTAGCAGCGTTGGCGGACTTCGGAGCTGCGGGAGTCTTGGGCTCTGCAGTAGCATTAGCAGCAGCCTTTGCGGCAGCTTCTTCAGCTTCAGCTCTTCTGCGTGCAGCGGCGATAGCGTCTGCCTTTGCCTTCTTCTGTGCTTCTGCACGAGCGTCACGGACAGCCTGTGCCTTGTCGGCTGCTTCCTTGCTGGACTCGTCGTCAGACTTAGCCTCATCAGCATTGTCGTCGGACTCTTCCTCTGCACTGACGTCGCCCCAGTCGATATCGAGGAGACGACGGACGAGCTTGTCCTTGTCATCGCAGCGGAGCACGAGCTTGCCATGTCTGTCTTCGTAGTGATAATTGGCGTTTTCAGCCACACATGCGGTGCAGATGTCGGTGAGCTTGCAGATAGGAGCAACGATGAGGATGATGTGGAAGTCAGTCACGCAGAGCATGAGAGCCTTCTCCTCATCATGCGAAACAATGTCGTAGCTTTTCACTCCCTTGTAGTAACGGAGAGCGCCACGCTGTTCGCCAGCGAAGGGGTTGCCATCCTTGCGGGTATTGCATTCGAAACCCGTAAGAATATCCTGAACGGAGGTAATGTACTTGTCGGCCATAATATGGCCTCCTTTCAAATAGTATTTTATTAGGACCACTCGGTATGTCGGATTGGGCCACTAATGAATTGATTATATCACATAGTGGCATTTTTGTCAATAATATACCCTTGTTATTTTATGATAGAATATATCTTATGATAGAGACGACGCTGATTTACCTTAGAAAAGACAACAAAATCCTGCTTGGCAAGAAGCTTCGCGGCTTCGGCATGGGCAAGATTGTCGGTGTTGGCGGCAAGTTTGAAGAAGGCGAAAGCGCCGAAGAATGCGCCGTCCGCGAAACTTTCGAGGAAGCTGGCGTTAAGATCACGAAGTTCGAGGAAGTTGGTCGCGTCGTTTATGATAATCTTCATTACAAAAATCACGTTGTCCGCGAGCTGATGCACGTCTTTTTCGCAACCGAATGGGAGGGCGAGCCTCAAGATAGTGACGAACTAGATCTCGAATGGTATGCGCTCCGTGATATACCATACGAAAATATGTGGTCCGATGCGAAGGAATTCTTACCAGACCTACTCCGCGGCAAGAAGCTCGAGGTTCATTTTGATTACAACGAACAAAATACTTTTGATGATTATTGGATTCATCCTTATACCAACCAAGTTTTAGCCACGCCAAAGGATAGCGATTTTGGCCTCGGCGAAGATATCGACCTTACAAATGCGCCAACCAAATACGGCGCTCGCGTCGTCTTAATTAACGACAAGAAGCAAATTTGCATGACGCATGCCATTAACAAGGGCTATTTCAAGCTTCCTGGCGGTGGTCGCGAAAAATGCGAACTTGCCTATGAAAATGCCCTCCGCGAGACCGAAGAAGAGGCTGGCTACAAGATTCGCGATGTCGTTTCGCTCGGCCGCGTCGTTGAATATCGCAGCGCTATGAAGCGCAAAAACGAAAGCATGGGCTACCTTGCTTATACTGATAGATATGTCGGCACAAAGCTCGAGAAGGACGAAATTGAGGACGGTACGGTAGTCGAATGGTACGATTCTATCGACGATGCGATTGCCGCCGTCGAAAGTATGACACCAGAAAACTGCGCCGAGAGCGTAGCTTACCGCGTAAATTTCTGGCGAGTCCGCGAGATTGCCTTTCTACGCGCCGCAAAGCAATATCTAGAACATAAGACGGAGACAGCTGCCGCCCCAGGCGAAGCCGCTGACGAGGATTTTGGAACCGACTTCGAAGAATAGCCGCGTACCGCTCGCGGAGCGGATGCGCCCACAAAAGCTCGATGACGTGATTGGCCAGACCGATATTATTGGCGAGGGCAAGATTTTGACGGAAATCGTTAAGAAGCAGGAACCGGTCAATATTATCTTCTGGGGCCCACCAGGCACTGGCAAGACCACCATGGCAAGAATTGTTGCGCACGAATTTAACGCTGATTTTATCGAGATTTCCGCCGTCACAAGCGGCAAGAAAGACGTCGAGGCGGTCGTAGAGCGCGCCAAGCAGAACTGGAATCTTCAAATCCGCACAGTTTTGTTCGTGGATGAAATTCACCGTTTCAATAAAGCTCAGCAGGATGCCTTTTTGCCACATGTCGAAAGTGGCCTTATTACGCTTATCGGCGCCACAACCGAGAACCCGAGCTTTGAAGTGATTTCCCCACTCCTCTCTCGCAGTCGCGTCGTAGTAGTTAAGCATTTAAGTAAAGATGGCATCAAAGAAGTTATTAACCGCGCCATTAAGCAAGAAAAAGCCACGAAGCGCGTCACGAAAGAGGCAATAGATTACCTTGCGGAATTATCTGGCGGCGACGCTCGCTCAGCACTTGGCGATTTAGAGCTCGCCCTCAGCCTATCTGATAAAGTCGATGTTGATCAGGTGCGCGAGGCGGCTGGCCGTAAAGTGCCAGGCTATGACAAAAAAGGCGATGCTCATTACGACAATATCTCTGCCTTTATTAAGAGCATGCGCGGTGGCGATGTCGATGCGACGTTATACTATCTCGCAAGAATGCTTAATGCGGGCGAAGATCCAAAGTTTGTTGCACGCCGTATGGTGGTTTTCGCAAGTGAAGATATTGGTTTAGCCGGAAACGGCGCCCTCGGACTCGCACTTAACGCATTTATGGCGGTCGAACGAATTGGCATGCCAGAAAGCAAAATCATTCTATCTCACGTCGCTTATGCGCTCGCAAAGGCTAAAAAATCCCGCGTCAGCTACGATGCCTATAACCGCGCCGAACAGCTTGCAGACCGCACTATGGATTTGCCTGTGCCAATTTGGCTCCGCAATGCACCGACCAAGCTCATGCAAGATTTAGGCTTTGGTGAAGGCCAGAAATGGGAAGCAGGCTTCCATCTCGACAAGAACTATCTACCAGACGAAATTAAAGACGAAAAAATCTCCTAGTTCATCGCTAGGAGATTTTATTTAATACTCGATTACTTTATCTCTACCCTTGGCGCCAGCTACGATTTCGAGCTGAGTTTTTGGCACGCCGAGTTCTTTTGAGAGAAGCTTCATGAGCTCCGAATTCGCCTCGCCATCATGCGCGCGGGCATGCAAAAAGGCGACATAGCTGCCGTCTTCTTGCTTTTCGAGGCGCGAGGCCTGCTTGCAGCCCGGTTTAACTTTGACGCTAATTCGAGCCATTTAATTATTTGTTACCGTAGATAACCTGGTTAGCATGGAGCCAGCCTTCGAGCGAGCCACCATCGAGATATTCGCCCTGGATTGGCATGACGCGAATCTTGCCACCGGCCTTAATATGTTCAATAATAGGGTCGGTAATGAGATATTCCTGATCCTGTGGACCAAAATCGTTCTCGTGGCAGTATTTTACGATACGCTTAAGAAGCTCTGGCGACATGATGAATTTCGAAATGTTAATCAAGTTGCTTGGAGCGTTTTCTTTCTTTGGCTTTTCGTAAATGCCAGAAAGCATACCATTATCAACTTTCAAAACACCGTATTTTTCGACATCTTCGTGTGGGATTTCGGTTGCGAGCATTGCAGATTCGGTCTCGTCTTCAACAATCTCGGTAAGACGCTGCAAATCTGAGCTGCCGTCAGCATTATAGCTAAAATCATCACCCATCAAGACTGCGACAGGCTCATCAATACCAAATTCTTCGACGACCTGAGCGACAGGCATAGCATTGCCATATTTCTCGTCGACATTCTTCTGGCAGAAGAAGTTAATTTTCAACCCTTCGCGGCTAGTATCGGCGAGTTTGACACGCTCTTCTTTGCCGTGAGCGATTAGATAATCATTAAGTTTTTGATTATTAGTATAAAAATCCTTAATCTGAGAAAATGGTTTTTCGTCAGTAACGATATAGATTTCTTCGATTCCTGCTTTGGCGCAATCTTCTACGACATAATCAACAAGCGGGCGGTTTCCGATTGGAAGCATTGCTTTCTCGATTGTTTTCGTAATTGGCAACCTGCGCGTGCCCCAACCAGCGACAGGAATAATTGCTTTCTTAACTTTCATAGTTTCCCTGTTAGTTTTCCTAATTTTACCACTTGTATATAGACCTGACAAGGAAGCGGCGCTTTTTGACGGTCAAATATACCATATATGATATAAAATACGCACCCCGAAAGATGCGTATTTTAATACTATTTCTCTTCAATAATTGCTGAGAGCCAGCTAGATGAAGGCTCTTTATTTAGCATCATCGCAATCGTGCTGGCGAGGTTGGCTAGACCAAAATCGCCTTCAGCAAGCTGATATTTCTGAGCATTCTCGGTATCATCAACGAAGATGCAAGGCACAAGATTAGTCGTGTGCGAAGTCTTTGGCTTACCATCCTCCATAAGATCTTCAGCGTTACCATGATCGGCCGTGATAATCGTAACACCACCAAGCTTATTGACGGCTTCGATAATGCGCTTAAGTGAGATGTCAATGGCTTCCATAGCCGCAATCGTTGGCTCAACTTCGCCAAAGTGACCGACCATATCGCCGCCTGGGTAATTTACGCGTAGGAAGTCAAAGTTACCGCTCTCGATTGCCTCGACAAGCTTGTCAGTAATTTCGGCGGACTTCATCCATGGGCGAGTATTGTATGGCTCAGTATAGGACTTAACTTCTTCCTCGACTTCACCTTCTGGAACCTGATGGCTATTACCATTGAAGTAGTAAGTGATGTGACCAAACTTGGCGGTTTCAGAAATCGCATACTGGCGCACGCCTTGCTCTGCCATCTGGAAAGCAAGTGGCTTAGCAAAGCTTGGCGACTCAACGAGCACGTGCTCTGGAACATGTAAATCTTCGTTATAAACTGCCATACCAACAAAATAGACATCTGGACGATTACCGCGGTCGAAGTATGGGAAATCATCGTAAGTAAAGGCCATAGACATCTCGAGCGCGCGGTCGGCACGGAAATCGATATAAATACAAGCATCTCCATCCTGAATTTTGCCGACTGGCTGGCCATTCTCGGCAATCACAAAGGCTGGCATATATTGATCCTGAAGACCCGGTTGCTCCTTGCGGTAAGTCTCAACAGCCTCAGTAGCATTTGCAAACTGGCGGCCTTCGCCCTGGACAGATACCTTCCAACCAGCTTCAACCATCGACCAATCCGTCTCGTAACGGTCAGCAGTAATTACCATGCGGCCGCCACCACTAGCAATCTTATAATCCGGATCGCCTAAATCATGGACGAAGTTTTCAAGGCGCTGAATATATTTCGGCTCGCTTGTTGGCGGAACATCACGACCATCAAGTAAGATATGGACACGGATATGCTCAATGCCATCTTTTTGTGCCTGAGCCATCATCTTCTCAAGATGAGAAATATTCGAGTGAACATTACCGTCACTAAAGATACCCATGAAATGTAGGGTTTTATCTGTGCTAGCAAGACGAGCGACGATATCTTTCCAAGCCTGTGTTTCATAGGCACCACCATTCATGGCCTCTTCGACTGCCGCACTGCGCTGCAAGACGATTTCGCCCGCACCCATCGCATTGTGACCAACTTCACTGTTACCCATGTCGCCATCTGGAATACCAACATAGTGACCTGCGGCGCCAAGCTTCGCCATTGGGTATTTTGACATCAATTCATGCAAGGTTTCCAAATGCGCCTGCGTGACGGCATTGTAAGGATTATCTTCAGCAAGACCGACACCATCCATCACAACGAGGACGACTGGCCCTTGATACTTCAAATTACTCATGTTTATATTTTATCACGGCTCGGGGTAAATTGATTTTATGCGCCAATTATTGTATAATATTTTTAATGAAGGTTTTGGGAGCCAGAGATATTGCGGGAGCGAAGCAGATCCTCGACAACGGAGGTATTATTTCCGTGCCAACCGAAACCGTTTACGGCCTCGCCGCTTCACTTAAGAACATCGATGGTATTAAGAAACTTTGCAAGCTCAAGAAGCGCCCAGTTAAAAGCGGTAAGATTCTCACGGTTATGGTCTCAGATGTCAAACAGATTGAAGAATACGCCGTTTTGACTAATCAAGAGCGTGCTCTAGCACTACGCTACTTCCCAGGCGAGCTTACCATGATTTTCGAGAAGCGCGCCGATTTCAAACACGAATATTTCGATAACTTCGACACGATCGGCATCCGTATTCCCGAACACCAATATATGCTCAAGTTACTTCAAAAGACTGGCCCGCTAGTCGTTACGAGCGCAAACCCACGCGGCGAGGAAGCCTGTCTAGAGGCAAACGAAGTCAAGAAGCGCCTACCTTCCATCGATGCAGTCGTGCGCGGCAAATCTGGCAGAAACCTCCCTTCGACCATCTTGGATATCCGCAGCGGCATTCCACACATTCTACGCCAAGGCGGCTTGCTTATCGTTCACTTCTCTTAAACCGTCGGCTTTCGGCGGTTTTTTGAGGCAGAAAAAGACCCCCGGGAT
Organism: Candidatus Nanosyncoccaceae bacterium; assembly: GCA_045630145.1. Taxonomy (GTDB): domain Bacteria; phylum Patescibacteriota; class Saccharimonadia; order Saccharimonadales; family Saccharimonadaceae; genus UBA2834. The sequence goes on from JAZQSO010000103.1 coordinate 9,827, forward strand.
TGGGGGCCTCAGAATATATAAGGGTCTTTATCCTACGATTACTCGTCATAGCCAGGTTTACCATGCCATCTGTCGTTCGCGTACGGACAACGAGATGACTCGGGGCAATTAGAGCAATTGTCAGGAACGGCGGGAATAGTCTCTTCCAGCACGGTCGGATTGGTGGCCTGCACTTCTGTTTTTTCTACAATCAGTGTTTCGGTCATTTGTTGTTCCTCCTTATATGTGGGGTGCGTCACGAACTGCGTGATTTTTATATAATAACAGAATTTGCAGACATCGTCAAGAAATATTATTTTTAAATCAAATTGTTACTATCCATAAAACCGAGAGGAGCTTTTGTGCAAGCCCCTCCCGATAAAGATCGAAGTAAGAAGGTTAGCCTTATCAGATACGGTAGTCCAACGTAGCTTCATCAAACATCAATCCTGGGTCGCTAAAAAACAAGTTTTCATCCATACGGTGGTAGATGATTGCTTGAATTAGAGGATTAAATCTTTACTCATACGGTGGTAAGCAAGATTTAATAGCCGTGGGTGAATATCCGGATATTAGTTTAGAGCTTCCAAAACTTGTTGAACAACTGCCATGCCATCTCTCGGCGGCAAGGTAGCGCTCGTTTTAGGAAGGCTCATAGAAGCAGTCTGTGCAGGAGCTTGCTCGGCGCCCGTTGCAGAAGCACTAGGGTTAGCGCTTGTAGTAGGGGCACCAGGAAGTTCCGGCTCAGGAGTAGCATCGGTATCTACATCATCAGAATCAGTATCGCCGCCAAGGTCTGCATCGTCAGTTACGTCAGGGGCCTGCTCAGGATCCTTTGACTCGAGGGTGGTCGTAGTCTCAGGCTGAGTTGTAGTTGCCTCAGTCGTAGTCTGAGATGTAGTTGTCGATGTTGTAGTGGTCGACTCGGTGGTAGATGTGGTAGATTCCGTGGTCGGCCGAGTTGTAGACTCGGTCGTGGGCTGAGTTGTGGTTGCCTGGGTTGTAGACGTAGTAGTCGTAGCCTTTATAGTCGATGTAGTAGTCGACTCGGTTGTAGGCTGCGTAGTCGTAGACTCAGGAGCGGACGTTGTCGTGGTTTCGGTTGTCGATACGGTGGTCGACTCAGTCGTACTAGTTGTGGTCGGCTGGGTTGTAGACTCTGTCTCGGTCGTAGTTGTCGCTACAGTCGTAGACTCAGTCGTAGACTCAGTGGTCGGCTGCGTAGATTCCTCGGTTGTAGTTGCGATTGTTGTGGTCGTAGTTACAACCGTGGTTGTAGCCGTAGTAGTCATTGTCGTCTCAGTATTATCCGGCTCCGGCTCAGTTTCAGTCACAATCAGGACATCGACGAGCTGGAAGGAACATTCGAGGCGGAAACGGATTTTGCCGCCATCCTGCTTGTAGAATACAAGAGCATGGCCACCAGTGCGGACAGACGGACTAACAATGACCGTAGGAGCCTGATCGTAGCCATTAAAGATCATGTAGCAAGCACTGGAGTACTCACCAATCTCTTCAATGCCATACTTGAGCTCATAAACCGCAGACATCATCGTATTGAAGTCTGCCTGCCAATAGTCATGGTCAGCCGCATAGTGCGAAGCAGCCGCATTGACTCGATCAGTTTCATTCACGATTGACTGTTCGTCGTTCATGACAGAAAAGCCGAGCTCTTTACTCAAGCCGAGTGCGGTAGCTGCGCAGGCTCTAGGGTCAGTACTCATGTGCGTCATGAAGATTTTAAAAGCTTCATCAGCAGTCAGAGTCTCACTCCAGAGGTTCTTACCAAAGTTGCGATCGTTCTGAATACTATCATTCTGGATTTCCCAGTTATAGTAGTACGGAACGCCTGCAACCTGCATAACCCAAGCACGAGCCTGGGGCGCCGTAGTGGTTTCTGGCTGGGTTGTCTCAGTGACAGTTTCGGAGCCGCTATACTCAGAGCTCACATAACCATCCGCTGAGGCCGTAATTGCAGCGCCCGAAGCTGATGCCTTGCCTGCAGCAAAGAACATCACGATGCAAGTAGCAATAAGTACCAGCACCAGAGCGCAGAGAGTCCTAGCCAGTCCCCTCAAAGTTTTTTCCGTATACATCTTATCAACCTCCTCGATCCTTACGGAAAAGATAACCAGAAGACAAATGTGTGCCACCTTGACACAAAACTGCATTTACCTTCTACTGTGCCATTTAAACTTTTTTATGCACAGTAATAATTCGATTTAATATTAAAATGCCTCCCTTGGCATTTGCCATAAGACAGATAATATTATATCAATTTTTGGCGGATTGTCAAATAATACACCTCTGTTAGCAACAAAAATCGGCCGCGTGCCCGACCGATTTTCTAGCTGTTACGCGCCCACCCAGGGGCACATTGTTTTGTTTTAATCCGCTGTTTGTTTTTGTTTTCAGTCTCCACACTGTCCACTTTTCAGTGGAACCCCGTGAAGCGTACCAGCTTGCTTTTATTTAAGCAAAATTAAGCATAAGTGTCAATAGTTTTTATGCTTAATCTTCAAAATCGTCGTCGTAATCTTCGTCTGGCTCATCTTCAGTATTGAGTGCCACGACTGCGCCACGCTCACCCTTCTGATAGCGCTGGTGATGCGCGCGATGCTTCTGCTCTTTGCGTTCGAGCGTAATAACCGGAATAGCTTCCTCTTCTGCCTCTTCTTCTGGCTCATTAGCCGCTTCTTCAGCCTGCTTCTGTTCCTGAATCATAAGGTTAAGCTCACGCAAAACCTCGAGCGTGCCCTGATGCGCAGCGCTAGACATTGCCATAACCTTAGCCTGCGGATTAGCTTCAAGAATAGCCGACATCTGCATCTTTACAATATCTTCATCGAGACCTTCGATCTTAGTAAGGACAACGAGCTCTGGGCGCTCGGCGAGTTCTGCGGAGTAGTTTTCGAGCTCTTTGCGAATATCTTTGTAAGCCTTGCCAGCATCTTCACTATAAACGTCTACGAGATGCAAGAGGACCTTCGTGCGCTCAACATGGCGCAAAAATTCATCGCCAAGACCTTTACCTTCCGAAGCGCCTTCAATAAGGCCAGGAATGTCTGCGATAAGAATACTAGAGTCATCAACTTTTGCGACACCAAGATTTGGCGTAAGGGTCGTAAATGGATAATCTGCAATTTCCGGAGTAGCATTGCTTACGACCGACAAGAAGGTAGACTTACCAGCATTTGGGAAGCCAATTAAACCGACATCAGCAATAAGTTTGAGCTCAAGTTCGCCATCAAAAGCTTCGCCAGGGTTTCCGAGCTCAGCGATTTTTGGCGTCTGACGAACAGAACTACGAAAATGCCAGTTGCCATAGCCACCGTCGCCACCATGCGCAACAATCTCGCGCTGACCATCACGAACGAGATCAGCAACAATCTCGCCAGTATCGCTACGCTTCACAACCGTACCAACTGGAACCTCGACCTCGAGGTCTTTGCCAGATTTACCAGAACTTTTCTGGCCAGAACCAGCTTTACCGTCTTCGGCGATTAGCTTAGGCTGAAAGCGGAAATCAATAAGAGTATTGCAGTCTTTGCTAGCCACAAAAACAACGTCGCCACCTTTACCCCCGTCGCCACCATCTGGGCCACCTTTAGGGATATAGATCTCGCGGCGGAAAGAAATTGCACCGTTTCCACCTTTACCGGCGCGAATTATAACTTTTGCGGTATCTACAAACATACTTATACTATAACATTTTTTAGGGATTTCGGCAAACAAAAATCCCCTCACGCTCGGAGGGGATTTATTTAGTTACCGTGAATATAGTTGAAGCTGGTTGCATAGCTCCAATCCATCGTGGATTGATAGACGTGGTTAAACTGACCGTTAGGACCAGCAAAGTTCATTTCCTGAATCGTAACAGATACGCCAGGATCAACACCAACAACTACTGCAACGTGACCATAGTAACCGCCCATATCCTGCTGAATTGCACCGTAGGCAGGGGTTTGGTTAACAACGAAGCCACGAGAGCCAAGGCTCCAAGCCCAGTCACGCGCGTTACCAATCGCACCACCAGGAAGCGCATAATTGCCAGGAAGAGCACCATTAGCAACAGCATTATTACGCCAATACCATGCGAACCAAGTACAGTTACCGAAGGCGCCTGGGTTACCAGCTGCACCAGGCGCGCCACTGTAGTAGACGTTTGCCCAGTAGCCATAGTTACCGACCTCAGAGATGTTTTGGCGAACACCATAAGAGCCGTAAGCGTAGGTTGTACGAGGTGTCGTAATGACTGGAGTTGGCGTAGGTGCGACATATTCTGGGCGATCCTTTTCCGGCAAGTTGCCACCAGGCAAGATAATCTGAGCATCTGTAGAAATATCGCTACCCTCAAGGTCGTTATAAGCAATAATTTCATCCTTATTGGAGCCGTATTTCTCTGCTAGGCTATCAAGCGTATCGCCATCCTTAACCTTGTAAACAATGCCATCAACGCTAGGAATCAAAAGGACTTTGCCGACTTCGACATCTTCCTTCTTCATACCATTACTCCAGCGAATATGGTCTTTGCTTACGCCATAAGCATCGGCAATTGTATCGAGAGTATCGCCATCCTTGACGGTATAGCTAATAATACCGCGAGACAAATCGCTAGTATCAATAACAGTTGGCTTCTCAGTAGTTGTGTTGTTAATCGTCGAAGCAATTGTACCGGTTTCTTCGTAACGATTAATGACAGAGATGTAGTTCTCGCTCACGGTTGAAGCAGAGGCAAGCTCAAGAGTATCCGCAATACTTGCGACAGTATAAGTTTCAGATACCTGATCGGCGGTAATCTTAAAATCGATGTTACCAAAATTTGTAGCAATTGGTGTGCCAGTTTCAGTTGTCTCGACTCTAGAGCCAAAAATCATCAAGCAAAGCAGAAGGCTCGAGCCAACGATGTATGGTAATAATTTGAAAAATATTAATTGAAATCTTTTCATAATGATTATCATCACCCCACCGTGATGGGAACACTTTTTCGTCTAAATAGACTGAAAAAGCATTACTGTAATTATAACACAAGCTCTTACAATTACAAAATCAAGCAAAGTTCCTGGCAGTGATCTACCTTATTTTGTTCGTGTTCCGCCTCTGTTTGGCCATAATACATTTTGCCGTCATCGCCAGTCAAGAAATACAAATAGTCCGTGTCGGCTGGATGCGCAACAGCGTTCAAGGCGCCGGCACCTGGTGACGAAATTGCGCTTGGCGGCAAGCCAGTACAACGGCGAGAGTTCCAAGGGCATGGCGTAGTTTCAAGATAGCTCATATCGGTTTTATCGCGGTTTTCAACCTGTTGGTCGGCATAGTAAGCAATAATTGCATCAGAGCCAAGCGGGACGCCAATTGCCAAGCGTTTTAGAAATACCTGTGCAACCTTAGACATGTCGTCTGGAAGAATGCCAGATTCGCGCTGAACAACCGAAGCCAACACAATACCCTCATGAAGCGTCAAACCTTGCTTCTTAAAGCCTTCCTCGAGGTTATTTTCTTTTACTTCTAGAGCAAGCTGATCAAAGGTGCGCTCCAAAATTTCTTCAACACTAGCGCCAACAAAGAATTCATAAGTTTCACCATAAATATATCCTTCAAGAGAAGCATCTGCCGGTTTAGTCTTAAGCATCGCATGATCATATTGCTTATTAAATGCTGCTGTAATTTCCTCATCTGCGTAACCCTTCTCTTTGAGACGAGCACGCGCAGCGCTTAAGGTGCCGCCAGGTAAGAATGTAATCGTGAAAGTCTGTGCGTCCGGGCCAGCATTAAAATTCTCGATAATTTTTTGAATCGACATATCCTTCGAGAGCGAATATGTACCAGTTTGAGCAATAAAATTACCGCCTTCAAGCTTCAAGAAAATCTGGTATGCGAGCGAGGAGCGAATAATCCCCTGCTCTTCGAGCGCCTTAGCGATTTCCGTACTAGTCTGACCTTCCTTAATCTCAAACTCAATCACCGAGCAATCCGCGCTGCCACAATCCGAAACAATTGGTGTGATGGATTTACGATACCAAATGAGTGCACCGACACCTAAAACGATAAAAATCAAAAATAGACATAGTAGCGTTACGATAAATAACTTGAGTTTGTGTAGTTTAGAAGTATTAGTAGTCCTCACTGGGCTCCTTTTGTTTTAGTTTGATGTTAGGTCTGCGCTTTCAAGGAAGTCTTGCAGAATAATAGCAGCTGCTTCTGAATCAACAATACCATTGACGCGATCTTTTCGAGTTAATTCCTTCTTTTGCGATAGCTGAGTCTCAGCCATAACAGAAGTTAGAGATTCGTCCTGGAAGCGAATTTCAGGCAAATTTTGGCCCTTTTCAACCAAGTAATCCTTGAGCTTCTCGACAAATTCCTGCACCAGCTCGGTCTGCTTCGTTGCTTCGCCCTTACTATTGCGCGGAAAACCACAAACCAGCACTTCGGCTTTTTCGAGACGAAGACTCTTTGCGATATTAGCGAGTTCGTTCCCGTCGACTGGAATCATTTCGCGCGGAATAGCAATGCGGACTGAAGTATCCGCAAATGCTACGCCAATACGACGCGTGCCGACATCAAGCGCCAGAACACGCATTATTTAACTAATTCTATTGTTATGTTGACTCTGTTTTGATCCTTTGGAATCGTAGAGAACGGCTTAACATCAATAGTAACTTCAGAGACGCCATTGATGGACTTAAGCTTGCGATAAACATCGCTCTTCTTGTTGCCGAGCGCATTCTCGAGAATCATTTCCTCGGATACTTCTGGAGCAGTAAGGACAACACTCTTAAGCTTGGCGGTAATTTCGCCATCAGCATTCTTATATGAATCGAAGAATACAGTATCCTTCGAAGCCTTAGCGCTCGTGTCGCTATTCGAAGTGAGCTTCTTTTCGAAGCCAGAAACACCAGTTGAGTAAATCGTCTGTGTATTATCGCCGATATTGGCAGAAGCTTTCTTCGAAATGAAAGCGTTTACATCAGCACGCTTAACAGCATAGACAGAATAGCTACGCTCAAGAGTAAGCTTTGGCTTCTTATCGTCTTTAACTTCACCTTCGATATCTGGGTCGCTCGTATATTTAGCTTCCGTAGCAGTAAGACTGCTCTTAATAATCAAGTAATCACTATCAAACTCACCAGCAAGCTCTTCGCGAATCTGATCGTCGCTTGGCATCGTAATAGAAGTCTTGGCTTTTTCGATATCATCTTTACTAACAACCTTTACGATGTCGCTTGAACCACCAGACATTTCGGAGCTCGAGAAGCGAACCTTGTCAGAATACCACGTATTAATACCTGGCATAGTCCAGTTGCTTGTTGCAGCAATATTATACTTTTCGCCATTCTCAACGGCCTCAACTGGAACAGAGCCAAGAACTACATCTTTTTTAAGCCTACAGCTTTTGCCACTCTTATCGAGAACACCAAAATCATCCACAGAAGCTGAAATGCCTTCTGTTGCCTTGTAAGCTACTTCGCCAAATACAAATGTAGCACCAGCATTAATTGATGCACCCTGGTCTAAGCTAGTACACTGACTCCAAGCAACATCGTTTCCACCCCTAAGAATCACCTGAATCGTACCAGTAGCCTTCTGGCCTTTATCAAGTTCGCCAGTGGCTTCAAATTCGGTTTCAACTTTCTTATCGACAGTCTTCTGTTCGGCAAAGAAAATACCTTCTTCTGCATTGGCGCTATCTTCGCCAGTTACAAATGTCACCTTTTCGGCAAAGTTAGTCTCGGAGGTCTTGATCTTTACATTAACATCTGCGTGCGCTGAAACCTTAGCCCAAATCACAAACGCAATAATCAA
>JAZQSO010000104.1:0-14293 GCA_045630145.1 Candidatus Nanosyncoccaceae bacterium
CTTCATTAACGACAAGATTCTGCCAAATCCAGAATATGCCAGCCACCTTGGCGAGAGTGAGCAGAATAAGCTCCGCATAATTCATTCACTCATGCACGCTGCGGCGATGGGTACACCTTATAATTACACCGCACTTTACAATGCCCTCTTGCCGCTCTCGGGCAACCTAGACAAGAATATGCTCTTCCTAGCTTATCTCTATCATGGCTCGATATATGATTACGACGAGAATTGGACCTTAACGCTCGAGAAGTTGATTCATTTCCTTTCGGATGAAGTCGTAAGCGATTCGCGCTTTGCGGCCCGCCTCGATAACAATACTAAGAAGAAGATTATTGATGGCCGCAAGACGATTGACGACGCCAAGGCTATGCTCGTTGGGCCGAAGCATTACCGTGCGCTAATTGAATCGCATTTGTCAGCAGAAGGCGAGCAAACCTTCGGTTTTATCAAGGGCATCTACGACGAGCTCGGCTCGAGTCACAAGGTAGATTACTTCCTTGTAGGCGACTCGCCGATGGCTTACGAAATGTCTCAGACTTTCAATAGCGAGATGAACTTTATTACAATCCTTACAATGCTTTCAATCTTTGCAGTTGTAATATGGACCTTTAAATCTTTCTTCGTATCGATGCTACTTGTCCTGGTGATTCAGTGCGCAGTTTATATCGTGATGTCTTATTTGTCGCTCACAGGATCAAGTATCTACTTCATTGCTTTGATTATCGTTCAGTCGATTCTCATGGGCGCGACAATCGATTACGCGATTCTGTTCACTTCGTATTACGTCGAGAACCGTAGCTACTTCAAGATGAATATCAAGGACGCACTAATCAATACTTATAATAAGTCGATTAGCGCAATCCTCACGTCCGCTTCAATTCTTGTAATTGTAACAGCAATTGTAGGTAACTTCGCATCAGCAATCGCAGGCAAGATTTGTAAGTCAATCTCGCTCGGTACCTCCTGCGCTACAATCATTATTCTTGTACTTCTACCACCACTCCTAGCGATTCTGGATAGATTTATTATCAAGAACAAAGCCGAGGCTCCAAAGAGCAAAAGCAAGATTGTAAATGCGTTCAAATCGCTGATGTAAAAATATCCCCTCGCTAGGGGATATTTTCTTGTCTTGTTATACAATCAAAATATGAAGAGTTTCAGAGAATTACTTACGCCACACATTGAGGAAGATTTTCGCGAGTTCACAAAGCGCACGATTCCTTGCGAGACCGAGATTTTAGGCGTTCGCATTCCAACTATTCGCAAGATCGCCAAATCTATTCCGAAGGAAGATTTTCAAGTATTTCTCGAAGCTCCTACTGATTCTCTCGAGGAAATCCTCGCGCGCGGTTTCTTGATTGCGCGCCTGCCCTACGAGGAGATGCTAGAATATTTTGATTCACAAATACAACTTGTAGATAACTGGGCGGCCGTAGATACTTTTTGCGCTTCACTTCGCAAGAGCATAAAAGGTCATGAGGCGGATTTTCTCGAGAAGAAAGTCGAGTCGCTGTTAAGTTCCAAGAAAGAATACGTCGCAAGGACCGGGATTGTTTGTTTGCTTGATTTCTATGTTCAGGCAGATTATTTACAGCGAGACTTTGCGTTTATTCAGCAACTTGGCGATCGGCAGAAGTATTACGTCAAGATGGCGCTCGCGTGGCTAATTGCGGAGTGCTACACGAAGTTCCCGAACGAGACTTTAGAGTTTATGAAGGACGCAGTAATCGACAAGTGGACGCTCAACAAAAGCATCTCCAAGATTTGCGATTCTTACCGGGTGAGCGGCGAGATGAAGGATGAGGCTAGGAAGCTGAGAAAGCAATGAATCACAGACGATGCGGAGAATAATGCGATAACTTGGTTTCATGACAAGAAATATCTTCACACTATTCCAGCCAGTGAGGTTAATAAAATAAAGAACATTATTAAGGCCAGCCCGGAATTATTCCATATACCAGAACACCTTGAGCCAAACGCTGTTCTAGACGGAGAGAAATATTCTTTTATTTTTTCGGACGACAAAAACGCAATTTCTTTCTCGGGGTTCAATATCCTAGATTACGACCGAAGACCGCGCAAGAACGCCACGCTCGCGCTCAGAGTAGCTAGAGAAATCAAGGAAGCAGTTCTAGATCTTAACCACATCAGGACAATGATACCGACCCGCTTACAGCACTGGCCAAAAGGCAGAAAAAGTTCGGGGGTTGTTAAGATATAAAAAATAAGACCTTGCGGTCTATTCCTAAAACTTAAAATGGTGAGCCGGGTGGGACTTGAACCCACGACACTCTGCTTAAGAGGCAGATGCTCTAACCAGCTGAGCTACCGGCCCTCACCAGATATTTGGTATTATACCAAACTTTCAGAGAAAATGCAAGAGCAGACGCGAAATATCTCTGCTCTTGCCCTATTTTTTATCAAATTCTCGCGTTTTCTACTCTTCGCTATCCACCAAGCCTAAAGAATTCACCCAAGTCTCAACGACATCATCGCTGGCATCCTGAGACAATCTAACGCCGTCGCGCCATTCTTTTACGCCCGAAACAAAGTTCAAGAGCAATCTATCACTGCCGCCAAGCGGGCTAGAATGCGAAGTTGCGAAAGGAATGACCGTCTTATCTGCAAAGATATTGCTGCGCAAGAAAGCATCTACTGGCCAAGCTGCAATTCCCCACCAGATTGGGTAGCCGAGAATTATGGTATCGTATTCACTCCAGTTATCCGGCGTATACTGCACGAGCTCCATCTCACGCTCACTCTCGTTGTTATGCTCACGCGTGACGCGAGAATCGTTGTCTGTCCAATCGAGATCTTCGTCATAATATGGCTCAGCTGGCTGGATTTCGAACAAATCTGCACCAAGTTTGCTTGCGACCACCTCTGCAATACGCTTTGTATGTCCCTGCGCCGAATAATATGCTACTAGAATTTTGCCCATTTTACCTCCTATTTAACCTTTCCTTTACTTCATCAATCGTTATCTTCGTAAACTCAAATGTTGCGAGCTCGCGTGCCTCGTCCAGACTCATCCAGCGCGCTTCTTCAACTTCTTCATCTTGCACTTTCACCTTTGGCTTGCTGATTGGCTTCGCGAGGAAGTGCGAAACCTGCTTCAGAATTTTGCCGCCATGCAGGAAATAATTGTTATCTATCGGGTCCCTATCTATAATTTCAACATCAATGCCAACCTCTTCCTTCACCTCACGAAGCGCAGTCTCCTCGTCGGTCTCACCTGCTTCTTGATGCCCCTTCGGGAAGGTCCAAAATTTATCACCCTCGCGCGAGATTTCCTTCTCGAGCAAAATCTTACCATCGTTTAGAATAATGCAACCGGCACTAAACTCGAACTCCGTCTTCTCTGCCGCAAGCTCCGCCACGCCCGGAATATCCGTTATGCCAGCTTTGTGCCCCATGTGGCCAATGTTTTCTATCAGGATTGGCTCGCCGTTAATCTGCTTCGGAAAAGACTGCAAAGTCTTATACGGCACGATATGATCGTCATTGCTAAAAATACAGAAACTCTCCGTAATCGACTCACGCGCGTGGCGTAATTCCTCGGCACTCAAGTTTATTAGACCGACCTTTTCATTCAAAACATCTTTGCCTTCAACAACAAAAGGCACCGTAAAGCCCGCTAGAGAAATAAAGCGATTCAAGCCCTTGCCTGTCGCTGCGAGATACTTCAAGAGCATCCCATTACCAATCGAGTGCGCGATTACCGAGCAATCATCGCCAAAGAATTCCGGATACTGATTAAAGATAGCGAAGTAAGTCTCGACCGAGATATCTTCGCGCACTGGAAAATCCGGCATAGCAACCTCACAACCGTAATCCTCGAGTTGCTTTTTGAAAGTTTTGAATATCTCTGGCACGCCATTGTAGCCGTGAACTAAAAGGACTTTCTTCGGGCTATTCATATCTTTATTTTACTACAACTTGCTCGCAGGCGAATCTTGTATAATTAGCGTATGGGAATTCTAACAATTATCGGAATTGCTCTTGGCGCCATTGTGGTGTTTTTTGGTATTTTTGCTTTTACTGGCGCACCTTACGTGCCGTCACATAAGCGCGAAATCGAACTACTTTTCAAAAATCTTTGCCCGCTCAGCAAAAAAGAACACGTCGTAGACCTTGGCTCTGGCGACGGAATTGTATTAAAAATTGCTGCAGAAAATGGTGCAAAGGCGACCGGAGTCGAGCTAAACCCAGTTATGGCCACAATTAGTCGCTTAAGGCTGTGCAAATATAAAAACGTTAAGGTCATAAATAAGAGCTATTACAACTTTAGCTTCCCTAAAGACACCACCATCGTTTATCTTTTTGCACTCGACAGAGATTTCGGACACATTGAAGCAAAAATCCAAAATGAAGCAAACCGCTTACACAAAGATTTATACGTGGTTTCTTATGGCTTCGAATCACCAACAATGAAGCCGATTAAAACTTATCGCGCTTACTTCCTCTATAAAGTCACGCCAAAAATTATTTAGAATTCTTCTTCACTGTCGGGTCATAGCTCAAGACAACGACTTGGCGCATATTCGTCTGACCATAGCAAGTCGAAAGCGCAATAAATTTACGCGTTGGGTCAAGCGTGCGTTTTTGATCGGCATGTGCGTTGATATAATTCAAAAACACCGTGGCATCTTGTTGCGATTGCGTGACAGAATAGATTTCGCCGGCATCCTTGTTGATAACTAGCTCCGCATCAACCGAGAGAGCGTAGTCGCCATTCGGCGTGTAGAGCGTGCCCGTGCGGTGCTCGTCAAAGAATTCCTTTTCATGATAGCGGCGAAGCTGACCAAACATAATATCATCATTCATGTTGTGCCCAAAAATCAAAATATATGCATCTTCCCAGCTGCGATTATTATATTCGTCCATAAAGGCACCGCCCGCTATGGCATATTTTTTATCATAGCCGTGCGAAAGATAGAAACTATTATCGTCGCCATGCATGATTGGTTGATCGATATTTGTGCCATCGAGTTCAATCCAGCCCATCACGTCCTCGTTAATAGCAATCAGGCTAGCAAAATCAATCTTGCGCGAGCCATCTTCTTCCTCTAATACAAACTCTTTTACGACTCCAGTATTCGAAGATTCTTCATACACCATCGCAGAGTCATAAATCGCATAGAGACAAAATAACAAAATCAACAAAAAGGAGATAATAAAAATCCAGTCCACAACATGGCTTGCAGCAGAAACAATCCGTTCGCCCCTGGTTTCTTTCTCTTTCTTTTCTGGCTTTTGCATATTAAATTCCGCGCGTACGCAAAATACTAATCACCTTACCATCAATCTGATTCTTTGGATAGGCGCCAAAGCTACGCGAATCTTCCAATTCATAACGATTATCGCCAACCAAGAAGAAATACCCTTCTGGCACTTCGTACGGATAATTAATTACACCCAAAATATTATCGTCAATATCAACAAGTGCGCCGCTATATTCATGATCAATGTCGAGCGCAGAGCCATTTACGAGAATCGAGTTAGAGCTCGTGATTGTAACTTTATCGCCACCGCAAGCAATGACGCGCAAAAACTGACGCTCGCCTTCCCGCTTCACTGTTACAACATCGCCCGCATGGCAAGTTTTATCTAAGTGATAATAGAAAGCCAAATCGCCGCTATTTACATTTGGATACATAGCGTTTGTTTTGACACGAGAGAAGCCGAAAATCACAAAAAAGAGAACAAAATAGACCGCTTCAAAAGCGATGATTTTTGCGATTAAGGTGATTATTTTCTTTTTCATTATACTATTCTAACAAAAAGCCCGAACCAGAACTCTGGCCCGGGCAATGTTCGATTTTTAAGCTTCGTTTTTCTTGTTTGCCTTGCGGAGGGTAACAACACCGACCGTTGCGAGAGCAGCGAGGACAATGAATGGCAAGATATTGAAGAAGCGACCAGCAATTGTATTATTATTCTGGTTCACAAAGACGTGTTCCTTCAATGCAGCATCAAGTTCCTTGCTACCTGTTGTATTTGTAGAGACCGCTAAACCATCTAGAAAGGTAGTATAACCTGTAGCGCTTGCCTCTGTAATGGTATAAGTTACGGCATCACGAATTAGATGGCCATCGTTTGCGCAAGTTGCATTTTCGCAGCCGACATAGGCTTTCTGACCATGCTTTAGAGAGAATGAACAATCGTTGCCATAAGTACAGCCAATTGGCGACTGACCATCGATGAAGATGTAGTAATCGTAAGTCTGATTAATACCTGGAACTGCGTTGTATTTCTTTGCGACATTTGCGGTGAAGCTAAAGGCCTGATCTGGGTTTGCACCATGACCCTTAACTTTCTTTTCGACAGTTACGTGGCCATAGTTTACAGTTGCGGAAGCTGTATAGCTTGGCGTGTTCTTTGTCCAGTATTCCGATAGATAAGTACCATTTGCGTTAGTTTGTGGATAGCCGCTAGCATCGTTTGAAAGCTGATAGCCGAAGGTGATTGCCTTACCACTTGTAGTATCAAGCGGAGCGGTGCTTGGCGATGCTGATGGAACGCCAACCGTGACAGCATAGTTCGTGAAAGCCGAGTCAGAAGGCAAAGCGCTGGCAAAGTTCAAATGAGCACATTTTTGCTGAACGCCACCTGTGACTGTGTCGTTCGAAGTGAAGTTAATCGTAAATGAACCGTTACTAATCGAGCTCGAAGAGTAGCTATAATCACTACTTGACGCTACTGCAGTCACCTCTGACAAGTCGAGGTCGTTCGAAGCGATAGCGAATGTGTATGTGGCAGCGATTGGCACAACGACATTGTTAATCGTATAACAAATTGATACGTCAGATGGATCCTTAGCTGCTGTATAAGTTCCGTTGTTGTAGCCGAGTTGCTGGCTGTAGTCGTACGCGCTTGCGTCGCCTGCCCCCGCAGCAACAATGATGCCGGCGCCCGCTAGGGCGATTGCTGGCAAGATTTTTTTGATATTTTTCATTTGTTCTCTCTCTTTTCTTTAATTTTTATTTTAGCATAAGCGTTTTGTATTCACAAACCTAGATATCATGTCTTTCTCTTCGACCTCGCGAGAAGCACAATAACTACACAGGCGATTGCGATTGCTCCGAGAATCGCGAATGCGCCATTGCCATTTTTAAGGCCCGTATTTACAAACTTTTCAATGATCGACTCTTTGCGGTTAATGTAGAGAGTCTTGTTTTCGCTCGGATCCTCATAAACGGTCTTTTCGATTCTGACACGCTCGCCGAGAGATTTATCGTCAATCCAAGTTGTATAGCCGTCGACATCTGGGTATTCAACATAGCTATACTTTAAGCCGACTAGGATTTCATTTTCACCATCTGTGCTCTTACCTATCGTGGCAGTTTCACCGTGTCTGAGATAGAAGATAGCGACTTGGCCCGGAACTGCTTCTGTGTCGGATTCTACGTTTTTGCCACCGAAGGTATATTTGCCTTCTGGAGTCGTTATTGTATATACGTCGCCATCTGCGCCTTCAATTGTAAGTTCATATTTAAAGACGTCATCTTTACTAGAATCGGCGCCTTCGACAGTATTCTTTACTTCGATATAGCCATATTTCTTTGGCACGAAATCGTTATAACAAAGGAAGGATGCGTGATCGACCTTTGTAGCCTGCGCAGAGCCAGAAACGTTTCTCTGCAAGTTGGTTAGATAGGCATAATAGCCGTCAGTTGGCTGAAAATTTTCGTCGCGAGCGTTCTGGACAACAACATTAAAGGTGTAGCTAATTTCACCATTACAAGTCAGGTCTTCTGGCGAAGTTGTAATCGTGAGTGCCATATCGTAAACTGCTGGCGTCGCTGGGACAGTTACACTCGAGAAATCTAGTGTTAGATTCTTCGTGGTTGTCTTCTGCTCCATCGCCTCAAGCGTGAAACCAACGCTTGGCAGATTCGACACAGCATTCAAATCATCCGTTTCGGTAATCGTATAGGCGAATTCGCCGCCAGGAATGTTTAGAGAAGCATACCTGACTTCTTGCGCAAGCTGGAAGTAAGACGGACCGTCTTCAGTGTTATCGCCAATCGTTATAGCATCTTCGGCGTGCGCGAGAGAGCCGAGACCAATAATTCCGATCAAGCTAGCCACTGCTAGACAGATTACTTTTAGTGCTTTCTTAATCTTCATTGGCGCCTCGCTTTTCTTTAACTTAAGCATAAGAGTATTCATAATTCAAGCTCCTTCCCTAATGGCGGAATCTCCTTGCCACGATTAGACCGAGAGCTGCCACTGTGCTACCAAAGATGATTGCAATCATAGCACTTGGCTTCTTGTTTGTAATGCCCGTAATTTCGCTCGAGTTGTCATTTGTAAGTGTAACTACTTGACCAATTTCCGCATAGGTTGGATCGTCACCTGCGTTCATATCTGCCGCTGCGCCGGCGTCCGCTACAAACGTGCCAGTATTAGAACAGCTAGTTTGTTCGAGGTTAGAACAGAGGTATGATACTGTATAGCCAGTATTATTCGACTCTGTGATAGTGTAGGTACCGCCGACATATACGCCACCAAGTACATAGCCCTTGTTATGTTCGAGTTGTAAGCTTGCAACACCATTGCTGAAAGTGATTGGCGACAATTCAGTCATTGTTGAAGGATTGGAAAGCTTGTAAGCATACAAGTTTACAGTCTTATTGAGAGGATTGCCTGCTAAGTCTGTTGCTGTAATCGTAACCGTAAATTCTTTGCCAACATCGGCCGCATGACCTTTGACTTTCTTCTCAATTGCGATGCTAGTCTCTTCTTGCTTAATATTTGTCACAACCCACTGGTAGTCAGACTTGAGAACTTCGACCAAGAAGCTTGTGCTGCCGTTTTCTTCGATGAGATTTGCGGCGGTCTGAGCAACAGCGCGGTTGGCTTCTGTATCGCTAGCTGAAATCTCTTCATCGTACAAGACAAAGTAATGCTTCGTGGCGCCCTCAGCTGCAAGATATGGAGCTGGAGCAGATACTTCTTGCCAGTAGTAGAGCTGACCACCATTTGGGCAGCTAGCATTAGAGCCTGGCGCAGAAGTTGAATAACCACAGAGAGATGAGAATTGAATCTCACCTGAAGCGTTTGAGACACCATTTGTAGTATCGGAATCGCTTGGGTTCAAGTCGATAACAGTCTCAGTGCCGAGAGCACCCTGATTGTCATAATTAACTTGCACAAGCTTAAATTCTGCACCCTCAACAGCTTCCGTAAGATTATTTGCGTTAACTTTCTTAATCTTCATCTTACCGTTACCGATAATCTGGCCTGCATTGCCGTTGACAGTATGGCCACGCTTTTCGTAGCTTGTGAAATCTACCGTACCAACCACCATATGAGCAGTGTTCTCATATTCGGAATACTTATTTGGGATAGGGTTAGCGACTACTACGCTATACCAAATCTTGCGAACATAGCCATCTGGAATCTGGGCCGTTAGCGTGCGAGTAGCACTGTTATAGCTAAAGCTACAGTCATTTACGATGGTGTCGTTGACATCCGTACAGACAATCGAATTTGTGCTCGTCAAAACATTATTAGCCGAGACACCATAGTCAAGATTTGTAGCGCTAAAGGAAGATGTCATGATGTTAACATCGTTTGGAATTACATCCGTCACTGTGAGCATTGGGCGAGTAGCACCCTGAGCATATGGCTCACCATTATTGAGATAGGTATAGCCAGCCTTATTTACGGTAATAGCGTAGGTGATTTTATTTGTAGAGTCGAGTTCGGTCCGAGTTAGGTCGCTCTTTTCAATCGCAGAAGTGTTGCGATAAGTAGCCTGAGCGACAGCGTTAGCGCGTTCAACGTTAGTGTTGGCAACTTTTTCGTAGAGCTTAGCCTGATTCTGGAAGGTGTGCTCGTTTGCGTAATCGAAGTAGATATCGTCTGCAAGAGTTGTAGCGTAGGTCACAGTATAAATCGCACCGTTAATGCCCGCACAGGTCAAGCTCGGGTTAGCGTTGCTTGGAATCGTACAGCCGCTATCGTTAAAGAGAGCTGCCAAGTTAATTGGATCAATTACGCCATTCGTAACAGTTACTGGAACCTTCGAGACATACTGATCTCTCTGGCCATCAAGCGATGGGATTTCACGCTTCACATCGATGACCGTAGAATACTTGCTCTGGTCAATGTCCGTGCTAGGATTGCAAGTGCCCTGGCATTCTGGTTCTGATTTACCGTTTGAGTCATAGCGATAAGTTAGATATGAGCCTGCAGGGATCACATCGGAGAACCATGGTTCGTAGTCAGAAGCGCGAGTTGTATCTGCAACGGAGCCAGCATTTGGATTAATCTTAACAGTCCAGATATAGCCTCTGCGGATGCCATAGACATAGTCATGACCATTGCTGTTATGTTCATCATAATTCTGCCTCCAGTAGAATACACCACTATCTTCTTGCGCAGTCTTAGTTGCTGTATCAGCAGAAGGCGTCAAGATAGTCGTACGAACCTGAGTAGAACACTTTGTATCAGTATTATTGTTGATCTGCACAGAGCGGCACGCCTGATTCTGAAGTGCGACAGATGCGCCTGCGTAGGCCGTTTTAAAATCATTATCAGCTTGAGATACGATGCCAAAAGTATAAACTTCGCCAGCATTGATGGTTGGGATTGAAATAACCATGTTGCCGTTACTGGTCGAGGTCGTGTAATCGGTGTTTGCGTTCAAATTCGTAGTGACATCGTTAACCGTCTTGGTTGCACTATCAATAGTATTAATAATCGAACCGGTCGAATATTGATTCGAATCATACCAGAACTGGTCGGTTACATTTACGTTATTTAGCGAGCCTGAGGTTGGACCATAAACCGTAATCGTCCAGTGCACTAGGCCGTCAGCTGCACGAGTGTAATCCTCGACCTTTTCGACATACATTGGCCTTGCGAACTCATAGTGCGTAGATGTTGTCCAAACATCGTAGAAAGTCGTCTGATCAAACTTGAGGTCAATCTTATTATCGACGCTATTGCCGCCAATAACCGCATCAGAAGCAATCCTTGTCTTGTAGCTGATTGTCCATTCACCAGTGTCGCCACTACTAAAGGCATGAGAGAAGAGTTTCTGATTATTTGAAGAATAGCTATCATCAATAGCCTCCCAGACAACGCAATCATTAGCGTCGCTGTTTGCACAAGCTGCCGCCTGATTTGCTGGCTTAGCAATTATTGTGGTGGCACCACTTGGCGAAGTCAAGGTAATATCACTTGCAAGTACCTGGTTATCCGTAATCTTGTCAGTGATAGTCGTGCTACTAAGGTTGGTATCTGGAGTGCCTACCTTGATCGTGTAATTAACATAAACATTGCCATTACCATCATCGTTACAAGTTACAACACCATTATTTTCCGTTGAACCGCTTTCGCAAGTACCGGTCTTGGAGCCAGGAATCTGAACATTGTAGCGAACTGTATCGGAAGCCGTAACGGCGCCATTGTTGCCCGTAATCGTAGAAATCGCAGTATAGGTTTTGCCGTTGCCGGCTGGATTATCCGAACCAAGGTTAGCCTTATATTCAATATAGTAGTCGCTATGATTGGCATTATTTGCACTCATTGAATCATTGAGTGTGTAGCCATAGATACCAGCTGCAGTACAATCATGACCACCGACTTCGCAATAATCATACAAGAAGCCTTCCATATCAAATTCAACTGTTCTGCTATCTACTACGGAAACGTAATCAAGAGGAATATCGATAGTAGTAGCGTTCGTGTCATGAATACAGTTATTCGTGGTACAAGTCTTCATTTTGAGATAGCCAAAAACTGGAGTCTGGTCACCGTTAAGCGTAATGGCAACTTTTAGATCTGGCGCATATACATCCATGTAAAAGTTTGTGTTGTAGGTAGCAATATAGTCACCGTTGCCATCCTTTTCTACACTGATAAGCTTGTCATTATTACCATACTTGAATTCATGTGAGTTTTCGTCGTAGACAGAACCATGAATTGCAACATGTGGCGTATCATAATACATCGAGTCGGTCGAATTGCCACTTAGATTGCTTGGCGTGGTAGTGCCTGGAAGCACGAATGAATCAGAGCTGTGCGCATTGGCACCAATCTTGTCGATATTGAAGTCTAATGAAAGCGATGCTCTCACATTCGAGGTATGATTTGTCCACCAATTCAATGCATCAGCGGTTCTTTCTGGAGTAATCGTAATCTTATTGCCGGAGACTGAGTATTTAGCAATCACGACACCATCGTTCACGATATCTTCGCTAGCCATATCGTCAAAAGAAGCAATAAATGCGTTGTTCGAAACAGCGCTGCTTAAATCGTAGGTCCAAGTATTAGAAGTCCAATCATCAATTGCATTAGCATCAGCCGTGGCCGCAGCAATAACTGTGTCGTCAAAGTTAAACTGGAGGTGTAGTTTTGCTTTGCCGTCACGATCAAGACCAGTTGCTGGACTAGCGCCACTAGTAGTCGAGATTGTACCCGTAATATTGCCCTCTGTTAGGCCTTTGTTACTGCTATCCGTATAGCCTAAGTTTAAGCTATTCCCTGCAGCCTTCACGATAGCAAAAATCGCTACCGACACAACCAGTAGTAATCCCAAGATACCACCGATGACTAGTTTGCGGTGCCTCTCAACAGCACTTTTGCGCGCAAACATTCCGTGACGTAAAAACATCATCGAAAACACCTCTCTTTATTTTTGACCTTTTTGTTTTGACCTACAAAACTTAATTACATTATTACACAAGCATTTTTAAAATGCAAGTGCTTTTTATTTCTCTGAATTACTCTGTTCAGAAGAGCTTGAAGCATCTTTTTTGTCGGTTTTCTTCGAAGACTTTGTAATGGTTTTCGTTTTGCGCTTCGGCATTTCTGGCATTAATTCGTTCTTAAGGCGCTCAAGCGCTTCGATCGCATTCACTTCACCAGCTTCGGCAGCCTTACTATAATACTCGACTGCTTTGACAATATTCACCTCAACGCCTTGCCCTGTTTCGTAAGCGTAGGCCATATTCGAGAGGCCAGTCACATCGCCAAGCTTTGCAGCCTGTTCGTAATAATAGAAACCCATCTTTGGCTCCTTTTTCGGAATACCAAGCCCAAGACAATACATGCGTCCGAGTTGGTTATAGCAATATGGATCGTTCATGCTGGCACCAGCCTGATAATGACGGATAGCTTCAGAATAGTTCTTCTCCACAACGTAGCCATTTTCGTAATAAAGGCCGAGGAAGAATGGTGCCTCGCGAATACCATTCTTGGCAAGCTTCTCAAAGATGCAGAAAGCCGTTTCACGATCACGCCTAACGCCACGCCCATGATGCAAGAGATTCGCATAATTAAACGAGCCGCGCTTGTCGCCGAGCAAAGCGGCACGCTGGTACCACTTAGCCGCCTCTTTATATTCCGGCTTCCCTGTACGCTGACCATATTCATAAATATTGCCGATGTTTACCATGGCAGTCGTATTACCAGCCTTCGCAGACTCTTCGAGAATCGAGAGTGCCATCATGGTCGCACTGCGCGAATTGCCAAGGAGTGCTAAAAGATAACCAAAGTTGTTTGCGCCCTTCGAGCTGCCCTCTTCGTAGGCACGCTTGTAGATCGCGAGCGCTTTCCCTTTATCTTGCTTAAACAAGATACCATTCTCGAGATTGTAGCCGAGCGTGCAAAGCTCCTCCAACTCATCCTTGGATAGCTTACCATCTTTAAGTTCAAGTATAATTTCGTTTTCCATATTTCAATTCTTAAGATGGGCAAATTTAGCCCGAATTATGGTACACCCGAGAGGAGTCGAACCTCCGACACCTGGTACCGGAAACCAGTGCTCTATCCACTGAGCTACGGGCGCACGGGCAATTTAGGCGCCAACGCGGTCTTTGCCGTTTTTACGCGGTGCGTTGTGTTCAATGTATTCAATGATTTTCGAAGCGACGTCGCGACCGGTGACTTTTTCGATGCCAAAGCCTGGGGAGGCGTTGACCTCGAGGACGAGTGGACCACGGGCGGAGCGCATAATATCGACGCCGCAGATGTGGAGACCCATCGCTTTCGCGGCTTTAAGGGCGACTTTCTTTTCTTCGTCGGTGAGTTTGATGGGAGTGCCAGCGCCGCCTTGGTGGAGGTTGGAGCGGAAGTCGTCGTCAAGGGAGGCGCGTTGCATAGAGGCGATAACGCGGTTGCCAACGACGAAAGCGCGGATGTCAGTGCCGGCGGTTTGTTTAATAAATTCTTGAAGCAAGATGTTGGTGCCGTCTTCATTATAGAGGTAGAAAGCTTGGAGAGCGGACTTGGCGGCCTTTTTAGTGTCGGCGAGAATGACGCCGTTGCCGTG
>JAZQSO010000105.1:0-4315 GCA_045630145.1 Candidatus Nanosyncoccaceae bacterium
GTACGTCGCTTTTTCTATCGTTTAAGAAACGATTACTTAACCGCAAGTAATATCGTGGAGGTTTTAGCACTCATTGTCTGCTTGTGGTCTACTTTTGGTGCCATTAATTCTATGTCGCGTAACTGGCAACTCAAACAGAAGCTACAGGACAAAAGGCGTGAAGCGCAGCTTGTAGCACTCGAGGTCGAGAAGTTAAAACTTGAACAACAATACCTAAAAACTGATGAATACAAGGAGCTCATGGCGCGCTCTAAGGGCGGTATGATGGAGGAAGGAGAAACGATGGTGATCCTGCCCAAGAATTCTGAGGAGGCGAAAAACGCTCATAAAGAGGAGACAGTCTCGCAAATCGAAGAAAAGAGTAATTTTGAACAGTGGCTTGAGCTCCTCTTCTAAGCGCTTGACAAAGCCAAATAAATGCTATAATATAAGTAACATATCGCGGGGTAGAGCAGCCTGGTAGCTCGTCTGGCCCATAACCAGAAGGTCGTTGGTTCAAATTCAACCCCCCCGACCATGTTATGAAAAGTGAAAACGCCAATTCGGCGTAATTTTTTATATCCGACTAGAGATTTAATGAACAACAAAAAATCCCCACCTTTATTTCTTGAAACTGTAATGGTCGAAGGTTTAATGGGTAACAAAAAATGCTTCTACTTTCATTTCTCGAAACGTCATGAGCGTAGCGAGATTGAGAGAAATGAAATGTAGAAGCTATTTATTAGTTATTCATTAAATCTTCACAGCAGTTTTGTACGATCATTGACCATTCATTCTCTGGGTGTGGCACAGCGTAGATTTCGCGAATCGTCATACTGTAGCGTAGAGCCATGGCGAGCTCTTGTGCGATTAGGGATGCGTTTGGTGCCATGATGGTTGCGCCGAGGAACAAGCCTCTCTTATCGCAAATCATCTTAATGAAGCCAGAACGGTAGTTAGAAGTAATTGAAGCATTGCAGAAAAGTGGACGAATTACCTTCTTGTACTTGCGGTCAGACTTAATACAATCGTCTTCGGTTAAGCCAACAGCTGCGACTTCTGGATAAAGCTTGGTCGTGCGGATAAGGCCGAGATAATCGACAACTTCCTTCGACTTGCCGATGATATGTAATGCTGCGATGCGTGCTTCAATCTTGGCTTTTGTGCTAGAACTATGACCGCCAATAACATCACCACATGCATAAATGTTCTTAACGCTAGTCTGCATATCTGGGCCAACTTTGATGCCTTCGTGAGTGTATTTAACCTTGGCGTTTTCGAGGCCAATATCGACATTTGGCGCTGAGCCTGTACAGAGAATGACTTCGTCGGCTTTGACGCTCTTTTCTTGGCCGCCGCGAATAAATACAATCTTCTTGGCGTTATCGGACTTCTCGAGCGCAATTACGCGTGACTGAGTCAAAACGGTGATATTGTCTTTCGTGAAGATTTCTTCGAGGACTTGGCCAACTTCTTCGTCTTCCTGTGGAAGTACGCGCACTGCAAGATCAGCAATTGTGACATCGCAACCCATTTCTGAGAAGTACTGAGCGACTTCACAGCCAGTCGCACCTGCGCCTACGATAAAGACAGACTTTGGTGGTCTTAAGATATGTGGCACGTTCTCTGGTAGCCAATAATCGAGGTTTTCTGGGATTTTGATGCCTGTATCAAGAACGGAAGAGCCGGTTGCGATCAAAATATTCTTAGCCTTGATAGTTTCTTCGCCAATGCTAATTTCGTGTGCAGACAAAAGATGTGCTTGTCCATTGTAGCAAGTAATTTTGTCTTCGGTATAAACGCTTTCGTCGTCGGCGCCAGCGCGCTTCATGGCGAAATTCTTCCAGTTGTTGACGGTTGGGTAATTGTAACGCAAGGCATTGCTAGAAAGGCCAAGCTTTGCGGCCTTCTTGGTTTCGTGTAAAAGATGAGAAACGTAAGTCAAAGCACCCATTGGGATGTCGCTATAATTGAGGCTAGAACCGCCCCATTTATCGCATTCGATGACTGCTACGGATAGACCTGCTTCGTTGGCAAGAAAAGCCGCTTCGCTTCCCGCGTCGCCGCTACCAATAACTGCTAAATCGTAATCAAATCTCGCCATATCTTATATAATTTTATCATAATTTTCGTAGGCATAAGCAATATCAGCGTTCAGCGGACGAAGCTGATTGACCACCTGATTGCGGATATCTTCCTCTGTTACTGTGTGCTTTGAGGCTGCCCATTTGTCGACTGCGCTAGCGGCAAGCTCGGCGATCTGCTCGAGCCAACCTTGTGGCATGCCGAGGCCTAGACCATGTTTAATGATGTTTTGCTTAACGCCATCGTGTGAATATTCGTAAAAATCTTCGTCTTCCATTTAGATTACCCAGAAACTTAAAACTGTTGCTGCGAGTGTAATAAAACCAAAGCCTGAGAAACACTTCAAGAAGGATTTGTTCTGTACGCGCCACTTCTGAACTTCGACTACATTGCTGCCAGTGCGAATGCGATGTTTCAAGATGACGAGCGGAAGGATAGCTAGGGAAGTATAGATTAGAAGCCCAATAATCTGCCAGTATCCCGTGAGATTAAGAATGCCATAAGCTGCCACGACATAGAGCGAAAGACTAATCGGAACTTCGGCAAAGCTACTCAAAATGCCGAGCGAGAAGGCTTCGATTGCGTCATCGGTTTCGCGTGCGCGCCTACTAATAAATTTAGCAAAAGAGCGCGGAAGCCAGAGCTCTGTGCGGCCGCCTTTGCGGAAGTAGAAACGCCACATGATAATTGAGCTAACGAGGAGAATCCCAACTAAAACCATCAAAGCAGTTCTGGCATCGAAACTCCCATTAAAGATAACACTCAGGATAAAAGCGATGGCTGCGACAGATAGGAAGCTGATTGCGCCTGTTCCAGTGATGTAACTTTTTGCTAGGATACTGGTTTTGCGGCGACGATGTTTACTAATGCTAGAATGAAATAGCAAAATTAGCGCCCCGAAACTGAGCTGCAAAGTAGCCTGCGTGACCCCCGCAAGCAGGATGATCGCGATATTCGTCAAATCGCTCATGATTAAATTTTAACATATTTGCAGAAACATTACACTTATGCTTGGCAGTTTTCTTGAGGATGATTTATTATGCTGGCATGAAAACGAAATACGCATCTACAATCATATTTTCATTAGTATTCCTAATTGGTTTTATTGTGACGCCGGCTTGAGCTGAGGCGGGCGAAGATTCACCTAAGCCCGACCTTCCATCTCTGTATTTTTACGCCGTTAACGTTGGCTATAAAGACGACGTCTCTTCGCAGAATTATGACTTTTTTGAGCTTCGCAAGAGCAGTGAAGAGGATTTAAGATTAGATAATTACTCAATCATCTATACGAATAGCAGTGGCAATGCGTCGAGCCCGCTCAGCTTTCAAGAGGGTATTAGTTTGCGCGCTGAGGCGCTCGTTATGGGCTATGCGAAGAGCCCGCAATTCTCGGAAGCGCCAGCCGAATATTTGTATAACTTTAGCTCGTCTGGGCTTGCCTCGACATCGGGCAAACTCTCGTTATTTGATGGCGAAGATTTGGTCGACGAGATTTGTTGGGGAAAGCTTTCTTGCGATAAACAAATCGCCAAATTCGTAACTTCTGAAGAGGGGAATCAAAGCTATGTTTTTGAGTCTGGCGAATTGATTCCGCAGAAGTACTATCCAGATCTAGACCCTGAAGCCCTCCAGAAAGAAGATATTGTGAGCTCTTGTCAGGGGCTACGTATTAATGAAATCTATTCGTATTTCGAGGAATCTGCGGCGGAGCAGTATGTCGAGATCTATAATTCGGGCGCTTCTTGCGAGCTTGATGGCCTGGCTTTGCGTTATAAAAATAAAAGCTATGAGCTATCTGGAAATATATCACCAGGCGCATATTTAGTCTATCAAAACGAGGCTCTAGTTTTAACGAAGAATCCTACCTCGCAAAACACTCTCGAGCTCATTGATGACGAAAATATCCTGGATACTGCTTCCTATCCTCGCGGGCAGAAGGCCGGTCTTTCGTATAATCTCATAGATACTGAGTGGAAGCTAAGCTACGCGCGTACGCCTGGCGAAGCGAATATTTTTCAAGAATTTCAGACTTGCCCAGAAGGCAAAGAAATCAATCCCGAAACAGGCAATTGTGTAAATATTGCCGAGTCTACTGAAACGGTCTGTCCAGAGGGCAAATATCTTAATCCCGAAACTGGTCGCTGTAAGACTATAGAGGACGATACGCCTGCGGAGTGCGCAGAGGGTTATGAGCGTAATCCCGAGACAAATCGTTGTCGCAAGGTTCAAACTACGGATGCAAGTGAATATG
>JAZQSO010000106.1:0-3326 GCA_045630145.1 Candidatus Nanosyncoccaceae bacterium
AATCGATTTAACAAGTTCGGTCATTTCGACCGGCACAAGATTAACCCTCGCTTTGTTGTCGTCCATCTTGGTAGTGTCAAGCAAATCTTTGAAGAGGTGTCCGAGATGCTGGGAACCTTCGTGGGCTTTTTCAAGATAAGCCTTCGCGCGGGCATCGATTGTGGCGGTAGCTGGGTTTAGGGCTAGGCCAAGATAGCCTTCGATACTAGCGACTGGTGTGCGCATTTCGTGGCTGGCAGTAGAAATAAAAGTATCTTTTTCTTCTTCCTCTTTGAGCTGCTCGGTAATATCACGGAAAGTGACAACTACGCTCGAATTAGCGCCATTGGTTGGCGTGATGATAATAGAAACCGGTGTGATTTTATTGCTGTCGAGGGTTTGCAATTTGTAATCACGCGTTTCGCCCATTTGGCCGTTCTGCTGAGAAAAACGAATCGGATCTTTAGCCTCGGCAACAGACTGATTATTATTGTCGAGAAGTTTAATTGAAGATAAGTAATTTAAGCCGATGATTTCATCGCGTGTCTTGCCAATCATGTGTTCGGCGGCTGGGTTAACGAGCTGAATATTTCCGGCGGTATCGATAATGATTACGCCCTCACGAATATATTCGAGCACTAAGTCGTTCAAAGGATTCTTGACCTGTTGCTTTTGCGCTGTAACTTCTTCAATGTTTCCGGATGATATGACGGGGCCAGTTACAGCTGGCACACTCTTTCGAAATAAACCCATATGTAATTATTATTTTAGCATAAGCAAGGGTTTAAAAATGAAACAAAAAGGCCGAAGCTTGCGCCTCGGCCTAGGGGATACGTTATCTACTTTTTTGCTATTAGTTGTTGCCAGAGAGAAAGCTGCGGATTTCGAGCATCTCCTCGCAGTAATCGCAAATACCGTCCACGATTTCGCCGAGATAAGACTCGTTGATTTTGTGGTTGCCCTGGATGATAGCCTTGATCTTATCGCTTCCGTGCTCTGCGAGCACATCGGCGAAATGAGAAGGCGACTCGTCTGCATAAGGGCTGCCATAGAAAATGTCGTTAGCTACAGAAGATAAAACTTCGCTTCTGTCGTATCCGGCATTAATCAGCTTGTCGATATTGCTTTCGGTGTCGAGGATAAATACATGCCAAGCCGCAAAACCGTTGTCGTCGATTGCCTTGAAGGCGTCGGGATGAGCAAGTACGATACCGAGATTATCGTCGCCGATGCACTCGGAGAAAAGATCTCTCAGCTCATCGCAATAATCGCTGTCGGTTTTTGCCTGCTTGATGACATCCTGATAGTTTCTTGCTACATCATCGAGAGTAGCGTTCTTTAAATCTAAATACATATATAAAGACCGTCCTTTCGGATTAATGTAGGCTAGGATTCTAGCCCCAATGTAAAATCTCATAAAAGACCTTGCATTGAGGCTAGATAGATAACGTTTTAAAGAACAATTATTATATTCTATAATAAAATACCGTATTAGTCAATAGTAGCGATTATTAGTAAAGCGGTCTCATTAGTGAGTTGGGCTATACAAAAGCATTATGCTATAATGAGTTTAATATGAATAAAGATGTCATCTATATTGAGCCAGAAGACGATATCACAGATATTCTTGCGAAAGTTAAAAACGCCAAGAATAAAATTGTCGCTCTTGTACCGCCAAAAAAGGCCGGCGTCTTGCGTAGTGCTGTTAATATCAAGCTTATTGCTAAGACTGCTGCGCGCAGCAATAAAACCACTGTTTTAATTAGCTCCGATGAGTCGCTCATGAAGCTTGCGATGGCTGCGAATATTCCAGTCGCTAAAACCCTTCAGAGCAAGCCGCAGTTGCCAAAGGATTTCTCACGTCCAGACATGGGCGAAGAGCCAAGCAACGTAATTGAGGCTAAGAAATCCGAAGACAAGGCTGAGAAGGCGGAAGTTGAAGAATCTGTAGTAAAAAAAGGCGAAAAAGTTGCCGAGAAGGCAGACGATGAAGTTCGCCCACCATTCAAAGTTGCGAAAGATGAAGGCGCAAAGAAAGGCGCACTAAAGGCTGAGGACGACGAAGTACTCGAGCTTGATTCGGAAGATCTAAAAGAGAAGAAGAGTGTCCGTGGCGCAAAGAAGGCCTTGCCAACAAAGGTGCCAAACTTCAAGAAATATCTCAAGTTTATTATTGCTGGCGGTGTCGCACTTGTTTTGATTATTGCGTTTGTGATTTGGGCTAAGGTTTCAGCGCACGCAGATGTTAATGTAAAGATCAAGACCTCCGAGACTAACTTTGCCGAAAAGGTGACATTTGTAACTGGCGAAGATAGTGCCAATGCAGAAGAAGGTATTTTCTTTGCTGAACAGAAGACTGTCGATAAGAAAGTTGAAACCGAATTTGAAGCCACTGGCGAACTTGATAAGGGCCAGAAGGCTACTGGTACGATTCAGGTGACGATTCCAAGTGGTACTACAATTACTCCATCTCAGGCTGAGGCTGGTGTCTCGATTGGTGCTGGCGCAGTATTCGTGTATGGCGAGGTGGCATATAAGGCTACTGATGGCAGATCAATTTCTGGTGATAATATTAAGTTCCAGTGCCAGGGTACAAAGAAGTGCTGGGTTAGCGACAATGTTTCCTTTGGTTCTGTTCCTGTAGAGGCAGTTGAAAATGGCGATAAATATAATATTGCAGCTGCAACTAGTGGCTGGTCTCTAAACGCTAATGCGTGGTATGTGAGCAGCTTGAAGTTTGCTAGCTCCGAAATGTCTGGTGGCTCAAGCGATATCGTAAAGGTTGTTAGCAAAGACGACATCGAAAAAGCTAAGACTTCTATTACAATGCCAAGCGACGATCAAATTCGTGAAGAACTTGCTGGTGAGTTTGATAGCGATTACTTAATTATTAAAAGCAGTCTCAGTGCAACTGATCCAAAATATACGAGCGACCCAGATCTCGAAGGTGAAGTTAAAGACGATAAGAAGCCAAAGCTTACTCTTGAGCGTAGCTATTCCGTCTATGCTGTTAAGCGTGCTGATGTAAATGCTTTCATTTCGAAGAAAGCTTCTGCTAATATTGGCGACAATACGCAGACGATTTACTCAACTGGCGTTTCTGGCTTCGAAAAGAAGCTCACTTCGAATAGCGACACGAGCGCTAAGGCTTCGAAGGATACCGTGTTCTTCGATTCATATAAGAATGCTGATGGTGAAATTACCGCCAAGCTCAAGAGTGTTGTCCTTACTGCTCCAGAAGTATCCGAGCAAATGAATCTCGAGAATGCGCTCGGCACCAAGAAGAGCGATGTTTACCGCAAGCTTAAGTCCATCAATGGTGTCTCTGAAGTTACTATTGATGTTAA
>JAZQSO010000107.1:0-1791 GCA_045630145.1 Candidatus Nanosyncoccaceae bacterium
TGGGAGCAAAGCAGACATGGACGTGCCATACTCAATATTATTATGAGTGATAGCCTGCGTGCCATTGTTCGGATCAACAGTAACTGTATATTTCTTCTTTGCGTAGCTAGGCACCAAAGTAATATCGTTCTTGATTTCAAAACTATAGGTCGTATTCTCAGAAACGGTATTATCGCCATTCTTCCAGCCTAGGAAATCATAACCTTCACGACTCTTAGCTGTGAGCGAAATTGGATAACCATATTTATACTCACCGGCAGGAGTTTCAGTTTCAATGAACTCCGTATCGTTTAGGCCGAGAGTCTTGCGCTCAAGGTTATAAACATAGTCAATAATCGTGCTACCGTCGGCAGAAATCTGCTGCGTCTTCTGATCCGGCGTTACATAGCCGGTCCTTGGTTGACGCTCTGGGGAATAATCTACGCCAATTGAGCCATAGTTATCGGTATCTTCATTTGTGTAGCCATCTTCCATGCGCTTTTCGTAGCTATGGCGGACAACATATTTAATATCCGTGCGCTTAGACCACTTAGCATAAAGATCAACGTCATTAGTTCCGGTCGTAAGGTTCGAAACCTCTTCCTTATCCGCATAAACAACCTCGCCTTCTGCGCTGGTCGCCCAGCCATCGAACTTATAGCCCGCATAAGCAAAGCTATTCTCTGCCAAAGCTTCGGCAGCATCATAAGTCAAAGTTTGGTTTGTAGTTGCATCAGTACCATTATTACCATGGAAAATCACATGGTACTGATTTGGCGCCATGTTGACCGAAATACTCATTGGGCCAGTTACAATGTCGCTCTCGCTAACTTCGGTATTATTTGCATCAGTCCATTTTACGAAGTGATAACCAGCCTTGGTTGGACGAACAAGAATATCCGAAAGCGGAGTGCCATAAATCACTTGATGCGCGACTGGACCATTACCAGTATTTACGTAAACCGTGTATTCTTCATACTTACTTTCAAGGTGAATGTTCGAGAAATTAATGTCAATTTCCTCAACAGTTGCAGCACGAACAGCATAAATACTAATTGCGCTACCGGCCAAAATCAAAGCAGCACTATCACCAACAATGCGTAGCTTGCGTGGCATTACATTGCGAAGCGCAAACATTGCCGCAAACAAAGCAATCGAAGAGCCAAACACAAAAATCGTGACATGGTCATCAGTATTTGGATTAATATCAATTGTCTGCTCAGAATCACCACCAGGATTATCTTCAGGATCGTCCTGTTTTTCATTGATGCGCGTAAAGTGAATCTGGATATGAAGATCAGAAATATTAACCGCTTCTTGGTTAAGAAGTAGGTCTGAATATGTTAGGCGCATTGTTGCGTGAGCGGCAGCACCAGCGGCGATTTGTTCATCGTATGAATACGTAATGCTTAGAGCGTCAACTGAATTGTCGTCTTCGATACTATCGATTCTGTAGGAATATTCGTCCGTGTTCTCAATAGTAAAGAGATACTCAGCATAGTCATTCTGTGCATTAAAAACAACACCACCCTGGACTTGATTATTACTAATGCTTGGCGTCTCGACGTCTGCGGTTTCGCTTTTACTGCCAATCTCAATAGCAGTAACTCGCAGAACATTCGAATCGGCATATACATTAGTAAAAATACCCAAAGCAACAGCGATACATAAAAATAGTACAATAACTCTCTTTATAATCTCACTCACTTTTTTGCATTCTCGCTAAATGCTATACATTAACTATTATAGCGTTTAGTAAGCATGAGCGTCAATAAAAAAGCTCGAGCTTTTTTATTTATTATTCATGTATTT
>JAZQSO010000108.1:0-7794 GCA_045630145.1 Candidatus Nanosyncoccaceae bacterium
CGCCACGCCAATTTCTGACGGCGAACTTATGGAAGAGTTAATCCCAGACGCCGGCCTCGTTATGTTCCCATATTCGACACATTTTGCTTTCCTTGAAAACCGCGACCGGTTCCGTGAAATTATTAAAACTTTTTTAACCCAAAAATAGTATGAAAATCGCTATAGCCATCGCTTCAGTTATTAATCTTGTCTTGTGTCTTGTAGATTACCTGCACATGTTCCAGCTAAATTTTTACAAGACAGACATGCATTTGCATTGGTGCAAGAGCAATCTCAAAAAGATTGGTCTCCGCGCACTTTTTGCCATCATTGCACTCATCGGCATCAGCGACAATCTTTTACTCCAAATCATCGCTCTAATTGCGCTTGCTTTCTCAATTATCATCAATCTGCCAAAACGCCACGCTAAGATACCGCTCAAAATCACCGGCCGCATTTTGCGCCTCTTTTCCGTGGAAATCATATTAATCGCACTTACATATCTCGTCCGTTTTGGCAATTTTTGCTTCATCTTGAAACCATGCATCCTAACGGTTATTTCGCCGCTCATTTGTCTAGTCGCCAACTTCTTGCTCACACCAGTCGAAGAAATTGGTCGTCGCAAATACATCAATGAGGCCAAGAAAATCCTCAAAGAACACCCAGATCTTACAATCATTGGCATTACTGGCAGCTACGGCAAAACTAGCATGAAAACTTATCTTTACGAGCTTCTCTCGAAGAAATACGAAGTTCTCAAAACGCCAGAGAATTACAACACTCCGCTCGGAATCGCGCGCACAATCAAAACCCAGCTTAAGCCAACCCATGAGATTTTTATCTGCGAAATGGGCGCAATGTGGCGTGGCGAAATCGCCGAATGCTGCGCGCTCGCACAGCCAAAGCTCGGCATTATCACTTCGATCGGCCCACAACATCTCCAAACTTTCGGTAGCCTCAACAATATCATTGCAACCAAATTCGAGCTTGCTGATGCTGTTCAGAAAAATGACGGGGTAATCTTCCTGAACTTCGATAATGAAAATATAACCAAACACGAAACCAAAGCCGAGTCTCGCAAATATGGCATCAAGACTAAGAAACTCGATTATAAAGCCGAGAATCTTACAACGACCGAATCCGGCCAAAGCTTTGATTTTGCAGACAAAGACAGCAGTTTTACCTGCGAGACCACGCTACTTGGCGAGCATAACATCGAGAATCTTACTGGCGCCATCGCCGTTGCGCGCTACCTAGGTATCCCTGAAAAAGACATCCAATTCACCGTCAAACGTATTAAGGCTGCGCCACATCGACTTGAACTAAACAGTCACGGCAACCTAAACATTATCGACGACACATATAATTCCAACCCAGTGAGCGCCAATCTCGCCGTCGATACGCTTTGTAAATTCGCTGGTAAGCATGTCGTAATCACTCCAGGCCTTATTGAGCTTGGCGACGACGAAGAGCGCTACAATCAAGAGCTGGGCGAACATATCGCAGAGCAAAACCTAGACTATGTCTATTTAGTTGGCAAAGCCTCACAAGCCGCAGCTGTCGAAGCCGGCCTTATGGCAAAGAAATTCCAAGCCAGAAACATCCAATTCGTGAACTCGCCGCAAGAAGCCGTCAAATACGCCAGAGCGCGTTATCCATCCGAAAAGCTCAACATCTTACTGCTAAACGATTTACCAGATAATTACTAAGGAGAACAAAATGAAAGCCAAAATCGCAGTCTTCTTCGGCGGAAACAGCGTCGAGCACGAAGTATCAATTATTACCGCTTTGCACGCCGTCGAGAATATCGATTGCAATAAGTACGAAGTCTTGCCAATTTACATCACCAAAGACAACAAGATGTATGCCGGCGAGAAAATCGGCGAAATCGCAAACTACAACAACATTCCAAAACTTCTCGAAGAGAGTACACAAGTTATTCCAGTTAACCTGGGCGAGAAAGTTGCGCTCCTTCGCGCCGAAAAGAAGCTACTCAAAAACGATATCTACGATTATATCGACATTGCTTTCCCGATCGTTCACGGTACCAATGTCGAAGACGGCACAATTGAGGGCTTCGTTAAGATGCTCAATATTCCATATGTTGGCTGCGACGTAATTTCTTCCGCCCTAGGCATGGATAAATACGCCTGCAAAGAAATCCTTCGCGCCAACGACATTCCAGTCATCGACGGCAAGCTCTACAAAATCAATGATTACAAAAACGACGAAGCCGCTCTTCGCAAAGATATCGAGAAGAGCCTCGGCTTCCCAGTTATCACTAAGCCAGTTAATCTCGGCTCTAGCGTCGGTATTAGTATCGCCAAGGATCAAGCAGAGCTCGAAAAATCCCTCGAAGAACCCTTTACTTATGCCAGCAAAGTCCTTATCGAAAAGGCTATCATGAATCTCAAAGAGGTCAACTGTTCCGTTATTGGTGACTACGAATCCGCCAAAGCCTCAGAATGCGAATCTCCAATCAAGATGGACAAGATTCTTAGCTACAGAGACAAGTATCTCGGCAACGGCACCAAGGGAACTAAGGGCGTTAAAGGCACAAAGTCGTCCGGCGTTAAGGGTAGCAAGAATGCTAGCTTTGGCGGCACAATGGGCTCAGATAATTCCAATCCATCGCTTGAGCTTCCTGCTAAAATCACCGCGGAACAGAAGAAAACCATCCAAGAACTTGCCATCAAAACCTTCCAAGCTCTCGGTTGCAACGGTGTAATCCGTATCGACTTCATCATTGATCAAGACAACAGCAAAATCTACGTCAACGAAGTTAATACGATTCCAGGTAGCCTCTCCTTCCATCTCTGGCGCGAAACTGGCACCAATTACACCGAAGAATTGAATGAGATTATCGCTCTCGGCCTCAAGCGTGCAAGGGAAGAAAAAAATCTCACTTTCTCCTTCGAAACGAATATTCTTGCCAATTTTAACGGCGCAAAAGCTCAGAAACTTCATAAGTAATTAGTCGGTTCACGAAATACTTCCTTGCATCAGAAGCAACTTAGTTAACCAAGTTAACTAAGTTAACTTTGAAACTTGGGAACTTTGAAACTTGGGAACTTTTGAACTTATACAACTAAGTTAACTTAGATGCTTTTATCGAAAAACATATTAAATGCCCAACATATCCAAATTAACTAGGACAATAAAAAATAAGCCATCTAGGCAAAAAACAGAAAATTATAGAATTCTCTTGACTTTTTAGCAACTTTGTGCTAATATTATAAACATAGAGTTAACTTTGCGCAGATGCACCGCTACCAAGCGGTGCATTTCCGCTTTCTTAGGATTTTCAAAATCGCCAACAAAACACCACTTTTCTACAGATTTCCGCACAGTTACACAGGCCTCACTTTCCACATAATCAGACCGCCAAAAATCTCAATTTCAAGACTAGCATAAGCCCAATAGTCGGTCATATAATATAAGTACGACATCACACTTCGGTCACTGACGTCGAGAGATCTCGTCGCAACGTATTTGTCATTTGTACGGGCGGCACCGAGCCGAGTAATTCATGGCTCACATAAATGACTCCAAAAAATAATATTTTCAAAGGAGTAATTTATGAACAATAACAAAACTTTACAAGGCGAGAAAGTAGAGGTCATGGCACTCTTCAACTACAGCAAGATTCCATGCCAACCACTATACTTCCGCAAACGAGGAGGTGATGAGGTCGAGATTACCGAGACAACCGGTACTCGCATCAAATTCATCGGCGGTGCAGCCAAGCACATCTTTGAATGCTTGGTCGGCAAGAACCAATGCCGCTTGGAATTTGATTCCAAATCACTGGCGTGGACACTCTTTGCTTAAAGAGCTCCTACTACTCGTCGAGCGCTCAGGAACTGTACATTCCTGGGCGCTTTTTATTGCTGCGCGCGAATGATATCCTTCACGAGTTTGACCATTAACCTAATTATTAAAACAAAACCAAAGGACAGAGTCATAATTGCTAGAATTCTTCACCAGGGAAGCGAAGCCGAAGTTGGCACCGATCCCACGACCCCTTCAATATCCAAGTCCTTCATCTCGCCTAAATCATAATTCGCATTCATAGAACCTACGGCAAGCCTAATATCCGAGAAATCCACGTCGTCAATCACGAGCTCTTCGTTCGAAACATCAGCGTACCCCAAAAAGTAATCGTTCATCCGCACTCCTAAATACTGCCCAGAACCACGCATCCGAGTCCAACTCATGCAAATCCGCTTTTCACCACAACGCTCCGCATGGACATTTACTGGATTTGGCGTATTCGTCCACGATTCAATCGTCCAATCTACTAATACCATCGCCTTGGAATCTGAGCTCCCACCCGAAGCATCGCTCACCACTACACGCACCGTATAAATACCTTCCTCACGAAAAACATGGCTAAAATACGGACTAGAAGCCGCTTGTAGCTCGCCATTTAAATACCAAGCATATTCAAGCGCCTCGTCATCAACATTAAAGCTCTGCGTTGCATCAAATGTAATTGCCGAACCAGAATCGATTAAATACTGCATTTGCGATAAGCGCGCCACAACAGTATCAAGCCTATCCTCACTAACGCTCTTCTGTGAACTCAATGATATATTTTGCCCCTTCGCACCACTCGATATAGAACCTTTACGCCGCAAGGCCTTCAGATACCGTAAAGCATAAGTAGAAGCCGTACGTATCGAACCATTCTCCTCATATAACGAATGTCCGCCAGTAATTAAAGGATTCTTAGAACTCCCACAGATAAAATCATCATTATTACACCACAAGCCATAACGCCCCTCCAGTCCCGGATATTGATAAGGTTTCCGAGCGCCCAAAATTCCATTATCTGTATCGCAATCCGGCACATTAACTCTATATTCACTCAAGCTATCGCCCCGACAAGCTGGCGGATTAAAACCTTCGCCCTCGGGCAAATACAACTTCGGATCACCAAAATACATAATATAGACAATTTTATTAAGATCAAAAGCTTCTAGACTATTCTGAATGACCATCGCACCCTGCGAATAACCAGCCAAAACCCAATAAGTATTCGGACAAGATTTAGTGCGCTCACGAGCATAGTGCTCCAGCTCTTTCACTCCGCCGGCAACGCTCTTGCCAAAACTATAAGCCTGGCCCGCCGAAACATAAGTCCCTAACGCATTACCCGGCGTAATCGCAATCGCCTCATAATCCAAATCCGTAATCCTATAGCTCATCTGCGCCTCTTTAGCCGCCATAGCCATGTCTTTCTGCAACTCCAAAAAAGTATCGCCAATATCTTGTGGCTGACCAGAGCCGCGCGCCAAAACAACCTCTACATCACGACAGCCATGCGCAGCATTCTCAGAATAATGCCAAAAATCCCTCGCAGATGCATTTCTTCAACCAAAAACTACACCCAAAACCGCGCACGCTAGGCCAAGCAAAATCTTTGAAAAACACTTCATTTTTACCTCCGCGAATACTATTACATAAAACATCAAAATCTCTAAGCATAATTACAATGTTTTTTGCCAAAAGTCGATTTTAGTGACTTAATATAGTGCTACAATATTCTTATGCCAGTAACTGACAATATTGTTGAAGTTGACCATTTTCGTATCGAAATTGGCGGCAAAACCATCATCAAAGATCTTTCATTCTCCGTAAAACGTGGCGAAATTTTTGGCCTTCTCGGCAGCAATGGTTGCGGTAAAACTACAACTATTCGCTCACTTCTCGGCATCTACGAAGCCACCAGCGGAAACCTTCTTATAAACGGCGAAAAATTCAGCCCTGATAGCAAAGTCAAAATCGGCTACCTCCCAGAAGAGCGTGGCCTCTACAAAAAAGAAACCGTCATCGACGTTATGACTTATTTTGGCAAGCTTCGCGGCATGCGTCGCGCCAAAGCCTGGAGCCTACGTTACCTCAAGCAAGTCGGACTCGGCGAACACGCTAAGACTCGCATCGACAAGCTTTCTCAGGGCCAGCAGCAGAAAATCCAGCTCGGCATCACGATTATGAATCAGCCAAACCTACTCATTCTTGATGAGCCGACCAAAGGTTTTGACCCAGTCAACCGTCGTCTTCTCATGAATATTATCGATGGACTACACAAGAAAGGCTGCACCATTATCCTCATCACGCATTACATGGACGAGGTAGAGAAGCTTTGCGATAGCATCCTACTTCTCAAGAATGGCACCGCCTGTGCCTATGGCAAAGTTATGGATGTTCGCAAACAATTCAAATACAAGAGTTTAGATCAGATTTTTATCGACATTTACGGCAACAGGGAGGCAAGCAATGCGTAATCTCATCAATGTCATTCGCTTCGAAGTCGTTCGCAGTCTCAAGAAGCCAAGCTTTTGGCTCGCCGCCTTACTCGTACCAATCTTTTTCGCAGCTTACGTTTTTATCTGTGCGCTAGTCGGCTACAATACCGGCAGCAGCATCGAATCCGGCAGCGCTGTCGCAAGCCTCAAGCTTGCCGTTGTAGACAAATCCGAATATCTCAAATACTTCGACTTTACCAATGAAGCCGACGAAGAGCAGAGCTTACAACAATACGAAGAACTAGACGTCGCCTTGCGCGACCTCAAAGACCGCAAAATCGATGTCTTGTATTATTTGCCAGAAGATTTTACTGAAACCCAAAACATCGAAATCTATAGCAAGCCAGAGCACAGCCGTATTACCGATGATTACAAAGCACCAATCGCGGCGCTACTTAACCAATCTGCCAAACGCAACGTCAAAGTTATTGATGCAAAAGTTCTCAGTAGCGAACTAAACTACACAACTACAACTTTCGATATTGCCGACGATCACGTCGTGGACTTCAAAGAACAGCTCACAAGGCTTGTCGCTCCGGCTGCCGCTATTGTCCTGTTTTATATCTTAATGGCCGTCCTCGGCAACCGCCTATCTGTCGCTATGACCGAAGAAAAAGAGAATCGCATTAGCGAACTTCTCCTCGTTAGCCTCAAGCCAATCCATCTCATTACAGGTAAAGTTATCTCCCTCATGATTATTGGCATTATCCAGCTTATTATTCTTCTTATTCCGGTCGCTGCCATCTACTACCTCGGTTTGCAGCGCGGCGTCATTCCAGCCGAATATACCATTAGTCTCGACGCTCAGAGCATCCTTACTTACCTCATCCTACTTCTCGCCTCATATTTCCTCTTTACGGCTATCAATGTGCTTGTCGGTACGCTTGTTTCGACCGCCAAAGAGGCCAGTAGCTTCGCTGGTTTCATTGTAATTATCATGATTGTTCCATTTATGATGCTAAATGTTTTCACGGATGGTGAAACTTCAAATCTTCTATACTTCCTCACTTATTTCCCGCTTTCCGCACCACTCAGCCTCATGCTTCGCGCCGTCTTTAATAATTTGCCAAGCTGGGAGCTTCTCCTTGGTACAATAGATATCGTAATCACCTCAATCGTAATCGTGCGCATTGCCACCCATGTTTTCTGTCGCAATGCTGTAGATTTCTCATTTAAGAACAATCTAAAACGATTTGGTAAAACCAGAAAGGATTGGAGCTAATGGATAGTTTTAGTATTTTGCTCGGCAAGGGCATACAAAAAATCAGTAAACTACGTGGCGGTGGCGGATCGGCTTTGCCGGGACTCGTCGTAGAGAGGACTAACCCAAATTTCCTCAAGAAAACCCTCTCGAAACTACCTTATGGCGTAGTTGTAATTTCTGGAACCAACGGCAAGACCACAACAACTAAAATCGTTTCCGAGCTCCTCGCCAAGCAAGGCCTCAAAGTCTTTACAAACAAGACTGGTAGCAATTTCGTGCGCGGTGCCATTTCTGCCGTGC